>DASVFM010000135.1:0-11827 GCA_036380055.1 Casimicrobiaceae bacterium
CGCCGAAGGGACTGCCCCGTGTCACGCTGCCCGAGGTGTGGTTCGTCTACCGCACCAACCCGGCGATCTCGTTCTGGGACACCGCCGCGCTGGGGCAGAAGATGGCGCGCTTCCCGTTCGTAGTCGCTTTTGCCTATACGCGCGACGAGACGAATCATTTCGCCGATGTCCTCCTGCCCGACGCGACCGATCTCGAGAGCCTGCAGCTCATCCGCATCGGAGGCTCGAAATATGTCGAGTCGTTCTGGGATAGGCAGGGCTTTGCGTTGCGCCAGCCCGCCGTCGCCCCGCGCGGCGAGGCGCGCGATTTCACTGACATCGCTACGGAGCTCGCGCAGCGGACGGGGCTCCTTGCTCAATACAACGCCTCGATCAACAAGGGCGCGGGTGGCGTGCCGCTGAAGGGCGAGCATGGCGACTTCTCGCTCGATGTCGAGCGCGCGCATGCGCGCGAGGAGATCTGGGACGCGGTGTGCCGCGCGGCGAGCGCCGAGCTCTCCGACGGCGCGGCGATCCACGGCCTCGACTGGTGGAGGGAGCACGGGCTCGACACGAAGCCTTTCCCGCGCATCGACTGGTATCTGTTCCCGACGCTGGCGGCGCAAGGTCTGCGCTTCGAAATGCCGTACCAGGAACGGCTCAAACGGGTCGGGGCCGAGCTCGGCCGGCGCCTCCACGAGCACGACATGCGCTGGTGGGACAAGCAGCTTGAAGAGTATCAGGCGCTACCCGTTTGGAAGGATTTCGCCGCGCCATGGGTAGCCGCGATCGGGACGGCTGGCGGCAAGCCGCAAGACTATCCGTTCTGGCTCCTCACTGCGCGCAGCATGCAGTACGCCTGGGGAGGCAACGCAGGCATGCAGCTCATGAAGGAGGTTGCGGACAACGTCACGGGCCACCGCGGCGTGGTCATGAACGCGGGCGCGGCCGCGGCTCTCGGCATC
The DNA here is from genome assembly GCA_036380055.1 of Casimicrobiaceae bacterium. GTDB lineage: Bacteria > Pseudomonadota > Gammaproteobacteria > Burkholderiales > Casimicrobiaceae > PALSA-1003. Next base: position 945 of record DASVFM010000135.1, read on the forward strand.
GCCGACGGCGAGCAGGTCGAGATTGCGACGCCACGGCATAGCGTGCGGGGACGCGCGGTGCTGCGACAGGGCATTCGCCCGGACACGCTGCTCATGATCGGCCAGTTCGATCATTGGGCCACGCCCGTAGCCAAGGACTTCGGCGTTCCCAGCCTGAACTCGCTGGCGACGATGTCGATGGATCTCACCGATGCCACGGGATCCGGCGCCGACATCGTGCGCGTTCGCGTGAGCAAGAGCGTTTCGTCGCGCACCGTAGGGGTTAGACGATGACGCGCTGGGCGATGGTGGCCGACCTGCGCCGATGTGTCGGGTGCCAGACTTGCACGGCCGCGTGCCGCCACGCCAACGCGACGCCCCCGGGTGTGCAGTGGCGGCGCGTCCTCGACATGGAATTCGGCCAATACCCGGACGTCCACCGCGCGTTCGTGCCCGTGGGTTGCCAGCATTGCGACGACCCGCCGTGCATGCACGTCTGCCCCTCAAAGGCCACGAAGAAGCGTTCCGACGGCGTCGTCACCATCGACTACGACCTGTGCATCGGCTGCGGCTACTGCGCGGTCGCCTGTCCCTACCAGGCGCGCTACAAGACGAACCACGCGATCTTCGCGTTCGGCAAGCCGATGCAGAGCGAGACGAAGCGGCACGACGAAGCGCGGCTCGCGGTGGCGACGAAGTGCACGTTCTGCGTCGATCGCATCGACGTAGGATCGGCGAAGGGTCTCAAACCCGGCGTCGACCCGGAGGCCACGCCTGCCTGCGCGAACGCATGCATCTCCGGAGCGATGGCATTCGGCGATCTCGACGATCCGGACAGCAATGTATCGCGGCTACTTGCGGAGCACAGGCACTTCCGCATGCACGAAGAGCTCGGCACCGGGCCGGGCTTCTATTACCTGTGGGACAAGACATGAGCTTCGGCCCTTCACCCTGGCAGCAGACGAACTGGGACTGGCGCGCCGCGGGCAATTTCATCTGCGGTGGCGCGGGTGCGGGCCTGATCGTCTTCACTACGCTATCCGGCGCGGCCGAGCCGGCGCTCGGTAGCTTGCTGCTGGCTGGGCTGGCTCTGGTGGCAACGGGACTTCTTTGCGTCTGGGCGGAGCTCGGCAGGCCGTTGCGCGCTCTGCACGTGTTTTTCAATCTGCGCAGCTCGTGGATGACGCGCGAGGCGATCGCTGCGACGTTGCTGTTTCCCGCGGGCATTGCCGCCGCGCTAGGCGTGCCGGGCTGCCGATGGGCGGCTGCGACGCTCGCGCTCGCCTTCATCTATTGCCAGGGGCGCATGCTGCAATCGGCCAAAGGGATTCCCGCCTGGCGTGAACCGCTGCTTGCGCCGCTGTTCGTGGCGACCGGCCTCGCCGAGGGCGGGGGACTGTTCTTTCTGACCTTGCCGCTGCACGAGGCGGGCACGCTGTCGCTGCTCGTGCTCTTCGGCGCGATCGTACTCACGCGCGCGCTCGTGTGGCTGGCGTATCGACGGCGCCTTGCCCCGGTGGCTGCGCCCCGGGCCTTGGCGGCGCTCGATCGCGCCGGGCGTCTGCTTCAGCTCGCGGGCACGCTCGTCCCGCTCGTGCTCGTCTTCGTGATCGCCGCCGGCGCGATTGCGGGAACGCAGGTTCTGTGGGTCGCGGCGATCGCCGGATTGGCGGCGACGGCGGCCGGCGCGTACACGAAGCTCGCGATCGTCACACGCGCGGGATTCAATCAGGGCTTCGCGCTCGTGAATTTTCCGGTGCGCGGTGCGAGGAGCTAGACCCGAAGGCGAGCGACAGGAGGACTGCACATGGGCGCGACGACGATGGCAGAAATCGGACTGACCCCGGCAAGCCGGGCGCGCTACTACTTCGAGCCTCAGCGCGAGACGATGCCGCGCGAGCGGCTCGCCGCACTGCAGGTGAAGCGGCTGCGCGCGACGGTGAGGAATGCCTACGCGAATGTAGCCTTCCACCGCACCCGGCTCGACGCCGCGTTCGTCGAGCCAGAAGAGATTCGCCGCCTCAACGACGTCCGGCACCTGCCGTTCACGCTCAAGACCGACCTGCGCGATAACTATCCGTTCGGCCTGTTCGCCCGTCCGCGCAGCGGCCTCGCCCGACTGCATGCGTCGTCCGGCACGACGGGCAAGCCGACTGTCGTCGGCTATACCGACAACGATCTGCGCACCTGGGCCGAACTGATGGCGCGCTCGTTCGCCTGCGCCGGCGCGCGCCCCGGCGATCTCGTCCACAACGCCTACGGCTACGGGCTGTTTACCGGCGGGCTTGGCGCGCACTACGGCGCCGAGCGCCTCGGCGCGACCGTTGTGCCGATGTCGGGCGGCTCCACCGAGCGGCAGATCGCGCTGATTGCCGATTTCGGCGCCCGCGTGCTGTGCGCGACGCCTTCCTACGCGCTCGCGATTGCCGACGTGGCCGAGCACCTGGGGATCGACTTGCGGCAGAGCGCGCTCGAGATCGGGTTGTTCGGAGCGGAACCCTGGAGCGAAGCGATGCGACGGGAGATTGAGGCCCGGCTCGGTCTGACGGCTATCGACATCTACGGCTTGTCCGAAATCATGGGTCCGGGTGTGGCGTGCGAATGCGAGGAGCGTGCGGGGCTGCACGGCTGGGAGGACCACTTCCTTTTCGAAGTCATCGATCCCGAGAGCAACACCCCGGTGCCCGACGGCCAGGCGGGCGAGCTCGTGATCACCACGCTCACCAAGGAAGCTCTGCCGATGCTGCGCTACCGCACCCGTGACATCACCCGGGTGACGCGCGCGCCGTGCGGTTGCGGCCGGACGCATCTGCGCATCCTGCGCATAACGGGCCGGAGCGACGACATGCTGATCATCCGCGGTGTCAACGTGTATCCGTCGCAGGTCGAGGCCGTGCTCGTCGGAACGCCGCATATCGCGCCGCATTATCAGCTCGTCATCGACCGCCGCGGCAGCCTCGATCACATGATGATCGAGGTGGAGGCGCGGCGCGGCGTCGGTCCGGAGAATTTCGACGTGATCGCCCGCGATGTCGCTCATCACATCAAGTCGATGATCGGCCTCACGGCCGAGGTGGTAGTGAAGAAGCTGGACGAGATTCCGCGCTCGCAGGGCAAGGCAGTGCGAGTGCGCGATCTGCGGCCGAAGGCGAATTGATATGGCCAAGCGCCTGCTCGCCTTGACCTTGAATAGCCACGCCCGCGAGGACGCGGTGGCCGACAACACGCTGCTGCTCGACTACCTGCGCGATACCGCGGGACTCACCGGGACGAAACAGGGTTGCGACGGGGGCGAGTGTGGCGCGTGCACTGTGCTTGTCGACGGCGAGCCGCGTCTTTCGTGCATTACCCTCGCTGCGACCTGCTCGGGCCGGCAGATTGAAACGATCGAGGGTCTCGCCGCGGACGGCAGCATGAGCCGGCTACAGCGAGCGTTCCACGAGAAGCTCGGCACGCAGTGCGGATTCTGCACGCCCGGGATGATCATGGCGGCCGAGGCGCTGCTTCGCCGCAACGCGCGTCCCACGGAGCATGAGATCCGCGAGGCGCTCTCTGGCAACCTGTGCCGCTGCACCGGCTACGTGAAGATCGTTGAGTCGGTACAGGCCGCGGCGGGTGACTGAAGTCATGAACCGGCCTGCAGAAGCCGTCGCATTGCGAGAAAGCGCGACGGCGGAGCACGTTCGGTCACATCACGGCGCCGTTGGCCAGCGCACGCCGCTCATCGACGGCGTGGACAAGGTGACTGGACGCGCGCGCTATACAGCGGATCTGCCGTTGGGCGAGGTGCTGCTCGGCCGTATCCTCAGAAGCCCGATCGCGCATGGCGTGATCCGCGGTATTGACACCGCGGCGGCCCGCGCGCTGCCCGGGGTGCGTGCCATCCTCACCGGCGAGGATTTCGCAGCGCCCTATGGGGTGATCCCCATCGCGCAGAACGAGTGGCCGCTCGCGCGCGGTCGGGTCCGTTATCGCGGCGAGCCGCTGGTCGCGGTAGCGGCGATCGACGAAGCGAGCGCGGAGGCTGCGATCGCCGCGATCGTGCTCGACATCGAGCCGCTGCCGGCGTATTTCAGCGCCGCCGATGCACGCGCGGCGGGCGCAGCGCAACTGCACGAGAACAAGCCCCGGAACATCGAGCGCGAGGTCGATCAGAGCTTCGGCGACGTGGACGGCGGGTTCGCCGCCGCGGACCTCGTGCGCGAACAGACCTTCCACTACGCCGAGGTCTGCCACGGCCAGATCGAGCTCAACGCATCGGCCGCCACCTATGAGCGAGAACACGACCGTCTCACCTCGCAGTCGGTGACTCAGGTCCCCTACTACCTGCACCTCACGATTGCTCGTTGTCTGGGCATGGACAGCTCGCGCATCCGCGTGATCAAGCCGTTCGTCGGCGGCGGGTTCGGCCATCGCGTCGAGCCGCTCAATTTCGAGATGGTCACGGCGGCGCTGGCGCGCGCGGCCGGCGGCACGGTACGCACGGAGCTCACGCGCGAGGAATGCTTCCTCACCCACCGCGGGCGCCCCGAGACCGACATCCGCCTCAAGATCGGAATGAAGAAGACGGGCGAGATCACCGCGGTCGACTGCGAGATCGTCCAGCGTGGCGGCGCCTACGCGGGATACGGGCTGGTGACCATTCTCTATGCCGGCGCCCTCCTGCACGCGCTGTATCGGATCCCGGCAGTCAGGTATCGCGGCTGCCGCGTCTACACGAACACGCCGCCGTGCGGGGCGATGCGCGGCCATGGCGCGGTCGATGCGCGGCACGCGTTCGAATCGCTGCTCGACGTCATGGCCGACGGGCTCAACCTCGATCCGTTCGCCGTGCGGCGCGCAAATCTCATCGTGCCGCCGTGGCGCACGATCAACGACCTGCAGGTTAACTCGTACGGCATTCCCGCCTGCCTCGATTGGGTCGAGCAGGCTTCCGGCTGGAAGGCACGCAGGGGCAAGCTCCCGCGCGGGCGGGGGCTCGGGCTCGCCTGTTCACATTACGTCTCGGGCTCGGCGAAGCCGGTGCATTGGAGCGGTGAGCCGCATGCGGTGGTGAACCTGAGGCTGGACTTCGACGGCGGGATCACCGTGCTCACGGGCGCCGCCGACATCGGCCAAGGCTCGTCGACGCTGCTCGTGCAGGTCGTCGCCGAAGTGCTCGCGCTGCCGCTGGCGCGGATCCGCATCATCGCCGCCGACAGCGCGCTCACGCCGAAGGACAACGGGTCGTATTCGTCGCGCGTCTCGTTCATGGTCGGGAACGCGGCGCTGCGCGCTGCGCAGGAGATGAAACGACTCCTGATCGCCGCTGCCGCCAAGCGACTCGAGGTCGGCATCGACAACGTCGAGTGGGAGGGCGAGCGCTGCCGCGCGACCGGGACCGACCGCGTCGTGGAGTTCGCGGGCGCGGTCGAGCAGGCGCTGGCGGACAACGGTCCGCTGACGGTAACGCGGACGTGGTCCGCGCCCCCCGAGACGCAGGGCGGCAAGTTTCGTGGTGCAGCGGTGGGCTCGACGGCGGGGTTCTCGTACGCCGCACAGGTCGTCGAGGTTGCGGTGGACGAGGACACCGGAGTCGTGAGAGTCGAGCGCGTGTGGGCAGCGCACGACTGCGGGTTCGCGATCAACCCGCTTGCCGCGGAAGGACAGGTGCAGGGCGCCGTCTGGATGGGCATGGGACAGGCTCTGTCCGAAGAGTCGAGCTACCACGAAGGCCTCCCGCTGCGACCCAACATGCTCGACTATCGCATCCCGACGAGCATCGAGTCGCCGCCGATCGAGGTGAAGCTCGTCGAGAGCCGGGATCCGCTCGGGCCGTTCGGAGCGAAGGAGGCGAGCGAGGGTGCGCTGCACAGCTTCGCGCCCGCGCTAACCAACGCGATCTGCGACGCCATCGGCATCCGCCTTACCGAGCTGCCGGCCTCGCCCGATCGCGTTCTCGAAGCGATCCACGCAAGAAAGCGCAAGGAGAGGCTGCACGCGAGCATTGCCGCTTCGGCGAACCGCGCGGCCAGCAAGGTGTGAGCATGGAACGCATGCCGGGTTTCGATCTCAAGCAGCCGGCGAGCATCGCCGACGCCGCCGCGTTGCTCGCCGCCGAGCCAAACGCCAGGCTCCTCGCGGGAGGGACGGACCTGCTGGTGAAGATGCGCCGCGGCATCGAGCGTCCGCGGGTCCTCGTCGACCTCGGCGGCGTGCAGGACTTCGCGCGCATCGAATTGTCCTCGACCGGGCTCGAGCTGGGCGCCGGCGTCACGCTCGCCGCACTCGCTGCCCACGTAGGCGTCGCGCGCAGCTACCCGGCGATTGCCGAGGCGGCGCGCGCGGTCGCGGCTCCCAGCCACCGCAGCGTCGCGACTGTGGCCGGCAACCTCTGTCTCGACACGCGTTGCGTGTTCTACAACCAGAGCGAATGGTGGCGCACCACCAATGGCTACTGCATGAAGCGCGGGGGCGAAATCTGCCACGTCGCTCCGCAGGGCAGGCATTGCCACGCTCCGTTCTGCGGCGATCTCGCGCCGGCGTTGCTCGCGCTCAGAGCCGAAGTGGAGCTGGTCGCGAGCCGCGGTACGCGCCGCATCCCGCTCTCTGAGCTCTACCGCGAGGACGGCGCGGCTCACCTGACGCTCGCCCGCGACGAAGTGCTCGCGCGTGTTCTCGTCCCGGCAAGTTCCGGTGGGCTCATCTCCGGATACCGCAAGGCCGCCGTCCGGGGAGCGATCGACTTCCCGCTGGCGGGTGTGGCCTGCGCGCTCGCGCTGCGCAACGGATTTCTATCCGAGATGCGCGTTGCCCTCACCGGCACCAACTCCCGACCGATCGTTCTCGAGGGAACAGACGCGCTATTGGGCCGCCCCGTCGACGCGGAGACGCTCGCGGTCATAGGAAAGCTTGTGCAGAAGCAGGCGAGCCCGATGCGGACGACCGTTACGCAGGCAAACTACAGGCGCCAGGTCGCGGCCGTCATTGCGCAGCGACTGGTGCGCGAGCTTACCGCGAGACTGGCGGCATAGCGCGTTGGAGGCCAGACCATGATCATGAACGCCGCAGCGACGCTGCTCGAGAACGGTCATCCGGAGCATGTCGCGGTCATTTGCGGCGCTGAACGTGTCACCTACGCTGCGCTTAGCGACAAGACGTCCCGGGCGGCGTCAGTGTTGAGGAAGCGCGGGCTCGGCCTGGGCGAGCGTGTGGCGATCAAGCTGCCCGACGGTTTGCCCTGGGTTAGCGCCTTTCTCGGCTCGATGTGGGGCGGCGGCGTCGCCGTAGCCGTCAACCCGCGCATTCCCGCGCAAGACTGGGGGCTCATTCTCGAGGAGCGGCCATTCCGCTTGATTCTCGCCGAAACGAGCGAGGAGGTTCCGGCGGCATTTCGCGATTGCGTCATGACGCTCGACGAGTGGCGGCGCGACGCCGAGGGCGCGGCACCGATGGCGGCGGTGCCCGTGACCCAGGAAACGCCGGCCTTCTGGACGCACTCGTCGGGAACCAGCGGCAAGCCGAAGGCCGTCGTGCACGCGCACCGCTTCGCGCTGTCCGTGGAAAGTGTTGCGCGCGAGTTGCTCCGCCTCACGGCGACAGACCAGATTTTCGCGAGCTCCAAGCTCTTCTTCGCTTATCCACTGGGCAACAGCCTGTTCGCAGGACTCAAGCTTGGCGCCACGGTGATCATCGATTCACAGTGGCCGACTGCGGAGAGCGTCGCTGCGACTGCTGCCTTACACAAGCCGAGCGTCTTCTTCAGCGTTCCGGCGCTGTATAGGGACCTGTTGAAATCCGGGTTTGCGCCGCAGCTCGCTGCCGATGGCATCCGTGTCTGCGTGTCAGCCGGCGAGGCGCTGCCGTCGAGCTTGCGCGCGGAATGGCAGAAGCAGACAGGCATCAGCATCTTCAACGGGTACGGTGCTTCGGAGACGCTGAACCTCGTTCTGGTCAACGCGGGCGACGGCGAGCACCTGACCGCCGCGCCGGGAGTCACCATCGAGGCGGCGGAGCCGCGGAGCGACGCGGCACCGACGCGCATACGCATCAAGGCGCCGACGCTGGCGCTGGGGTATTGGCATCGACCCGACGCGGATGCCCAGAGCTTCCGGAACGGCGCGTTTTGTCCCGCCGATCTGTTCGAGCGCGCGGGCCCGGACGCGTGGAGATTCGCCGGACGCGAGGACTCGCTGGTGAAGATCCGCGGTCGCTGGGTGAATCTGGCTGAGCTCGAGGAGCATCTGTCAATTGCCGTTCCGGGCATTCTCGAGGCGGCGGCGACCTCGTTTCCCGACGACGACGGCGTTGCCGCGATCGCCTTCTTCTACGTGCTCAAGCCCGACGCGCCTGCCGGCGCTGTGAGGGCGCTCCACTCCTACGCGGGCACGCTCCTGCCGCATCACCAGCAACCCCGGTGGATGCAGCAGGTGGCGACGCTGCCGCGAACCGCCACCGGCAAGCTGTTGCGTCGGAGGCTCGGCGAACTCTTTGTGCGGACCGGAGAAGCGGCCGGATCGCCAGTGAGCGCGACATCTTAGCGGGACGGTCGGGGTGATAGGTGCCGGAGCTCCTGGTCGCAGAAGAACTCGTTGCAGGCTACGGGGATTCAATCGTGCTCGAGGGCGTTTCGTTTTCGCTTGCTGTGGGCGGAAGCCTTGCCCTGCTGGGCCGCAACGGTGTCGGCAAGACGACGCTGCTCCTGACGCTCATGGGGCTGGCCACGCTGAAGCGCGGGCGCCTCTTGTTCAAGGGCATCAACATTACGCGCACGCCGACCTACCTGCGTGCGCGGGCTGGCCTGGGGTGGGCTCCGCAGGAACGCCTCATGTTTCCATCCCTCACCGTCGAGCAGCATCTGAAGGTCGTCGCAAGACCCGGGCCCTGGGATCTCACTCGCGCCTACCGGGCCTTTCCCGGGCTTGCGGAGCGGCGGCGCAATTTCGGCAATCAGCTCTCCGGTGGCGAGCAGCAGATGCTGGCGATCGCTCGCGCGCTGATGACTAATCCGAGCCTGCTGCTGCTCGATGAGCCGATGGAGGGTCTTGCGCCGGTCGTCGTCCGCGGCGTCGTCAAGGTCATCGAAGAGCTTGTGCATTCGGGTGAGCTAGCAGTGATCATCGTGGAACAGCATGCCCGCATCGCGCTTGAGCTCACCGAGCAGGCGATCGTGCTCAATCGCGGGCGCGTAACGCATCGGGCGTCGAGCCGCGACCTCCTGCGCGATCAGGCGATGCTTGATCGATTGGTGGCGATCGCATGACTGCGCTGCTGACAAGCGAGCGCGTCAATCGCGTCGCGGTCGTGACATTGGCGCGCCCGCCGGTCAATGCGCTCAATGACGAGTTGATCGCCTCCCTTGAGGGCGCGCTCGGCGAAGCGCTCGCGGACGCTGATGTGGCGGTGCTACATCTGCGCAGCCACCAGAAGAGCTTCTGCGCGGGTGCCGACCTTGCCGCGATGCGATCGTGTTTCGCGACGCCGGCCGGGACCGAAGCCATGATCGCGACGGTGCAGCGCATGCAGCGCCTGTTCCAGCGTCTGGAGGCCGCTCCCGTGGTCACGATCGCCGAGATCGGAGGCGCCGCGGTCGGTGGCGGCCTGGAGCTTGCGCTGGCCTGCGATCTGCGCGTGGCCGCAGCCGAAGCCAGACTTGGTCTCACCGAAGCTGGTCTCGGACTGCTTCCCGCCGCAGGCGGCACCCAGCGGCTGACGCGCCTCTGTGGCCCGGCGGTCGCGAAACGCCTGATTCTCGGCGCAGAGCTGGTCGGCGGCACCGAGGCGCAACGCCTTGGGCTCGTTCAGTGGGCGCAGCCGCAGGAGCGGCTGGCCGCCTGGACCAGCGACCTGGCGGCGCGCATCGCGGCAATGCCCCGTGCCGCATTGATCGCCATCAAGCGCTGCGTCGCGGCGCAGAGCGATCCGGGCCGCGACGGATTCGCCGAGGAGATCGAGGCCACCCGTGCCCTTTACAACGATCCTGAGACGCGGCGCAGGGTTTCGGAATTTCTCAGCAAGAAGTCAACCCCAGAGCACACCAAGGAACTCCGATGAGCTTCAAAGACAAGATCGCCATCGTTACCGGGGCAGCATCCGGAATCGGCCAGGCAACCGCCGAGGCCCTCGCCGAGGCAGGGGCGTCAGTCGTCGTCGCGGACATCAATCGCGAGAAAGGCGAGGCTGCGGCGGGGGCGATTCGAAATAAGGGCGGCAAGGCGGAATTCCTGCCGGTCGATATGACCGATGCCGCGTCGATCGCAGTGTTTGCGGACGCCGTTCAGGCCAAGTTCGGCGCCGTCGATGTCGTCGTGAACGGCGCGGGATGGGGACAGACGAAACCGTTCTGGGAGTCTACCGACGACTTCTCCGAGAAGGTGATCGCACTGAACTTCGTCGGCCCGATGAAGCTCGTCAAGGCGCTGCTGCCGAAGATGATGGAGCGCGGCAGCGGGAAGATCGTCAACATCGCGAGCGATGCCGGTCGCGTGGGCAGCCTGGGCGAGACGATCTACTCCGGCGCGAAGGGCGGACTCATCGCGTTCACCAAGTCGCTGGCGCGCGAGACGGCGCGCTACAACATAAACGTGAATTGCGTCTGCCCCGGCCCCACCGAGACGCCGCTCCTGTTCGCCGTGCCGGAGAAACACCTCGAAGCGTTCAAGAAGGTGATCCCGTTCCGGCGCTTCGGCAAGCCTTCGGAAGTCGCCGCCGCCGTCGTGTTCTTCGCGAGCGACGGGGCGAGCTACATCACCGGACAGGTGCTGAGCGTCAGCGGCGGGTTGACCATGGCTGGTTGAGGTCTCCCATGATTTCCACATTGAGTCCCGCAAGGAGTGAAACGAGCATGAAGCGCATCCAGCTGGCGAGCTACAAGGCCGTCCATTTCGACTACACGGTCTCGGGCAAGATCGCAACCATCACCCTGA
>DASVFM010000136.1:0-4108 GCA_036380055.1 Casimicrobiaceae bacterium
GAGCGCGAGCCGGTCCCGTTTGGCCGGAAGCACCTCGTGCTCGTAACGCTCCGCCGGGAAACAGACGAGAGTCCCGCCGACCGGCGGCACGTCGCGAAGGTCCCGCCCGCCGAGATAGATGCGCAGCGCTCCGCCGTCGAAGCGCGTCCAGCGGTCGTTCAGATAGATCACGCAGGTAAGCAGTCGCGCATCGTCGTCGCGAAAGCGGTCGCGATGCCGCCGATAATATGCGCCGGGCGGATAGATCGCGTAATGCCCCTCGAAGTTGAACAGGCCGAGCAGCATAGCCGCGTTGAGCGCCGCGCGCAGCGCTTCAAGCGCGCGCCAGAGCGGAGCCTCGGCTCTCGTCGGCGTCGCCTCGTCAAGCCAAAGCGTCCGGTCGCCGCGGATATCGATGCGCTCGGCGCGGCTCTCGCCGCGGCCGACGCGAGCCGCGCGGAAATCGCCCGCTGCGTCGCGGCGCCGCGCCTCGGCGGCGAGCTCGCCGACTACGGGTGCGGACAGAAACCCGGGCACCACGGCGGGAAGGTCGTCCGCAATGGCCGCGCAGACGCTTGCCAATGCGGGGGCGGTGACGGCTCGCGGCGTCATGCCGTGCTCATCGTTCGCCGCTGCCCAACCCCGCGTAAAGCATTGCGATCATTCTCGAGCGCACGGCGTGCATCTTATAATGCGCGGGACGCGCGCGCGAATTCAAGCTTGCTTCGCGGCCGAGCGGTTCCCCTTCCCGACTTGCCCATGCGAATCGTCATCACCGGCGCGGCCGGCTTCCTGGGTTCCAGACTCGCCCGCGCCATCCTGGCCCGGGGCAGGCTCACCGACGCCCGGGGCGAAGAGCGCGAGGTGCGACAGCTCGTTCTGCTCGACGTCGTGGCGGCGCAAGTGTCGGATCCTCGTGTTTCCGTCGTGACCGGAGACCTAGCCGATATGGCGTTGATCGAGCGCGTCGTCTCCCCCGACACCGATACGGTATTCCATCTGGCCGCCGTGGTGAGCGGACAGGCCGAGGCGGAGTTCGACACCGGCATGCGCGTCAATCTCGACGCGATGCGCGCGTTGCTGGAGCGCTGTCGTCGTCTCGCCCGACCGCCCAAGGTTGTCTACACGAGTTCCCTTGCCGTATTCGGCGGGACGCTGCCGGACCCGGTGCCCGATGAGGCACTGCTCACACCGCAGACCTCGTACGGAACGCAGAAGGCGATCGGCGAGTACCTCCTTTACGACATGACGCGCAAGGGCTACCTCGACGGCCGATCCCTGCGCTTGCCCACGGTTACCGTGCGCCCGGGAAAGCCCAACCGGGCGGCGTCATCGTTCGCGAGCGGCGTCATTCGCGAGCCGCTCAACGGCGTCGACTCCGCGTGCCCTGTCGCGCCGGAGACGCGCGTTTGGGTCTCCTCGCCGCGCACGGTCGTCGCGAATCTCATCGTCGGGCACGAGGCGCCAGCCACTAGGTTCGCGCACACGCGCTCCGTCAACGTTCCGGGGTTTTGCGTCAGCGTGGGCGAAATGGTCGCGGCGCTGCGGCGCATCGCCGGCGACGAGGTCGCCGATCGCGTCAAGTGGCAGCCCGACCCCGTCATCGAGCGGATCGTCGCCACCTGGCCGCCTCGATTCGCACCCGTGCTCGGGCCATCGCTCGGCATGGCTACGGATCCCGACTTCGACAGCGTCATCCGCGCCTACATCGCAGACGATCTGCGCCAGCGCTGACGGTTCACGCGGCGTCCGCGACCGCCACCGGTTCCACTTCGCGCAACGCCGCGAGAAAGAGCTCCGGGCCGGCGGTCCTTAGCAGCGTGGCGTCGGAGAGCATGCGCCGCCAGGCGCGCCCGCCGGACCTTCCGTGATACAACCCGAGCACGTGCTGGGCGATCGCCCGCAGGGCGACGCCCGACTGGAGCTGGGCGCGCGCATAGGGCACCAGCGCGCGTACGATCTCGGCCCGCGTCCTTGGTGCACCCGCATCGGGAAAACAGTACTCCTCGGCTTCCGCGAGAAGGTAAGGGTTGTGGTACGCGGCCCGGCCGAGCATGACGCCGTCGACATGGGCGAGCTGCTCCGCGATGGCCTGGTGAGTGACGATGCCGCCGTTGATGACGATCGTGAGCTCCGAGAAGTCCCGCTTCAGGCGATGCACGTAGTCGTACTTGAGCGGCGGGACCTCGCGATTTTCCTTCGGCGACAATCCCTTCAGGATGGCATTGCGCGCATGAACGAGGAAGGCGCCCGCCCCCGCCTCCGCCACGGTGCCGACGAAGTCGCGCACGAAGCCGTAGCCCTCGATGGCGTCGATGCCGATGCGGTGCTTGACCGTGACCGGCAAGGCTACGGCGTCGCGCATCGCCGAGACGCACTCCGCGACGAGAGCAGGGTCCGCCATCAGGCACGCACCGAAGCTGCCGGTCTGAACCCGCTCCGATGGACAGCCCACGTTCAGATTGATCTCGTCGTAACCCCACGCCTCGCCGAGACGTGCGCAGTGCGCAAGCGCGTGCGGGTCGCTGCCGCCGAGCTGCAGCGCGACCGGATGCTCGGCCGGGTCGAAGTCGAGATGGCGCGGCACATTGCCGAACATCAACGCGCCGGTCGTGATCATCTCGGTGTAGAGGCGCGCGCGGGGGCTGACCAGCCGCAGGAAGTACCGGCAATGACGATCGGTCCAGTCCATCATCGGAGCGACGCAGAGCAGGTGATCTTGCTTTTTCAAGGCCCTGTCTCTATGGTCTGGAAAGACACGCGCGCGTCGGACTGCTCTCGCGTGCGCAATGCGAACTTTTCCTGAATGACCATTCCGAGTACGCCTGTTCAGCGCGCGCCGCATCCGGCAGGGGCCTGGTCATGGCATCGCATCGTCCGGTTGCTGCCGATCGTCGGCATTCTGATCGTCTACGGGATCGTCGGCAGCTGTCAGATCGAACTCCCCGGCGTCTACATGGATGAGGTCGACCCTGATTATCTCGCAGTACGCATCCTGAACTGGAGCGGGTATCCGATTCCGGCGTGGCTGCTTCCGGGAAACTACGTGGCCGACCATATCACGATACTCACGTCGCTGTACCACGGCTCACAGCAACTCTGGTTGGGCCTTCCCGGCTTCTGGCTCTTCGGCACGACGGTCATCGGGCTGCGCGTCACGCACATGCTCTTTGCAGCCGGCGTGCTTATTTCCCTTTACACAGCGCTGCGAACGACGACGGACGGGCTTGGATGGGCTGCGGCCGCGACCTTGCTTTTGGCGATGGATCCCGCGTTCGTGTACGCATTCCGCACGCAAAGCTACATCACCATGTTTCCCTCGGCCTGGCTGTTGTTGTCGGTTGCCGCGTGGAGCCGCATGCAGAGTCAGGCACCTCCAAGAACGATCGCGCGAGCGTCGTTTCTGTGCGGCCTTTTCGTCGGCCTCGCCGTCTACGGTTATTTCGTCTATGCGTTCTTCGTGCCGGCCATGGCGACCGCAACCGTCCTCGTCGCAAAGAAGCGATCTCGCGAGGACCGGCAACCGGTCGCCATGAGGATCCTGTCCGCCTGGCTGCTCGGCCTTGGCGCTGGAGTGATCTTCTATATCGTCGGCTATGCTCTGCTGGCGAGTAAAACCGGGGGCGTGGCGGGCCTTCTCAAGTACATCCACGAAACGCAAAGTGCGCTCGGTGCATTCAATTCATCGTCGCCGTACGGCGGACGCGTCGCGCACTTCATCGCAGTTGCAACGTCGGTGCTCGACAATTCCTGGCACAACGCGATCATCTCCGGTGAAAGCACGCCAAGTATCGCAGGGCCACTGAAGCTCGTTACCTTTTTCCTCGTTCCAGCGACCACCTGGGCAATTCTGGAAGCCCGCCGAGCTGCACCTGCGCCACTTCGCCTGGTGGTGGCATTGCAGGCGTCCTTTGTGGGAGGCGCGCTTTTTTTTGGCGGACGCCTGTGGGGGCACCACTACATGCCGCTCGTTCCCCTATCCTATGCTGCGCTCGCGATCGCAGCCTCGGCTCTGGCAAAGACGCTCATCCGGCGCTCTTCTCGTCCAGCCGTGGTCGCGTTCGGAGCCCTCTGCTCGGTGCTCGCAGTCCTCAACGTCGCCGGCAACGTCGAAGCGGCCCAAATGCTC
>DASVFM010000137.1:0-2707 GCA_036380055.1 Casimicrobiaceae bacterium
GGGGAACGGCGCCGATGTCCGACCGCACCCGCACATCGGGCTCGCGACCGTCACCTACCTGTTCGACGGGGCGATGATGCACCGTGACAGTCTCGGCACGGTGCAGCGCATCGAACCGGGAGACGTCAACTGGATGACCGCTGGCATCGGGATCGCCCACTCAGAGCGCACTCCACCGGATGAACGCGCAGCCGGGCACCGGCTGCACGGCCTGCAGACCTGGGTGGCCCTGCCCAAAAACCGGGAAGCAGTCGAGCCGTCTTTCAGCCACCACCCGAAGGGCTCGCTGCCGCAGATCTCGCTTCCCGGCGTCACGCTGCGACTGCTCGCCGGCTCCGCCTTCGGCAGCAAGGCGCCCACGCCGACTTTCTCGCCGATCTTCTATGTGGCCGTCGAGATGGAGAAGGGCGCCGCATTCGACCTGCCGCCCGAGCACGAGGAACGCGGCGTGTATGTGGTCGAGGGTGGGGTGTCGGTTGATGGGTCGAATCTTCCGCCGCATCATCTGGCGCTGCTTCCGGCGGGAGAAACCGTGCGCATCACGGCGGCGAGTCCCGCGCGCGCCGCGCTTCTCGGCGGGGCGAAAATGGACGGCGACCGGTTGATCTGGTGGAACTTCGTTGCGAGCTCGCGTGCGCTGATCGACGAGGCGAGCGAGCGCTGGCGTGCGCGGGCGTTTCCGCCCGTTCCCGGCGAGACCGAGTTTATTCCGCTGCCGGAGCGCTGACACCGGCGCGACTGCGCGCCTCCGACAGGCCGGCGGCTGCCTTGAGCTGTTCCGCCCGGTCTATCGCTTCCCACGTGAATTCCGGCTCGTCGCGGCCGAAGTGGCCGTACGCGGCAGTCTTGAGATAGATCGGGCGCAGCAGGTCGAGCATCTGGATGATCCCCTTGGGCCGCAGATCGAAGTGCTTGTTGACCATTGCAGCGATCTTCTCGTCGGGAATGCGGCCCGTACCTTCGGTGTAGACGGTCACGTTGATCGGTTGCGCCACGCCGATCGCGTAGGAGAGCTGCACCTGGCATTGCGTCGAGATGCCAGCGGCCACGATGTTCTTTGCGACGTAGCGCGCGGCGTAGGCGGCCGAGCGGTCGACCTTAGAGGGATCCTTGCCCGAGAATGCGCCGCCGCCGTGCGGCGCCGCGCCGCCGTAGGTGTCGACGATGATCTTGCGTCCGGTAAGCCCGGCGTCGCCGTGCGGGCCGCCGATCTCAAAGCGCCCAGTGGGGTTCACCAGAAAGCGCGTCTTGAGCAGCATCTCCGGCGGCAGCACCGGCCTGATGATTTCCTCGATCACCGCCTCCGCGAGCTCTTTCTGCTTGTGATTCATGCTCGGGTGATGCTGTGTGGAAAGCACGACCGTCTCGATGCTCTTCGGCCGGCCATCGACGTAACGCACGGTGATCTGCGACTTCGCATCGGGTCGCAGCCAAGGCAGGCGGCCGTCACGGCGGACCTCGCTCTGGCGCTGCACCAGCCGGTGCGCGTAGTAGATCGGGAACGGCATGAGCGCGGGCGTCTCGTCGCAGGCGTAGCCGAACATGAGGCCTTGATCGCCGGCGCCCTGGTTCATGTATTCCTCGGACGTGCGATCCACGCCCCGCGCGATGTCCGGCGACTGGCGGCCGTAGCACACCATGACCGCGCAGCCCTCCGCGTCGAAGCGGAGCTCCGGGTCGGTGTAGCCGATCTTATGGATCGTGTCGCGCGCGATGCGCGCGTAGTCGTGCTTGTGGTCGGTCGTGATCTCGCCCGTCATCACGACGAGGCCCGTCGACACCAGCGTCTCGGCTGCCACCCGACCATGCGGGTCGCGCGCTAGAATCGCATCGAGGACTGCGTCGGAGATCTGGTCGGCCACCTTGTCGGGGTGGCCCTCCGAGACCGACTCGGACGTGAATAGAAACTCGCTCATTACCTCTCCGTGTGCGCGCAACCAGACGCGGAAGCCGCGTGTCGTCGCTTCGCGCCCCTCTTCTACCCGATCGGCGGCGCGTCGCAACGAAAAATAGCGAAGTTTACCAAATTGAGGATGACGGAGTTGGTCCGCGCCTTCGACCTCGATCGGCACAGGGTCATGGACCGGCTATGCCGGCGATGATCGTCGCGCCTACTGCCGAGAACATCGAGCGTGCCGCCTCGCTGCTGCGCGCTGGCCAGCTCGTCTCCTTCCCGACCGAGACGGTCTATGGACTCGGCGCCGATGCCCGCAACGAGGGTGCCTTGCGTCGCCTCTTCGCCGCCAAGGGACGCCCCGCCGAGCATCCGTTGATCGTGCACATCGCCGGCGCTTCCGCGCTGTCTCGCTGGGCGCGCAGCGTGCCGGCCGGCGCTCGCGCACTCGCCGACGCGTTCTGGCCCGGACCTCTGACGCTGATCCTGCCGCGCGCGGCCGATGTTTCGGACGCAGTGACGGGCGGCCAGGACAGCATCGGCCTGCGCGTGCCAGCGCACCCCGTCGCCCAGGCGCTGCTGCGCAGCTTCGTCGGTCTTGGTGGCGAGGGCGTGGCCGCGCCATCCGCCAACCGCTTCGGCCGCGTAAGCGCCACGACGGCAGAGCACGTCGCCGACGACTTCGGCAACGAAGTTGCGCTGATCCTCGATGGCGGCCCGTGCCGACACGGCATCGAGTCGACGATCGTTTCCTTCACGGGCGAGGAGCCGGCGCTGTTGCGCCCGGGAGCGCTTGGCCCCGACGTGCTTGCC
>DASVFM010000138.1:0-10168 GCA_036380055.1 Casimicrobiaceae bacterium
AACCGCAGTCAACCTGCCGGCACTTCAAAGGACCAGGTGCCGCCGAAGGACACGAATCCTTGGTTGACAGTTCGGCTTCTGCTGGTCTTGTCGTCGTAGACCTGGAAGTGGAAGAGGTTCTCCCCGTAATACAGCGCGAGGTCCGAGTTCTTGAGGGCCACGCCGACCCTGAGTGAATAGACGGAGGGCAGCAGCGGAAAGTCCCTTATCCTGTACTCCACCTGGAACGACCCCGGAGGGATGAGCCTCTCTTCGGTTTCGCTCAAGATGCTATCGTCGTTGGCGACGTAAAGCAGATCGGGAGTGTGCGCGCCGATGCCGAAGGTCGGATCGCGCAGCGGTATCTTGGTTTCAAACAGAAGTCTGATTAGCACGGTCGAGCCGAACTTCACGCGTTCGATGCGTTCGCCTGCTTCGTTGACCATCGTTATGTCCGTGAGGAGGAGATCCGTTGAGCGAACAAAAGAGCGCTTCGGGCCGGCCTGACCCTGCATCGCGATCTGGCTTCTGATCTTCTGGTCGTTCTTCTCGTAGAAGAGATTGCACGCCGGCTGAGGAGCTCCATCAAAGGCGGCCTGTCCGTGCTCCAGGAGGATCACTCGTGTGCACATGCGTTCGACCTGTCTTATGTTGTGGCTAACGATGAGCACCGTCCTCCCTTGGCGCTTGATCATCTCCTCCATGCGATCGAAGCACTTTCGTTGAAACGCCAGGTCGCCGACAGCGAGCACCTCGTCCACGATCAGGACCTCTGCGTGAACACTGGTAGCTATCGAGAAGCCGAGGCGCACCTGCATCCCGGAGCTATAGCGCTTAATTGGCGTATCGATGAACTCCTCGAGCTCCGCAAAGGCAACGATGTCGTCGAACTTCTTCGCAATCTCGGCACGCTTCATGCCGAGAATCGATGCATTGAGAAAAATGTTCTCTCGTCCCGTGAGATCGGCCACCAACCCCGCCCCCACTTCGATCAGGGGTGCCACCTTGCCCGCCACCGAGATGCTGCCCCGGGTGGGCGTGCTTATGCCGGCAAGTATTTTGAGCAACGTGCTCTTGCCAGCGCCGTTCTGACCGATGATTCCCAGGACTTCGCCCTGCTCGACGCGGAAGTCCACATCGTCGAGGGCCTTGAAAGGTGTGCGCTCCGCGATTCGATGACCGCGCAGCCGGGCGGCAAGATCAAGCAGCGTTTGCCTGAGATTGCGCAGCTGACCGAGCTGAAATTCTTTGGTGACGTGATTGACTTCGATGATGGCCATTGCGAGGCGCACTACACGGCCAAAACTCAAATCATATCAGCAAAATAGGCCTCGGCCCGCTTGAAGATCATGTAGCTGAGAGGGAGCGCAATTGCCACGAGAATCGCGCCCGGCACGAGCGTCGTCCAGTCAGGGGGCAGCCCGCGCAGGACGACGTTCTGGAAGCTGGAAATAATTCCGGCGAGCGGGTTCAGCGTGTACACGACATAGAGCAATTCCGACCAGTCGCCGCCTGCACGATGAATCAGCAGCTTTTCCTTCACGAGATCCAGCGGATAGATGACCGGAGACACATACATGAGCAGCGACAGCAGGACCGGCAGAGCTGAACCCATATCGCGGTAGTAGACGTTGATCGCGGCGCCGGCAAACGCAATCGTCAGCGAGGCGAGCATCGTGTAGAGGATGATCAGCGGGGCCCACGCGATCTGGGCGGTGGGCATCATCCGGTACCAGGCCATCAGGCCGGCGAGAATCAGGACATTGATGCCCAACTCGACGAGCTTGGTCATCACGCCTGTGATGGGAAACACTTCGCGCGGAAAATAGATCTTCCGGATCAACGCTGCGTTGCCGACCACGCTCTGAACCCCCTCGGCGGCTGATTCCTGGAAGAAGACCCACGGAAGCAGCGCAGCAAAGGCCAGTATCGGGTAAGGCACGTTGCCGCTCGGGATGTTGACGAAGCTGCGCAGTAGAGTGAACACGAGCATCAGCGAGAACGGCTTGAGCACCGCCCACGCGATCCCGAGGTACGCCTGCTTGTAGCGCACCGTCATGTTCTTCCACGTGAGCACCGCGATGAGCTCGTGGTAATCGACGATGTTGCGGATGGCTTTGATCACGCGTCGCGCTGAAAGGGAAACGGGAACGAATTCTATGCGATTTCCACGAACCGACACCACCGCTCGGATCGCATACCCGTCGCTTCTCTAGCGCAGCGCTTCACGCACGCAGCAGCTCCGCCGTCTCGGGCGTCAGCGAGAGCAGCGTGTATGCCCAGCGGCTGTAGTCGTGCACGTTGGGACGGCGCAGAAATCTCACCCGCTTCCACGTGTCGGTCGTTGGTGACTTGCGCAGCCATTGCCAGAGCGGCACGGTGAAGCCCGTCTTCGGGCGCTCGGCCGCGGCTGCCGGCAGACCTCGGGGAAGAGCCTTGAGCAGCGCCGACTTGTCGAATTGGAACCGGCCTGTCGCAGCGAGGCCTGCGAGACGCTCGGTGAGCGCCGCGTCGACCAGCGGGACGCGGATCTCGAGCGAGTGCGCCATGCCTGCCCAGTCCGCGTCGCGCAGCAGCTGGTTGCGCATATAGCGCGACGATTCGAGGATGGACACCTTTGCGAATCCGCTCATCGGGGCGTCGCCGAGCTCGTCGTCCTGCCCGGCAAGCCGCTCCAGACCGGCTCTCGCAATCTCGCGGTCGAGCACGTGACGAAGCTCCCACGGCTTCACGACGCCGCGCTCGATCAGGTAGGCGCCGCGATAGGTGCCACCGTAGCGTGCGAGCCCCGCGTACTTCGGGTTGATCTTCGGATACCACGCGCTCAAGCCGGAGTACAGGGTGCAGAACAGCGTCCCTGTGGCGGGCAGGCGATTGAGCGGCTGCCAGCGATCTACCATGCGGGGAATCTCGCGGAATGTCGGGTAGCCGCCGAGAAGCTCGTCGCCGCCCAGCCCCGACAGAGCGACCTTGAGCCCTGCCTGCGCGGCGACCTTCGATACGAACCAGGTGTTAAGGCCGTCGATCGTCGGCTGGTCCATCGCGGCGAGGAAGGCGGGCAGATCCGCTTCGAATTCGCGCAGGCTCATGCTGCGCACGTGATGGCGCACGTCGAGGTGTCGTGCGATCTCGGCTGCCGCGGGTGCCTCGTCGTTGCGCGTCCCGCGAAACTCGTCGGTCGTGAGCGTGATCGTCTCGATGGGCGCCGAGCGCAGCTCGCGGGCGAGCCCGACGATCGTGCTCGAATCGACCCCAGCGGAGAGAAACGCCCCCACCGGGACGTCGGCAACGAGGTGTGCGCGCACCGAATCGAGCAGTGCCTCGCGCAGGTATTCGACCTCGCTCCCGGCGGGGACCGCTGCGGCTGCCGCGATCGAGCGCGCTACGACCTCGCTCAAGCTCCAGTAGCGGCGCGGCGCCTCCGCACCGGAGCGGGTCACGCGCATCGTGCAGCCGCTCGGCAGCGAGCGGATGTCGCGGTAGAGGGTGTAGGGCTCTGGAACGCTGCCCCAGAGAAGGAAGCCGGTCACCCCGGCCGGCTCGAGCGCGCGCGCGACGGCGCCCCCTGCGAGCAGGGCCTTTACCTGTGACGCAAAGCGAAACACGCCGCTGCCCGCGGTGTAGTAAAGCGGTTTGATGCCGTAGGGATCGCGCGCCAGGAAGAGCGAATCGTCCCGGGCATCGTGGATCGCGAAGGCGAACATGCCGCGCAACCGCTTCACCATGCCCGCACCCTCGCGCGCGTAGAGGACGAGCAGAACCTCGGTATCGCTATGCGTGCGGAACGCCACGCCTGCAGCGATCAGCTCGTCGCGCAACGCCTCGTAGTTGTAGATCTCGCCGTTGAACGTGATGTGCAACCGGCCATCTTGGGTGGCCATCGGCTGCGCGCTCTCGGGGCGCGGGTCGATGATCGCGAGCCGCCGGTGGGCAATTGCGACGCGGCCATCATCGGAGCGCCATTCGCCGGCGCCGTCGGGGCCGCGCGCCGCCATGTGTGCCTGTGTGCGCCGAAGCTCGTGGAGGTCTAACGCCGAAGCCGCAGCGCCGAGGGCGAAGATGCCGTTGATCCCGCACATCGAGCTAGGTCCCGTAGGCGGCGTAGACGCCGAGGACGCGGTCGGCGATGTGGGTCCAGCGATAAGGCTCCGGTGCGCGCCTCACTGCTTCAGGATCGAAGCGAATCTCGCCGTCGAGATAGCGTCTGATCGCGGCTTTCAGTCCCGCAGCCGTGGGGTTCTCGGAGAAGTACCCGTTCACGCCTTCGCGCACGTAGTCGACCATGCCGCCTTCGCGCGTGGTGAGCACGGGGGTGCCGGCGGCATTGGCTTCGAGGAACACGATCCCGAAGCCCTCGAAATTCTGGCTCTCCGCATACGAGGCGAGAATGAAGAGGTCAGCGCGCGCGTAGCAGTCGGCAAGCTCGTCCTCGGTCTTGCGCCCCTCGATCGAAACTTTCTGCGAGAGTCCCATGTCCACGACCATCTGTTCGAGCTCGCGCCGGTAGCCTCCGGTGACGGCCCCCGCGATCACGCGGTAGCGGAAATCGTACGTGTCCTTCAGCTCCGCTAGCGCCTGGATGACGCCGTGCACGTTCTTGATGCGGTCGGTTTCGTCGAGCCGTGTCACGGTGAGGAGCAGGTGCTTCTCCTTGAGAACCCTGTCGCCGTCGAAGAAGCGAGTCGCGACACCAGGCGGGATCACAGTCGTTTTCCCGGTAGCCTCAGGAAAAATCTCGCACAGGCGCGCCTTCGAGAAGGTGCTCACGGCGATCAGGTGGCGCGCCCGCTCCAGTGCTCGCTTGTAGAGCTGCCGGTTCATGCGCAGCTCCGCTCTCTGCAGTGCGTGTTCGATGGGGCGCTGCGCAGCGCGCGGCAGCCGCCACAGCAGATGCTGGCGCAGGAAAGCCCGCGCAGGGAGCGTGCGCCGAATGCGGAAGCTGTAGAAGTCGTCGCCATGTCCGGTGATGAATACGTTGCGCCGCGACAGCGCGAGCGGAGCGTAGAAGAAGAACAGCGAGTGCCACACGTCCATGTCGAATGCGGCGAGCTGCGCGAGATCCTCGTCGAGTGCGAGCTTCAGGATCGGGTGCAGCGTGTAGCCGCCATCGCCTTGCGCGTCCCGGTGGGCGAAAACGTGCACTTCGTATCCCTTTTCGGCGATCGCCTTGGCGAGCTCGTGACAATAGATGTTCGCGCCGCCGATGTGCGGGGGAAAATAAGGCGCCACGAGACCGATGCGCTGTGATTTGCGCGTGCCGTGCATCGTGTGTCCCATCCGCTGCGCAGCTGTCGACTACCAAGTGACGATGCGCAAACCCCTTCTCCTGTACGATGTCGGGAGAGATTACCATCACGGCGACCTCCCTGCCCGTTGCAGGGCACAGCCGACAGCGCCCGTTTCGATGTCTTCGGTTCCCGTATTGCTTCGCGACGTCTTCGCGCCCGCCGAAGGAGCAGCTTCAAGGTCAGTGACCGATGCGGGGCGCATCGAACGGCACGCACAGGACGTTGAGAGTCCGGAGCTCGTGCTTGACCGGTTTCGCGACGCTGGCGGTGCGTTGTGCTGCTTCCTGCGCCTGACGGCGACGGCGCGCCGGAATGTCGACGTCGTTCTCGATGGTGGCTACGGAACGCAGTCCTGCCCCTCAGGAGGGTGGCTGCTGCGACCGAGCGATGCGCAGCGCCCGAGCTACTGGATCCCGCTTGCGCCGGTCCTGCGCGCGCGCGATGCCAACGGGCGGATCATCGCGGAGGAGACCGCGCCGGTCAGCGCTTTCCTGCCCGGTGCGCTGAGCACGACCATCGTGCTTGAGGCACGTGGCGGACTCGACCTCGAGTGCGTTGTCTGGTGCCTGCCGCCCGCGGCAGAGCGGCTCGTCGAGGAACTGCAGAGTGCCCGGGTGCTGGAGCGACAGCCTCTGTTCATGCTGAGCTCGCACTTCGATTTGCGCGGCCCGAGCGATCTCTATCGCTGCCTCATCCATGGCACCGTTTACGAGAATCGCTTCGAGCCGCTGCGCAAACGCAAGATCGCGTCGGAACTCGAGGCTTACTCGCTCTACGTCGCGATGCACGGCCTCGAGGCTGCGACGGGCAAGAAGCTCTATTGGCTGCTCAAGCAGCAGCTGCTGCGCTCGGTGCTCGCCCGCCAGGGCGAGGACGGCAGGTGGCACCACGGCGAGTGGACGGATTTCATGGAGACGCACTACCGTCTGCATAACGGCGCGATGCTGTTGCTGGAAGCCGCGCTCGAGGAGAGGTCCGATCCCGCAGTCGCGCAAGCGCTGCGCCGCGCGGCAGATGCGCTCGCGCGCGCGATCGACCGGACCGACATCGGCGTGTGGTTCTTTCACGACTCGCTGGAAGAAAGCGTGGAGATGACCGAAAGGAGCGGCATCCGCTGGGTGCCGAGCCGGGAGCTGGGGAAGTCGCCGACGACCAAGATGATTCTGAACTCGCACCTCGACGCCATCGTCACGCTCGACCGCTATCGGCAGGTCACCGGCGACGACCAGCACGCGGCACAGGTCGAATCGGCGCTGAGCGCCGCCCACAAGCTCCTCGCGCTGCGGCCGGCGGAACGGCTGTACGGGATCCTTTACTGGGCGGTGTGGCTTACGCTCAAGCCGGAGGCCGAGGCGAAGCGGCTGCCGTTGCCGCTGCGCGCGGTTAAGCGGCTCGCCCGTCGCTACCTCCTTCCCGAGTTGCACCGGGTGAAACGGCGCTGGCCGCGGATGGTCATGCCCGGCGGATTGATCGAACGGCACCTCTCGCGGCTCCATTTCGGGGTCAACTATCACAGCGTGAACGTCATGGACCTGGCACGAGTGCAGCGCCGTTTTCCCGGGGCGGATTTCGCTGATCTGCTCCGTGCGGCGGTCGGTGCGGTGAGCGAGACCTCGCTCGCGACGTATTGGGCCGAGACCAGACAGCGCCAGGCGATTGGCTACTGGGTCGAAGCGCTCTTCCAATGGTGCACGCTGGGCTCCGAGCTCGAGCGCCGGGCCGACCTCGCCGTGGCCATGCTTGCTGCAGTCGATGCGGGACTCGGGTTGCCGCCGTCCCTGCTAGGGGCGCATCCGGAGGTCGTTGCGCCCGCCATGCGCTACCCCTGCCCTTCGCCACGCGATGACCGCTTGCGTGTCGCCAATCTGAGCCGCGGCTCCGAGCGCGAGATTCTCGTGGTTAACCCTGCGGCGACGGCGATCGAACTTGTGTGGGAAGATGCGACGCACACGAAGTTGCGCTGGGTCGAGGCCGGCGGCAGGGTCGTTTCCGCCGGCGCGCCGATGCAAGTGCCGCCGCGCGGTTGGCTATTGGGTCGCTCCGGCGCCGCGGCTGAACCTCACGGCATGTAGACCTCGGCCCGCCTGCGGCTCGCGTGGCCCGTCGGGCGGGGGGAACGTTCCGGCGCTTCGGTAGAATGGTCGCTTCGCCGAAGTCGACGTGAGTTGCCATGCCGGGAGTTCCCGCGGAAAAGCCATTCGTGGCGCGGTATCGAGACGGGCTCATCTCCGTCATTATGCCGTGCTACGACAGTGCGGCCTATCTGCAGCAGGCCATCGAGTCGGTGCTGGGGCAGAGTTACCGCAACGTCGAGCTGCTCGTCGTGGACGACGGGTCGACCGACGAGTCGCCCGCCATCGCCGCGAGACTGGCGCGGGAGCACGCGGGCCGGATCACGCTCTTGCGCACGGACCGCGCAGGACCGTATCCCGCCCGCAACGCGGGGCTTGCTCGGGCGCAGGGCGAATTCGTGGCTTTCCTCGATGCGGATGACTACTGGTCTCCGGAGTTTCTCGAGAAGCTGCACTCGGCGCTCGCCGCAAGCGCCGCGTCGCTCGCTTACTGCGGCTGGCAGAACATCGGCGCCACCGATCGCACCAACGAACCCTACGTGCCTCCGGATTTCGAGCAGGGCGACAAGGTCGAGCTGCTCCTGCGCGCCGCCTCGCCCTGGCCGATCCACGCGGCACTCGTGAGGCGAGCCGTGATCGACGAGGTCGGCGGCTTCGACACGACGCTCACGACTTGCATGGACTACGATCTGTGGCTGCGCATCGGCGCGTCGTGCTCGATCGCCCGGGTTCCCGAGGTACTCGCCTTCTACCGCTTTCACTCGGGCGGTCAGATTACCTCGAAACAATGGCGTCAGGCCGAGAACGTGTGGCGAGTGAAGAAAAAGTTCGTCGGCGCCAATCCGCACCTGGCCGCACGCTTCTCGCGCCAGCGTCTCGAGGAGCTGATCGACGGGGCGCTCCTCAAGCGTGGCTACGATTGCTACTGGCGGCGCGATCTCGTCTCCGCGCGCAGAATTTTCCGCCGTTCGCTGCAGGTAGGCGGATGGAAGCTCAGGGATCTCAAGTATCTGCTGCCGGCGCTCCTTCCGGAAGGAACTTACCGGAGTCTCATCGCGCGCGTCGAACGACGCGGCACCGGCCGCTGAGATCGAGGCCATGACGATGTACAAGGCGCTGTCGGCGAGCCCTGCGATTCCCTGGCGGGTTCGACACGGCATCGAGCGCTGGGTGGAGTCGTCGTGCCGGGAGCGCCGGCCGGCACTCTACCGCTGGCTTCATTTCGGCGAGGCGCGCGAGCGCATCCGACCCGTCACCCGCGGGCCGGCGCATCACTTCTTCGGCTATTACGACAAGTGTCCGTGGAACGCCTCAGGAACGCTTCTGCTCGCTCACGAAGTGCCGTTCAACGACCGGCCGCCGGGGCCGCAGGACGCGGCGAAGGTGGGCATCGTGCGGCTGGACGAGGGAAATCGCTACGAGGCGCTCGCGGAGACGCTCGCCTGGAACTGGCAGCAGGGGTCGATGCTGCAGTGGCATCCCGCGGACCCCGAGCGGCTCATCGTGCACAATGAGCGGCGCGCACATGGCCTCGTCGCCTGCGTGCGCGACGTTCACGGGCGCACGCACATCGTCTACGATCGGCCGATCTACGCCCTCTCTCCCGATGGGCGCTATGCGTGCAGCGTCAACTTCGCGCGGCTGCACGTCCATCGCCCCGGCTATGGCTACGCCGGGTGCACTGATCCCTGGGCCGGCGAGCCGCATCCCGCAGAGGACGGCATCCATCGCCTCGATCTCGCCTCGGGCCGTACGGAGCTCATCGTTTCCCTCGATGCGCTCGCTCATCTTGGCTCCGAGGCCGAGTCGCGCCAGGCGTTCCAGTGGATCAATCACGTGCAGATCTCGCCCGATGCGAAGCGCATCGCGTTCTTTCACATCCGCCGTACCGAGGGAGGCTGGCGTGCGCGGCTGTGCTCCTGCGCGAGCGACGGAGGGGGTCTCGCCGTGCTGCTCGACGCGGAGTTCATCTCGCACTACGACTGGCGCGACAGTCGGAGCCTCCTCGTCTGGACGCGAGAGCGCGGCGGCCGCGGAAACTTCGTGCTCGTCGGAATCGAAGGCGGCACCCCGACTGCGGTGGGAGACGCGGTGCTCGTCGAGGACGGCCACGCGAGCTTCTCGCCCGATCGGCGCTGGGTGCTCAACGACACCTACCCGGACGGCTACGACATGCGCACGCTGATGCTCTATCGCTGGGGTGATGGCAAGCGCATCGATCTCGCGCGGCTGCACTCGCCGAAGTCGCGCTGGTGGGGCGAGATCCGCTGCGATCTGCATCCGCGCTGGAACCGCGACGGGACGCTGGTGTGCGTCGATTCGGTCCACGCGGGCGAACGGCAGGTGTACGTGGCCGACGTGGGGCAGATCGTGCAATGAGCCGCGTCGTCGTGCTGATGTACCACATCGTTGCCGAGCCGCTCCAGGCGGCGGAGGCGCGCTACTGCTGTGCGCCCCGGCGCTTCGAGGCGCAGATGCGCCACCTGCACGAATCGGGCGTACCGCTTGTGGGTCTAGAACGGCTGGCGGACGCCTTCGACGGGCGTGAGGCGTGGCCCGGCACGGGCGTGGCAGTCACTTTCGACGACGGTTTCGCCGACACCTTTGCAAACGCCCTGCCGGTACTCGCGCGCTATCGAATCCCGGCGACGATGTTCGCCGTCGCCGACCGGATCGGCACGACCAACGACTGGATGGCTGCGCGCGGCTACCCACCGCGGCGCCTCATGTCTGGCTCCGAGTTGCGCGAGATGGCTGCCGCCGGTGTGGCGATCGGCAGCCACACGCGTACCCATCCCCGCCTGCCCGAGATCGGGGCGGACATCCGAC
>DASVFM010000139.1:0-13619 GCA_036380055.1 Casimicrobiaceae bacterium
CAAGCGCTCGGAGGATGTCCGCGCGCGGCTGAACGTGCTCTCCGAGATTCCCGCCGAATGGCGGCTGCGCGTCGAACGCTGGCGCCAGCTCAATCGGTCGCACCGGCGCCAGCTCGAGGTCGTTGAGGCACCGACGGCCAATGACGAATACCTCCTTTACCAGACGCTGGTCGGCGCATGGCCGGATCGTTACGATGACCCCGCGGTGGCCGCCGAGTTCGCCGAGCGCATCGAGCGCTACCTCGTCAAGGTCGTGCGCGAGGCGAAGGCGCTGAGCTCGTGGGTGAACCCGAACGAGCAATACGAGGCCGCCTTCACGGGGTTCGCGCGGGCGCTGCTCGCGCCCGGACAGAACGAGCGGTTCCTCAAGCGGTTCCTGCCTTTCCAGCGCAAGGTCACCTGGTTCGGAATGCTCAATGCGCTGAGCCAGACCCTGCTCAAGCTCACCGTGCCCGGTGTGCCGGACATCTACCAGGGTTGCGAACTGTGGAGTTACTCGCTGGTCGATCCGGACAATCGGCGCCCGGTCGACTTCGCCGCGCGGCAGGAATCGCTCTCGTCGCTGCGCGTCGCGGCGACGGACGATGCGGGGCTGGCGCGCCTCGCAAGCGATCTCGCGGCGCACCTGGAGGACGGGCGGCTCAAGCAGTTCGTCCTCTGGCGCGCGCTCGATTTGCGCCGTCGCCACGAGCTGCTGTTCCGCGACGGCGCCTACGTCCCCCTCAGGGTCATCGGCGAACAAGCCGAGCACGTATGCGCATTCGCGCGCGTGCACCAAGACGATCGCGCCGTGGTCGTCGCGCCCCGTCTAGCCTGCACGCTTCTCGGCGGAGAGACCATCCTGCCGCTCGGAGCGTCGGCATGGGGCGATACGGCGCTCGATGTTTCATCGCTCGGCGACCCGGCGTGGGAGGATGTGCTCACCAACATCCGCATCGCCGCGCCGGACGGACGCCTGCCGCTGGCCAGGATGCTCGGCCGGCTGCCGCTCGCCTTGCTCTGGCAGCGTGCGGGAGGCGGGCCGTAGCATCCAGCGATCAGCCCTGCTTAGCTCCGACCGGACAGTTTCATGCGACAAGGACGCTCCCCGCCGCGTCGGTGACCCTGGTCGTACGGAGCGAGTCTTTTCGCGCTACACAGGCTTGCTTCGCGGCAGACTCGCTCTTCGAGCCTGCAGGAAGAAGGTTACCAGTTGCCACAGGACGAAGATGGCGATGATGCTGAAAAACGTGGCGCTGATGGGCCGCGTGACGAAGGTCGCGAAGCTGCCGCGGCTCAGCAGCAGCGCGCGGCGGAAGTTCTCCTCGAGCATGGGCCCGAGGATGAAGCCCAGCATGAGCGGCGCGGGATCGAGCTCGAGTCGCAGAAAGATGTAGCCCATCAGGCCGAACGTGGCCGTGATGAAGATGTCGTCGAGGCTGTTGTTGACGCTGTAGGTGCCGATGCAGCAGAAGAAAAGAATCGACGGGAAGAGCACGCTGTACGGAATCTTGAACACCGACAGCCAGTAGCGAACCAGCGGCACGTTCAGGATGACGAGAAAGACGTTGCCCACCCACATGCTCGCTACGAGGCCCCAGAACAAGTCTGCGTGGCCAGCGATCATGTTCGGGCCCGGCTGAATGCCCTTGATGATGAAGGCGGCCATCATGAGGGCCATCACCGCGTTCTCGGGAATGCCGATGCTCATGAGCGGGATGAAACTCGTGCGCGCGGCCGCTTCGTCGGCGGCTGCCTGACCCGCCACGCCCTCGATCGCGCCCGAGCCGATCTCGGCTCTGTACTTGCTGACTTTCTTGTCTACCGCGTAGGCGGCGAACTGTGCGATCGAGGGGCCGCCGCCCGGCAGGATGCCGAGAAACGAGCCGATGATGCTGCCGCGCAAGGCGCTCGGAATGATGCGCTTGAACTCCGGCCACGTGGGCATCAGGTGGATCTTCCCGTTGAACGGCGTGCGCTCCTCGCGAGCGTCGAGGTTCTTGGTGATCTCGGCAATGCCGAAGCAGCCCAGCGCGATGCTGACCAGACCTACGCCGTCGGCGAGAAACGGCAGACCCAGCGTGAAGCGCTGCGCGCCGCTGTTGACGTCGGTGCCGATCTGCCCGAGCAGGACACCGACCAGGCACATCGCCAGGCCGTTGAGCAGGCTGCCGGTCGTGACGAAGCTCACGCAGACGAAGCCGAGCATCATGAGCGCGCAGTACTCGGCCGGCCCGAACAGGAGCGCGACTTCCCCCAGGGCCGGCGCCAGAGACGCGAGCACGACGATCGCCACGGTGCCGCCGATGAAGCTGGAAATGCCTGCCGTGAACAGAGCGAGGCCGGTCTTGCCCTTCAGCGTCATCTGGTAGCCGTCGATGCACGCCACGATGCTGCTGGCGTGCGGAATCCGCATCGTGATGGCGCTCACGCTGTCGCCGTATTGGGCGCCGTAGTAGATCCCGGCGAGCATGATCAGCGCGCCCGTGACGGGGATCGAATAGGTCAGCGGCAGCAGCAGACTGATCGTGGCCAGAGGACCGAGCCCCGGCAGGAGGCCGATGAGCGTGCCCACGACGCACCCGATGGCGCAGAACATGAGGTTCTGCAGCGTCAGCGCGTGCTCGAACCCGAAGGCGAGGTTGTGCAGGATGTCCATCAATACAGGGGCAACTGCAAGCCGAGAAGCTTCTGGAAGGCCAGCGCTATGGCGATGAGACATGCTGCGAGCTTGAGATTGCGCACCACCGAATAGGAGGTGCCGGCAAGCGACGCGCAAAAGACGAGGAACACGATGCCAAGCAGCATGTTCAGGTACTCAGAGATCAACGCGAAGCCAGTTAGACTCGCGAGGATGATCACGATGTTCCTCGGCTTGAAGTGCATCAGGGCGCGCTCGGCGAGCAGCGAGCGCACCACGATCGTCGTTCCGATGAGGAACAGGAGCGAGCTCACCAGCAGCGGAAACATCCCGGGCCCTGCGCGGTCGAGGTGACCCAGCGGGTAGCGCAGCGATACGATGCCGAAGGCGAGCGAGATCAGGATCAGGAATGCGCCCTTGAGCAGGTTCAGGTTGTTCATTGACTCTCTTCGACTAAGGATTTGTCTTCGGACTGACGGTCAAGACCTTGCTCGCGCGATCGTCGCCCCCACCACGGCCGGAATGGCGCTCCGCTCCCTTCGGCGCTCGTGGTGTCCGTCCAGCAGCAGCAGTTCAAGCAAATCCCGCTGCGAGACAGGAGGTTAGCACGGTTCCCTTGACCTTCAGGCTTGACGGCCGCTGCGCTCTCGATATTTAGTCAAGATTCGCCCAGCGCGCCGGGATAGATGGCCCGGAGAACCGACCGCGTCGCGTCGGCGAGAAGCGGGCGAAGCTCGCGTTCGAACGCCGCCGGGTCCATGTCGTTGTCACGACGGCCCCACAGGGATGAGAACGCTGCCCGGCGAGCATCGACTTCGCGTTGCACGACCTCGCTCCAGAACGCCGGGTATTCGCTTTCCTTCCAGTCTCCGCGCCCCCGGCCAAAATGCGCGACGGCGAGATAGCGCAACACTGCGGCGGGAACCAGACGGTCAAGCAGCTCGTCGTCCCAGCGCAGCACCGATGCGGTCCGCCCGCGGATGAGGTTGTAGCCGCGCGCAAGCCCAGCGCCGCCGAGAGCGCCGGCGATCGCGCCGATGAGCGTCCCGGCTCCGAAGGTGAGTCCGTGCGCCGCAAGATCGGCGGCGAGCCCGGAGAGCGCGCCGGACAGCACTCCGCCCATCAACGCGGCCTTTCCCTCGTCCAGGGGTGCGTCGGTGCGCAGGTGGCTCCCGAGCCGCTCGAGCACGGCGTTGGCCGCGGCACCCTCGAGGCCGTGGATGGCGATGAGCCGTTCGGTGCTCTGGCGCAACGTGGCGTCGAGGCGCTCGGCGAGCGCTCGCGCGGCTTCGCGTTGCTCCTCGCTTTCCCTCGGTCGCGCAACGAGCGAGCGCACTGCCTCGCGCATCCTGTCGCCGAAACTCGGCGTGGCGAGCGTCACGCCATCGCACGCGGCTTGCGCGATCGGCATGGTGAGCGCGAGCATCGACTCGTCGAATTGGTTGTGCCGCCGGGCGAGCCACGCGGCGACGAGCCGCTCGTAGCCCTCACGCTTTTCCGGCTGAACCGCCTGCGCGAGCGCGCGGAGCAAAACAATTTCCTGCACCCAGCAGCGCGCGAACGCGTCGAGCGGGAGCACGCCTCGGATCAGCGGGCGGCGGCCGAGGGCATCGCGCCAGCGCGACACGAGGACTTCCTCCTCGCCAGGCGGTCGCGGCGGTCCCATCTGGTTCAGCAGCACGAAGACGGGGCGTCCTATCCAGGTCAGCACTTCGAGCTCCGGAGCGACGTATCCGGCGTCGGCCGGTGCCTCCGACGCGTTGACGAGGTAGAGCACGATGTCGGCCTGCTCGCGAACGTTGCGCACGGCCTTCTGCGAGAGGTAAAGCGCGCGGTCGCGAAAGCGATCCCACACCTGCGACAGGAACCAGCCGACGGGGTTGTTCTGCTGCGCGAGCCTGCGCGCGAGCCGCGCGCTGTCGGCGAAGCCCGGCGTATCCCAGAGCACGAGCGCGTCGCCTTCGGGCGTCACCTGCAGGGTGTGAGGCGTAGCCTCGGTCGTGACATTTGGCTCGTCGCGCACCTCGCCGATGTCGCGCCCGAGAAGCGTGCGCGCCAGCGTCGTCTTGCCCGCGTTCGTGTGCGAGATCAGCGACAGCGCGATCTCGGCGTCGCTCACCGAGCGGCCTCTTCGATCGCGCGCTCGAGCGAGCTCGCCGCATCGAACGAGTCCGATCCGCGCAGCCGCGTGAAGATGCAGGGGACGTGCCGAGGCACGCATAGCGCGCTCCAGCTCGCGTGGCGCTCCTTCAAGCGCTCCGGATCCGCTCTCCACTGCTCGTGCACGGCGCTCTCGTCGACGATCGCCACGAGTGTGCTCCCTGACGCCGCCTGCCTTGCCAACGCGTCGAGAAATGCGCCGTGCGCCTCGCGCTCCGGCGTCGCGGAGGCGCTGAACAGTGCGATCACGTTGGTCGCGACTTGACGCTGCGCATCGGCAGCGAGCGCGTCCTCTCCCCCGTAGGCAAGCGCCGGCTGGATGGTGAGCGACGCATTCTCGCCGAAGACGCGCCGAAGGAGATGCTCCAGGCCGGCCGCTTCGGTCTGCGGCAACGCGTAGCTGTAGGGAACGACGCGCACGCGCAGCGGGCCGCCGCGAAAGCCGCGCAGCAGGCGCGCGAAATAAGGCTCGTCGAGCACGAGTGCCATGTGGCTCTGCCGATACCGCTCGAGAAGCCACGCTGCCAAGGCAAGCACCAACCGGGGCGCGACGACGATCACGACTACCGTCGCCGCGATCAAATGCAGCCAGCGCGCGGCGTTCTCGGAAGCTGGCGCGCGAATCGCCTCGACTTCGGTCAGTCCAGGAACCGGGATCGCCGAAATCGCCGCGCCCGGCGCCAAAGCTGCGGCCAACAGGGAATGCACGGTTGGCGCATCCAGGAAAGTGCTCTCCCACGTGGCCCGGTACTCGAACGCGACGCCGCGCACGTAGAGGCCCGTGATGAGGCCGACGGCGAAGGCGGCCGCGGCGAGGTGCAGTACGCGTGCCGCGCGCACGCGGTAGAGCGGCGCCGACAACCGTGACCACTTCTCAACAAACTCGGCGACCGCTGCGGCGATTTCGCGACGCCCGGACCGCGGCCGGCCGCCCGCCAAGCGCGCGACGAGGCTTCGCATCGGCGCCGAGGCGGACGCCTCGCCATAGCGCACGATGTAGCCGATCACCAGCAGCGCGTAGACGGCGATATTCCAGACGATCAGAAGAAAGAACGGCGGCGCAAGGAGGTTGATCCGGTGCAAGCCTCCCAGCTGATCGAACGCCGCCCCTGCGAGAAGCGCGGCGGCTACGATGAAGACACCGACCCAGGAGCGCCAGCGCAACGCGCGAACTGCGCGCGGAAACGCCGCGACGCGCTCGCCGACGCGTTCCAGTGCAAGTCGCGCCCGCGTCGCGAGAAACGCCTCGGGCGCGCCCCCTTCACCGACGACCTCGGCAGCGGCGCGACTCGCCCAGGCGCGATCCGCATCGGTCCAGAGATCCGGCGACCCCCCGGCCGAGCTCTCGAGCGCACGGACGGCCGTGATCTCGAGTGCGGCGCTTTCATCGAAAGACACTTCGAGCGACTCCTGTCGTGTGACGGGATCCGTCCGGGCGCAAGGTGTGTCCGAGGAGACGCTTCGCTGCCCGGTCGGCAATCCGTCTGCGCTCCGAATCCAGCGGCTCCTTCACAGGCCAGCCGCAGTCTACGAGCAGCCGCGCCGTCAGTCCTTGAGCTCGATGCCGCTCTTCCTGATCACTTCGCCCAGGCGCTGGCGTTCCTTCGCCATGAACAGCTCGAAGGCCGCGGGATCGTCGCCGATGGGATTGGCGCCCGTCATCAGTACCTGCTGCTTCAGGTCCTGCTGGCTCATGGCCTTCACGATCTCGGCGTTGAGCTGCTTCACGATCTCGGGCGCCGTGCCGGCGGGGGCGACGATGCCCCAGGACTGCGTGATCTCGTAGCCGGGGACGGTCTCGGCAATGGTCGGCAGGTTCGGCAAGCTCGGATTGCGCTCGGTACCGGTCGTGGCGATTGCCCGCACGCGGCCGCTTTCCATGTGGGCACCGGCAGCGATGGGAGAGGTGATGATGTACTGAGCGTTGCCGGCGATGACGTCGAGCAACGCCGGTGCGGCGCCCTTGTACGGCACGTGCACGACCTTGATGTCCGCAAGCAGGTTGAGCATCTCGCCGGCAAGGTGAGCCGGCGTCCCGACGCCCGCGGAGGCGTAATTCAGCACGCCCGGTTTCTCTTTCGCGAGCTTGATGAGTTCGCCTACATTCTTCGCGGGCAGCGCGTTATTGACGACGAGCACGTTCGACGCGGTGGCGATGCGGGAAATGGAAACGAAATCCTTGACCGGATCGTACGGAAGGTTGCTGCGCAGGTTCGGCAGGATGGCGTAGATCGCGGTGGTGGTCATGAGCAGCGTGTAGCCATCCGGCGGAGACTTCGCGGCGATCTCGGCTCCGAGCACGCCGCCGGCGCCGGCGCGATTGTCGACCACGACCTGCTGCCCGAGCCCCATGGAAATCTTCTGCGCGAGCAAACGGGCCAGCTGATCGGGTGCTCCGCCCGGCGCATCGGCGACGATGAGCTTGATCGGCCGATTGGGATAGGTCTGCGCGGAGGCTGTCATGCCGGTCGCGAAGAGTGCGAGCGCGGTCCACAGCGGCCAGGCGCGTTGCGCGGTATTCATGGCTCCTCCTCGGATTGCCGCGATGCCGTCGGCTGCGGCCGCGCGTGCGCATCGAAGCATAACCCGAGCAAGCGCCGCGCGCACGCGCCGATCGCGGCTGTGCGATGCGCCGATCACGGCTGTGCGATACTGCTCACCCGCCAGCGCCGGGCAGTTTACGGCGAACCGCTAAACTGCACGCGACCACGCATGAGACCCACTAATCTGCTCGTGCTGATGTCGGATGAGCACAACCCGAAGTTTCTCGGGGCGGGCGGACATCCGTTCGTGGAGACCCCGAATCTCGACGCCCTCGCCGCACGCGGGACGCGCTTCACGGCTGCGTACACGACATGCCCCATCTGCGTGCCGGCGCGCGCGGCATTCGCTGTCGGGCGCTACATCAACGAGATCGGCTACTGGGACAACGCCGACGGGTACGACGGGGCTGTGCCGAGCTGGCACCACGTGCTACGTGAGAGCGGGCATCGCGTCGTGTCGATCGGCAAGCTGCATTTTCGCGGCCGCCCCGGCGACGATCATGGCTTTTCCGAGGAGATCATCCCGATGCACATCGTCGAGGGGATCGGCGACGTGAAGGGCCTCGTGCGCGAAAGCATCCCCAAGCGCAAGGGCGGCGACAAGATGGCCCGCCGCGCCGGGCCCGGTGAATCGTCCTACACCGCTTACGATCGAGACATTGCGTCACGGGCGCAGATCTGGCTCCACGAGGAGGCGCCCAGATGGCGCGATCGGCCGTGGGTGCTCTTCGTGTCCTTCACTCTGCCCCATTTTCCGCTGACCGCACCGGCGCAGTGGTTCTACCGCTACTGGCGACAGGACCTGCCGATGCCTAAGCAGTACGCGCAGGATCAGCGCCCGCATCATCCGTATCTCGACGTCTACGCGCACACCGTCGACTACGACACCCACTTCCACTCGCCAGAGGACGTCAAGCGCGCGATAGCCGGCTACGCCGGGCTCGTCTCGACCATGGACGAGAACGCGGGCAACGTCCTGCGCGCGCTGCGCGAAGCGGGGCTCGAGGAGACCACACGGGTCATGTACACGAGCGACCATGGCGACAACGTCGGTGCGCGTGGCCTGTGGGGCAAGTCGACGCTTTACGAGGAGAGCGCGGGGGTGCCGCTCATTATCGCGGGACCCGATGTGCCAGCCGGACGGGTCGTCGACACTCCCGTCTCGCACATCGACTGCGCACCGACTATTCTGGAGGTGGCGGGGGAGCCGATGCGAATCGGCGGCCGCGCGCTACCGGGCGCTTCGCTCTTCGCGGTCGCGAACGGACAAAGGCCCGCGCGGCCGGTGATCGCGGAGTACCACGCGATCGGTTCCGTCGCGGGTGCGTACATGCTCCGCTTCGGCCGCTACAAGTATTGCCACTATGTGGCCCATCGGCCACAGCTCTTCGATCTCGCGACAGATCCGGAAGAGCTGACCGACCTCGCGGGCGATCCGCGCTACGCCGAGACGCTGGCCGAAGGCGAGCGGCTATTGCGCTCGGAGCTCGATCCCGAGGCGACGGACGCGCGCGCCAAGCAGCGGCAGGGCGAGCTTCTCGCGCGCTTTGGCGGCCGCGAGAAGGCGCTCGCTCGCGGCGACCTCGGGTTCACGCCGGCTCCGGGCACGGCGGCAGAGATGAACTAGCGCTGGCGCGCGAGCGCGAGCCCCGTCGTCGCCCGCGCCGGCGCAACGGGGAGGTGAAGCGCCGAGCCCGCGCTGGCGTACGAGCTCGCCCCTGCTTCTGCTACTTACCCGGATCCTTCTGGTCCGGGAACTTGTCGAACTCGACGTTGTACAGGCCGCCGCCCACTTTCTCGACCTTGCGGATGTAGACCGTCTGCACCACGTCGCGCGTCTCCGGGTCGATCATGATCGGGCCGCGCGGGCTGTTGAGCTTCAGGCCCTTCATCGCGGCGATCAGCTTGTCGCCGTCGGTCGAGCCGCCGGTCTTCTTGAGCGCCTCGTAGATCGCCGCCATCCCGTCGTAGCCCGCTGCGGCCATGAAGTTCGGCCGCAGCTTGTCGCCGTTGACCTCGGCGTAGGCCTTCTTGAAGGCCGCGTTCTCCGGCGACTGGTGCCACGCCGAGTAGTGGAAGCTGGTGATGAGCCCCAGCGTCGGGTCGCCCATCGCCTCCAGCACTCCATCGTCAGTGATGTCTCCGGTGGCGATCAGCTTGATCCCCGCCTCGGCCAGCCCGCGTTCCTTGTAGCCCTTCATGAACGCGATGCCCTGCTCGCCCGCCGGCAGGAACAGGAACACCGCCTCCGGCTTGGCATCCTTCACCCGTTGAATGAAGGGCGCGAAGTCCGGGCTCTGCAGGGGCGTATGGATGCTGCCCACCATCTCGCCGCCGGCCTTGGTAAACGCCTCGGTGAAGGCCTTCTCCGCGTCCAGCCCCGGGCCGTAGTCGGCCACCACCGTGTACACCTTCTTGATACCGTTCTTCGCCGCCCAAATCGCCATCGGCTGGGTGACCTGCGGCAGCGTCATCGACACGCGGGCGATATACGGCGACTTCGTCGTGATGATCGAGGTCGCAGCGTTCATGATCACCATGAGCTTCTTCGCCTCGGTGGCCACCGGCGCCACTGCCAGCGCGTTCGGGGTGAGTCCGAAGCCCACCAGAATGTCGACGTTGTCGCGGGTGACGAGCTCCTGCGCGAGGCGCTTGGCGACATCGGGCGCAGGGCCACCGGTGTCCTTCTGCACGATCTCCATCTTCTTGCCTGCGACCGTGTCGCCGTTGAGCTTCATGTACGCCTTCATCCCGCCGAGGATCTGCTGGCCGTATTGCGCGAACGGCCCGGAGAACTCCCCGACCATTCCGAGCTTCACCACGTTCTGCGCCTGTGCCGTGATCGGCGCAAAACCGAGACTGAGCCCCAGCACGGCGAACCCTACGCAAGATCGGAATTCCATCTGACCTCCTCTGCACTAGACGGTGGTTGAAAGTAGGCTGGCTCCGCACCAGGCTCGGCCAGTGGTTGCAGGCGCTGACTCAGCGGCAGGCCGACGTAGTTTTCCGCAAGCGAGGTCGCGGCGGCAGGCGAGCTCACGACATAAGAGTTGCGAGCGCTGCAGCTTATCTTGGAACGGGTCCTCGGGAAAGCGCCGGCGAGGCAAGTCCCATGACTACTTCTGCCCCGCCGTCCCCGCCGCAATCACTTCGCGCTTGACCGGTGCCATCGACTGCTTGCCGAGGCCGATCTTCGCCGCTGCAGTGCTGGACAAATCGATGACGCGGTCAGGTTGCGTCGGCTCGCGATCGTTGATGGTTACGTCGACGCTTTTGTTGTACTTCGTGTTCGTCATTTTCACCTTCGTCCCGAATGCGAGCGTCGGATGGGCGGCGGCGAGCTTCTAGCTGGCTGAACACCGGGCCGCTGGCCATCTTGCGGTCTTGGAGCTTGTCCGAGTAGACGGCCGCGAGGCCATCCATCCGATCGCTTCTTCTTGCGCGAGTTTGAACGGCGACCGCCGGGCGTCTGACAGCTATCCGTCAGCAGGCATTCGATTCCCCGGCCAGATCGGAGGGACCCGTCGTGGCCCCGGCCCGGATGCGGCTCTATCGTGCGCCGACCCGGAAATCGCTCGACATCGGCGGATTATGACGTTATCATAGAGCTTGGGAATGGGGCTCTCCTGTGGCTTCGAGGCGCGGGGGACAGGCAGTTAGCGGGAACCCATGCCTGGTCTTGACCCGGATCAAGGCTCGGCCTCGCGCACGCGCCTAGCATGGATGCATGAAATTGCGTCAGACTGACTGAGAGCCGTAGTTCCAGAAGCAGGGTCTGTAAAAGGGGCAAACCCAGCGAAAGCTGGGGGCGCAAAGTTACCGGTCTAAGGGACCCCAGGTCCTAGGACAGCGGGATTGCCGGACTCGAGCGGCCGCACTCCGACATCCACGGAGACGAGTCGCCTGAAGGACGCAAGGCATGCGCTCGGGGCTCGCCCGAGGGGCTGCCAAGCGATCCACCCGTCGATTCCACTTCCTGGTCCCGCCCACGGGCCACACGGAGGAGGAAATCGATGCCTCAGCGTCACCAGCTTTTCTCGAATCGGAGTCGCTACGCGGCCAGCGCAGTGCTTTCGATCCTTTGCTACGCAACTCCTATTCATGCGGCTCCCGGGCTGGTTTCGCCGCTCCCCGGAGCGTCAAAAGGGGTCAGCCCCGACGTCACCGTCGTACGCCAACGACCC
This sequence comes from Casimicrobiaceae bacterium, assembly GCA_036380055.1. Taxonomy (GTDB): domain Bacteria; phylum Pseudomonadota; class Gammaproteobacteria; order Burkholderiales; family Casimicrobiaceae; genus PALSA-1003. The sequence goes on from DASVFM010000139.1 coordinate 11,508, forward strand.
GTCGCCGTCAATTTGCAGGGCCTCGACCCAGGTTCCGCGGCCACGCCAAGACAGCTCTCGCTCGATCTCTTCGACGGCCTGACGGTCACTCTCGATTTGAATCGCGCCGAGGTACGGGCGCCAGGGAACTATTCGTGGTTCGGCTCGGTTCGCGGCTACCCCAACAGCAGCGCGATCCTGACCACCGTCAACGGCATGCTCTCCGCGAGTATCGACCTCGGGCCGCTCGCGGGCGCCAGCTACCGAATCGAACCCGGACAAAGCGGCCAGCAATCGCTGCGGCAGATCAATCCAGGCGCATTTCCCCCCGACCATCCGCCGGGCGGCGCACCGGTCGCACCAAACTTGCTGAGCACGGGAGGCGCGAGCGCCGGGGACGCGACCGGCGGGACATCGGTGGCTGCCACGACGAGCAGCGCGGACAGCGGCGCTACGATCGACGTGATGGTCGTCTATAGCAACCAGACGGCCGCGGCGGCGGGCGCGGGAATAGCCACGCAGATCCAGCAGGCGATCGACACGGCCAATGCGGTGTATGCGAACAGCGGAATCACGACTCGACTCCGCCTCGCGCACTACGAGCAGGTGAATTACAACGAGACTGGCGATTACCCGACCGATCTCAACTGGCTCACGTCGAACGCCACGGTGGCGAGCCTGCGGAACACCTATGCAGCGGATCTGGTGAGCATGCTCGTCGAGGAGACGCAGTATTGCGGCTACGGCTGGATCGGTCCCAGCGCGGGTTACGGGTTCAGCGTGATCAATCGCGGTTGTGCATCGGCCAACTACAGCTTCCCGCACGAGCTCGGGCACAACTTCGGCGCGCGTCACGATACCTATGTCGATTCGACGACCACTCCGTATGCCTACGGGCACGGCTGGGTAGATGTGAATGAAAGCTGGCGCGACGTGATGGCCTATAACAACGCCTGCGCAGCGGTCGGCAAGAACTGCACGCGCGTTCCCTACTTCTCGAACCCCAACATGACGTACGGAAGCCCGGCCGATCCGCTCGGAACGACCGCGACGGCCGATGTCGTCCTCGTGCACAACCAGAATGCATACACGGTAGCCAATTTCCGCGTATCCGGGGCGTCCGGTTGTTCTTACGCCCTGTCGCCGAGCAGCGCCAGCGCCGCCGTGGGCGGCGGGAGCGGTTCATTCGGCGTGACTGCTGCATCGGGCTGCGCGTGGAACGCGACCAGCAACGCGGGCGCGTGGCTCACCATCGCCGCGGGCTCCGGAACCTCGGGAAATGGAACCCTCAACTACACGGTGGCGGCCAATAGTGGCGGCGCGCGCAGCGGAACGATCGCCGTGGGCGGAGTGTTGTTCACGGTAAATCAGGCGTCGGGATGCGCCTATGGCTTGAGTCCGGGGAGTGCCAGCATGGGCGCGGGCGCCGGCAGCGGCAGCACGACGCTGACCACCGCTTCGGGCTGTTCGTGGACCGCGTCGAGCAGCACGTCCTGGCTCAGCGTCACCAGCGCCACGAGTGGCACGGGCGGCGCGACGGTCGGCTATGCAGCGTCAGCCAACACCGGGGGTAGCAGAAGCGCGAACCTCACGGTCGGTGGCGCGACCTTCGTCATAACGCAGGCCGCGGCCGCTGCGACGCCGCCAGCAGCCGCGCTCAGCTCCGCCACGCTGAACTTCGGCAATGTCGTCGTCGGAAGGATCAGCGGCGCGCTAAGCGTCACGCTCAAGAACTCGGGCGGCGGAACGCTGAGCGTCGCATCTCTGACTGCTGGTGGAGCGAACCCGGCCGACTTCATTCGCAGCGGAACCTGCGCCGTGAATATCGCATTGTCGGCGGGTCAGAGCTGCTCGATCAGTTATACGTTCAGCCCAAGCGCTACGGGAACCCGCTCGGCGACGCTTGCGGTGGGCACGAATGCGAACTCGGTCACGCTTAACCTGTCCGGCAACGGGACGACGAAGCCCGGCAAGGGCGGCAAGTAAGACGAACGGAAAAACAAAAACGGGGCGAGTTCTTCGCCCCGTTTTTCTTTTGCGCTTGCGCGCGCTATTTCTGCCAGCGGCGGCGCGCGAAGGCGAAACCGGACAACGCCAGGCCGAGCAGCGCGAGCGATCCGGGCTCGGGCACGA
>DASVFM010000140.1:0-12475 GCA_036380055.1 Casimicrobiaceae bacterium
GTAGACGATCGTGTGCGTGCAGCCGTTGGCCTTGGCAAGCGCGGCCTTCTCGTCCGAGCTCACGGTACCGATCACGTTCACGCCCAGCGCGCGAGCCCACTGACAGGCAATCAGGCCCACGCCGCCCGCGGCCGCGTGGAACAGGATCGTCTCGCCACTCTTGACCGGATAGACCTGCCGCAGGAGATATTGCGTCGTGAGGCCCTTGAGCATCAGCGTCGCCGCCATGCGATCAGTCACGCCGTCGGGGATCTTGACCAGGCGCTCCGCGGGCATGACGCGCACCTCCGAGTACGAGCCCGGTGCGCCGCCCTGGTAGGCCACGCGGTCACCGGGCTTGATGTCGGTTACGCCCGCGCCCACCGCCTCGACCACGCCTGCGCCTTCGTTACCCATGCCCGAGGGCAGTGGCAGCTTGTAGAGGCCGCTGCGTTGGTAGGTGTCAATGTAATTCACACCGACTGCCGTGTGGCGCACGCGCGCCTCGTTGGAGCCAGGATCGCCGACAACGACCTCGTCCCACTGCATGACTTCGGGGCCGCCGGTCTTGTGAATGCGTATTGCATGAGGCATTGCTTGCTCCGTGGTTGTTCGTTTTCACTTGGTGGCGCGCGACGCCGCATGCGATCCAGCGCGCTGCTCCGCGGCCTCCGGGAGCTCGGGCTCGCCCGAGCCGACCAGATGATGCGGCAGGAAGAAGGCATTGGCAATCAGCGTCGGCACGACCGCGCTGCCGATGACGGCCGCGATCAGAAAGGAATACTGCGCCTGGGTGACGATGCCGTGACTCAGGCCGAAAAGCGCCGAAATGCTGCCGAAGGTGAGGCCAGTGGACATGAGCAGCGTCGTATACCAGCCCTCGCGCCGAGCCGAGCCGAAGGCGCGCGTGACCGGGAACACGCCGATGATTTTTGTCGCCAGCTTGGCTCCGAGCAGCAGGAGAAAGACAAGCGGCGCGCCGATGAGCGCCGGCACCGAGACAAACGAGCCTGCGCGGATAAAGTAGAACGGCGTCAGCAGTCCCAGGGTCAGCGTGCGCAGGCGACGCACCAGCGCGTGGTCCTTGCCCACCGTGCCTGCGAGCAGCATGCCCATCACGTAGGCGGGAAGCACCGCCTCGCTGTCCGCCCATCCGGCCAGCGCGCCCAGCGCGAACAGGAAGAACAGCAGGAATTTCGCTTCCAGCTCGGACGGCCGGTTGCCGAAGCGGCGGAAGAAGCGAGGCGTGATCCAGGGCAGGATCGCAAAGACGGCGATGCTGCCGCCCACGAAGATCAGCGTGCGCGCGGTAAAGGGCGAGAACATCAGGCCGAGCGCGATCACGGTCGCAAGGTCGTTGATGAAGCAAGCCGCGAGCACCGTCTTCCCGTAAGTGGTCCGGTTGAGCCCGAGCTCGAGCATTACCGCATAGACGACAGCGACCGAGGTCGTCGACAACGCGATGCCGGCGAGCCAGCTCGCTTCCACGCTCCAGTGCAGGAGCCAGCGTGCCGCCGCCGCGCAACCGAGGAAAGGAGCGAAGAATCCGATCAGGCCCAGCGCGCTCGTTTCCTTCATGCGGCTGCGGAGGACCGAGGGATCGAGCTCCGCCCCGGCGAGAAAGGTGAGCAGGATGGCGCCCGTACCGGCAAGAAACTTGATCCAGGATTGGTCGGTGCCGAGCACGGCGCTGCCGAGCGAAGCGCCGATGAGGAGCTGTGCGACCGTGCCGACGACGATCTCCGACATCGCGGTGGCGATGCGCAGCCAGATCGAGATGAGCGTCGCGGCGAGCGCGAGCCCGAGCCAGAGCGCGGCGAGAGCGTAGATGTCGGTCATGCACGGCCCCCGCTATCGCCTTCGATGATGCCGAACTCGGCGCGAGCCTGGACGTAGAAGATGCTGATCCGCTCGCCGCGCACGAGATCGAGAAGCTTCGCCGCGTCTTCCTCGCTGACGACGAATTCGACCGCGATCGTCATATCGGCCGCGAGCTCGAAGAAGTGCTCTTCGTGCAGCACGCCGTGGCGCCCGAAACCGGCGACCGCGCGGAAGGCCGAGCCGCCGTGGATGCCGAGCTTCTTCGCCTGCTCGAGCAACCACTCGAAGAGCGCGATGTGACGATACGTTCGGTTCTCGTGCATGTAGAAGCGCAGAATGGTGCCGTTCATGGCGGTCTCCCTCAGGCGGGTGCCCACGCGTAGAGCGCGCGGGCGAGCATCATGCCGACGACGGTGAGCACGACCGAGCCGACCACGTGGCCCGCGATCGCGATCGAGCCCCAGAGGTATTCCTTGCGCATCAGCAACGTCGTCACTTCGGCGGAGAACGTGGAAAAGGTGGTGAGGCCGCCAAGGAATCCGGTCGTTACGAGCAGACGGATTTCCGGCGCGAGCACGGCGTGGCGTCCGAGCACTTCCATCGCGACGCCCATCAGAAATCCGCCGATGAGATTGGCCGCCAGCGTGCCGAGCGGCAGGGTCGGAAACACGGGGTTGAGGGCGATGCCCAGCCCCCACCGCATCCAGGCGCCCACAGCCGCGCCCCCACCCACGACGAGAATACCGCTCCAAGGCATGCGAGTCCTCCCTTCGCGCCGCGAGCAGGCGCGACGACGGTTGCGACAGCGGCGACGAAGCTAGGGGTCTTGCAGGATCGGCCTAGCACGCCACCGCATGACGGTTGCTGCGTGTAGGCATCATCAGCCTTGCGGCGGTTGAAGGAGGAATGCCATCTCCCGTCGGCAGTATATCAGCGAATGAAGCGCTGCACGAAATCCGCGCCGAGTCCCGCGTGCACATAGTGTTTGCGGCACATCTCGATCTTGGAGAACACGTCTTCGTAGCCGGTCTGCCGCCCGGCCTCGTCGAGGTAGATCATCGCCCCGCCGATGTTGAAGAACGTGATCATCTCGGCGCAATCGTCAGGCACGACGAGCGTATGGATCTCGCCCGGCGGCTCATAGACGAAGCTCCCCTCCTCCGCGATCCAATCGTGCTCGAGGTAGCGCCAGCGTCCGCGGATGACATACCCCACGACGGCCATCGGATGCCGGTGCCGGTGCAGCACGCCGGCACGGCGCACACGCAGCAGATTGCACCAGCCGCCGGTGACGGTGTTGAGCAGAAGCGGCCGGAACCAGACCTCGGGCGCCTGCGGCACCCACACGCGTTCGTCTTCGGGGATCGCACGCAGCGCGAGCTCCGGCACGATCCCTGCGGAAGGCAGAACGAGCGGCGCACTCATTGCGCGCTCTTCAGCGCCTTGGTGAGGTCGGCCACTTCGCGGTCGACGTCGCGGTCCTTGGGAAACGGCCGCCCGGCGCGGCGGTACCAGTAACGCGCGTTGCCGAGGTCGCCCTCGACCATGTGCACGATCCCGTGCGCCCAGCAGCCGAGCTTGGTCTCGTCCTGCTGCACGATCTCGTGCGCCTTCTGCCATTGTCCCTGCTTGAGATAGCGAATCGCGGAGTTGAGCGGCATGGGAGTCTCCTACATCGCGAGATAACCGCCGTCGACAGCGAGGATCGCACCGGTGACGAAGGTCGCGGCTGGCGAGCAAAGAAAGACGGCCGCGCCGGCAACTTCCTCCGGCTTGCCCCAGCGGCCGAGCGGCGTGCGCGCGACGATCGCGCTGCTGCGCGCGGGATCATCCCGGAGCGGCTGCGTAAGCGCCGTCGCGATCCAGCCCGGAGCGAGGGCGTTGACGCGTATCTTGTCGGCCGCGTAGGCGATGGCGAGCGACTTGGTGAGCTGGGCCACGCCGCCCTTGCTCGCGCTGTAACCGGGCACCAGCGCACCGCCGATCGTCGAGAGCACCGAGGCTGTGTTGACGATGCAGCCCTGCGTGCGCGCGAGCAGCGGGCGCGCCGCGGTGCAAAGGCGCATCGTGCCGGTGAGGTTGACGTCGAGCACCTCGGCGAACACTCTGGGGTCGTGCTCGTCGCCGCGGCGGATGATGCCTGCGCAGTTGACCAGGATGTCGAGCTTCGGGAGCGTCGCGAAGTACGCCGCGATCGCGGCAGCATCGCGCACGTCGAGCGCGATCGCATGCTCCCACCAGAAGCCGCAACGCTCACGAGCCGCGGCGGCCTCCTGCTCCGTGGCGCCGGCCACCGTGACCTGCGCGCCGAGCGTGGCGAACGCGCCGGCGATGGCAGCGCCAATGCCGCTCGTTCCGCCCGAGATCAGCGCCACGCGCCCGCTGAACGATCCCTCCTGGAACGTGGTCGCGATCATCGTCAGCGCAGCTCGGCGAGGAGCGCCTCGACCGCGGGCGGGCGCGGCAGCGGTGCGACCGCGCCATAGCCGGTTGTGGCCAGTGCGGCGGCCGCGTTCGCATAGCGCGCGGCAGCGAAGGGATCGTCGCCGGCGAGGATGCGCACGGCGAACGCGCCATCGAAGCAATCGCCGGCTCCGGTGGCGTCGACGACGTGCACGCGATGTGCGGCGAAGCGCTCGCGCCGATGCCCGTCGGACACGACGCACCCGCCGGCGCCGCAGCGGAGCACGACCAGCGGCGCACCCGCGCTGTGGCAGGCGTCGATCACGGCTTCCTCGTCATCGCGCTCGAAAAGCAGCTTCGCGTCGTCGAGGCTCGGCAGCGCCCAGTCGCACACCGCGAGGCTCGCCTTGATGACCGCACGCGCGCGTGCGAGCGGCCAGAGCTTCAAGCGCAGGTTGGTGTCGTAGGAGATCTTGACGCCGGCGCCGCGAGCCGCAGCGATCGCGGCAGAAACAGCGTCGCAGGCCGACGCCGAGATCGCCTGGCTGATGCCCGAGGCGTGCAGCACTCTCGAATCCCGGATGAGATCGAACGGCAGATCCTCGGGTCGCATGCGGCTCGCGGCGGAGCCGGCACGCAGGTAGCTGAACTCGTGCCCCGACGGGCCGTGGCTCACGAAGTACACGCCGGTGGGCGCTTCGGCGTCGATGCCGATACCCCGCGTCTCCACGCCCTCGCTGCGCCACAGCTCGAGCAAGCGCTGGCCGAACGTATCGCTGCCCACTCGTGTCACGTATGCCGCCCGCGCCCCAAGGCGCGCCGCGGCGATCACCATGTTCGAGGTGTCGCCGCCGTAGCCGAAGAGATAGTGGTGCGGATTCTCGCCGCGCGTCTGGTTGAATTCGACCATCGGCTCGCCGATCGCGACGACGTCGATGCGCTTTGCGCTCATGCGCGGCCCGGCAGCGCCGCGAACGCAGCCGCGTATTCGGCGGCGACCTTGCGCACCGTGGCAGCCGCAGCGCCCGGCTGATAGAGATTCGAGCCCGTGCCGAAGCCATTCGCGCCCACGGCCCAGTACGGCGCCATGTTGTCGGGACGGATGCCGCCGACCGGAAACACGAGCGCGTCCTTCGGCAGCACGGCACGCCAGGCCTTGAGCACCGCCGGCGACAGCTGCTCGGCGGGAAACATCTTGAGCCCGTCGGCGCCCGCATCGAGTGCCGCGAACGCCTCGGTGGGCGTGGCGACGCCCGGGAGGCAGACGAGCCCCAGCCGTTTCGCTTCGCGCACGATCGCGACATCGCCGTGCGGCATCACGATGAGCCGCCCACCCGCTTTCCCGACACGCGCCACGTCTTCGACGCGCAGCACGGTTCCCGCGCCGGTGAGACAGCGCTCGCCGAACTCCCGCGCGAGCAGCGCGATGCTCTCGAAGGGCTGCGGGGAATTGAGCGGCACCTCGAGAATCCGAAATCCGTTGTCGCACAGCGCCGCGCTCACCGCGGGGACTTCCGCAGGCGTTATGCCGCGCAGCACCGCCACCAGCGGCAGCGGCTGGAGATAGGCTCGAAGGAATATCGGTTCGCTCATCGCACCAGGCCCGCCTGCTGCGCGATGCGCCACAGGCCGCGCGCGGCAGCATCGCTCGGCCCGCTGCGCGCCGCGAGTCCGGCGATCGACAGCGCGCGGCGGTAGCGCCCGCACAGCGCCGGCTCGCCAATCAGCGTCACTCCCAGGCCGTGGGCGCCGCTGTGCGCGATCCAGCTCTGCGCCGCAGCAACCTCAGCGCCCAGAAGCAAACCCGAAAGGTAGTCGGCCACGCCCTCGGGCGCAAGTTCGCCGGCGAGCGTCAGCGTGCGAGCCGAGAACAGGTCATGCGAAAGCGCGGCTGCCGGCCGCAGGCTTGTGCGGACGCCGCGCTCGAACGCTGCGGCGTCGCTGCCCGGAGCGGCGAGCCGACCGAGAATGCTGTGCTCGCGCAGCACGGCGTAGAGCTCGCCGGTCATGAAAGTCGCAAAGCGCTCGATCGCGCCGCCGCCGACGAGCGCCCATTTGCTGTGGGTTCCGGGCAGCGCCACGAGCTGTTGCGCACCGAGATCGTCCAGAGCCCCGAAGATCTGCGTCTCCTCGCCGCGCAGCACGTCGGGAACGCCTTGCGCATCGCGGCAGGTCACGCCCGGGACGATCGCGAGCGGCGCATCTGCCACGCGCACGAGGCCGTCGGCAATGGAAGCGAAGCCGGCCGGGCACTCGACATAAGGCGCCTCGAGCCAGCCCTGGCGGCTGCCGATCATTCCGCAGGCGAGCAGCGGCATGCCGGCGGGCGCATCGCCGCCGAGCAGCGACTTCAAGGCATCGTGGAAGCGGCCTTGCTCGACCTTCTGCACGCCTAGCGGCGCGGCTCGCTCATCGAGAATGGCGCCGCGCTCATCGAGCCACCAGGCGCGCGCGCTGCTCGTCCCCCAATCGATTGCGATCAACGCCGTGCCCATGTGGCCCCGCTCCCCGTCGGAGCCGAGATGCTACCAGCGCGAAGCCTTCTCCTCGTCGCTCGCGCGCGCCTCGACCCAGCGCTCCCCTGCAGGCGTCTGCTCCTTCTTCCAGAACGGAGCTCGGGTTTTGAGATAGTCCATGATGAACTCGCAGGCGGCGAACGCTTCGCCCCGATGCGATCCCGCCACCGCGACCAGGACGATCCGGTCGCCCGGCGCGAGCTCACCGACGCGATGCACGACCAATGCCTCGCTGATGTTCCACCGCGACTTCGCCTCGGCCACGATGCCCGCGAGCGCCTTTTCGGTCATGCCCGGATAATGCTCGAGCGTGAGCTTGCGCACCTCTGCCGCGTCGTTCACGTCGCGCACCAGCCCCACGAACGAGGCGACCGCGCCGACGCGCGCATCGCCCGCACACAGTGCGTCGATCTCGCGCGAGACGTCGAAGTCCTCCGTCTGGACTCTTACCGGCACTCAGCCTCCGGTGACCGGCGGAAAGAGCGCGACCTCGTCGCCGGCGCGCACGGGCGTTTCGCCGGAGGCAACATCCTGATTGACCGCTACGCGGACCGCGCGCCCCGGCGCGAGCTCCGCGGCCCACGCGCCGCCTCGCGCGCGCAGCCACGCGAGCAGCGAAGCAACCGTCCCTACTTCGCGGGGAAGCTCGACCGATTCCGCCGAGACGCCGAGCACCTCGCGCAAGCGGGCGAGATAGACGAGCTGGATCATGCCGGGAGTTTACCGCGCAGCGACCGGCGCCGCGTCTCGGGGCCCTGAAAACAAAAACGCCGGCGAGTAACCCGCCGGCGCCATGTGCCGAAGAGGAGGCCTAGAACCGATACTGCACGCCAACGGTGACCTGATCGGAATCAGGCAGCCCGCTGTTGATGCTGGGGGCTTCACCGGCGAAGCGCCCGAAGCGCGAGTACTCGGCGCGCAGTCCCAGCGAATGCGTTACGTCATAGCGCACGCCGACGCCGTAGTTCACACCGAGACGGCGCGGATCGCCGGGAACGAGCGAGGCCCCGGCCAGGGTCAATTGGCGCGCATCGCTCTGCGCGTAGCCGAGCCGACCATACAGCGACAAGGTGCGCGAGAGTTCCCAGCTCGTGAACACGTTCGCATTCCACGAGCGCACGTTCGCGTCGGTCAACGCGAGTCCCGGGACCGACGCGATCGCCTGCGACGGCGCGGGTTGCAGAGAATATTTGTCGGTCGTGCTGAACGCGCCTTCGACCGACAGGTCGTTCTTCCAGCGATAGCCGCCGAAGAGCAGCGAGCGCTGCGCGGTTTCATCGGCGGTGGGCGCGGAGAATCGATTCCACGCGAGCGACACATCGCCGAGCGGGACGTCGCCCAGCGTGAGGCCGTTGACGGCGCCGGTGTCGCGCATCGACAGGCCGCCGTAGAAGCCGTTCTGCGCAAGTGCGGGCGCGTTCGCGCCGAGCACCATCAGGCTGCCCAGAACGACCGCAACTGATTGTTTTTTCACGATCTTACCACCCCGCCTTGCCCAACCTGCACACTCAATGCACAGACTTTCCCACACATTTCACGTTACGCCGTCGCCAGGGCCAAGTCAAATTGAGCCGCCCCCTAGACCCAGGTGCGTCAGGACGAATGTTGCAATCCCGTCAACGTCCCCCAGGGGCAGGACCGGCAGCCCCGTTGCGAGGGGCCCATCGGTCGCCACGGCGACGACGCTCGGGTCGCCGGGGTGAAGGAGCGGTTTGCCCACCGATGCCCGGTACACCTCCAGCTTGGGTATCGGCGCGGCCTTGAAACCCTCCACCAGCGCCAGGTCGCAAGGGGTCAGCCTTTGGAGCGCATGCTCCAGGGAGAGTTCCTGCGCCCCCCGCAGCTCGTGCTGCAGCGCCCAGCGCACTGCCGAGGTAACCAGGACCTCGGTGCAGCCCGCCTGGCGATGGCGGAAGGAGTCCTTGCCCGGCTGGTCGAGGTCGAACTCGTGGTGAGCGTGCTTAACGAGCGACACGGTCAGCCCGTGTCCCGCGAAGCGGGGGATCAGCTGCTCGATGAGGGTCGTCTTGCCGCTGCCGGACCAGCCGGCGAACCCGAATACGCGCATCGGCCGGGAGTCAGTGATTGCCGATCACTGCCTGGATGAATCTGCCCTTCGCGTGCGTGTAGTCTTCAGGCCTGCTCACGCCAGCCTCGAGGATCGCGATCTTGCGCGCCTGGTAGTCGTTGGCGAGCGAGGGGTCTCGACGCAGTATGTCGCGGAAGCGGCGCAGCCAGCTCACTTCGGGGCTGTCCCGGGCGATGACGTGTACGTGCAGCCGGTAGCGCCGGCCGTTGTGGTCGATCGCGCCCACGCGCATCGGCCGCTCCTCCGGGAACACGTGCCCGGCCTTCTGGCGCTGGAAGCCGAGCCTATCGATCGCGTCGCGGGTGGCGCGCAGCTGCCCCGGCGGATACATCGCCATGAGGTCCACGATGCCCTTGCCGGCACAGCCCGGCACCGCGGTGCTGCCGATGTGCTCGACTTTGACCCAGGGAGCGGCATCCTCGATGAGCTCGCCCACTTCCCGCCCGACATCGACCGCGCGCGGGTCGTAATCGATATAGGCTGTGCGCGATACCGTGTACGGCCTGATGCGCGGCTTGCGCATTATTCGATGGCGTAGGGTTGCAGAAGCCAGCCGCGCGATTCGATGCGGCAAGCGCATCGCTCCTCCCTCTGTCTCGCGTTGGCGCGATTGTATACTGCCCGGGTACGGGAACGCTCAGTCGTTCGTCGCATCCAAGAACCAGGGCAACAAACAATGGCTTACAGCTATTCCCTCCCCTCGCCGACGCGCGTCGAAAGCGTGATCGAGGCGATCGGCAACGTAGTGGCCGCGGTGCCCGAGAGTCGCCAGCGCGCGAGCGAGGATCCTGCGACCGCAGCGCGAGTCCTCTCGCGCAAGGCAGCCCAGCGCGCGGCGGCGATCTCGGGCGCGCTTGCGCTGCCGCCGGGCGTGATCGGCATGCTCACGGTCCTGCCCGATCTCGCAGCGATCTGGCGCATCCAGGCGCAGATGGTCTCCGACATCGCAGGGCTCTACGGACGCGAGATGGAGCTCACGCGCACGCACATGCTGTATTGCCTTTTCCGCCACGCCGCGAGCCAGCTCGCGCGCGACGTCGTCGTGCGCACCGGTCAGCGCATCGTCGTCCGCGAGCTATCCGGCGGCGCGCTGCGCAGCCTGCTGGCGAACGTCGGCATCTCAGTGACGCAGCGCGTGGTGGGAAGCTCCGCCACCCGCTGGGTGCCGCTGATCGGCGCTGCGGCCGTCGCGGGCTACGCCTATTACGACACCGTGCAGGTGGCGAAGACGGCGGGCAGAATGCTGCACCACGCGGAGGCCGCCCCTCGGTAGGATCGCCAGTGGCGCCCCGCACGCTCGGGAGGAGTGCGATGGACGCGAGAAAGCTGAAGGCCCTCCGCCGCAAATATGCCGGTGCCAAGGGCGGCGAGATCTTCCACCCGCCGTTTGCCGCCGTCGCGGGACAGGAGTTCTCCAAGGCGGACCAGCGCAAGTGGCCGTTCGCCGACGTGGCGACGTTCCTGCGCCTGCCCTATCGCCCCGAGGCGACAGCCGCGAATTTCGACGGTCTGGACGTTGCGCTCGTCGGCGTGCCGATGGATCTCGGCGTCACCAACCGCGCCGGCGCGCGACTCGGCCCGCGCGCGGTGCGTGCGATCGAGCGCATCGGGCCGTATGAGCACGCGCTCGGAATCGCGCCCGCGCTGCACGTGCGCACGGCGGACGTGGGCGACGTGCCGATGCGCAGCCGCTTCAGCCTCGAAGAGTGTCACGCCGACATCGAAGCATTCTTCGCGAAGGTCCGCGACGCCGACGTGATTCCGCTCGCGGTCGGTGGCGATCACTCCATCACTTATCCGATCCTCAGGGCGCTCGGCAAGAAGCACCCGGTGGGCATGGTGCACATCGACGCGCATTGCGACACCGGCGGCGTCTTCGAGGGCTCCAAGTTCCATCACGGCGGTCCGTTCCGGCAGGCAGTGCTCGACGGCGTGCTCGACCCCGAGCGCTCGATCCAGATCGGCATCCACGGCGGTGCGGAGTTTCTCTGGGAATTTTCGTTTGACAGCGGCATGACGGTGCTGCACGTCGAGGAAGTCGCCAGGATCGGCGTGCCCGCGGTGATCGAGAAGGCGCGCAAGGTCATCGGCGACGGACCGACCTACGTCACCTTCGACATCGACGGCGTCGACCCGGGCTTCGCCCCGGGAACGGGTACGCCGGAGGTCGGAGGGCTGACGTCGCGCGAAGTGCTCGCCATCCTGCGCGGCATCGCCGGCGCCCAGGTCATCGGTGGCGACGTCGTCGAAGTGGCTCCGCAGTACGATGCAACGAGCAACACGGCGCATGTCGCCGCTCAGGTGCTGTTCACTGAGCTGTGTCTCGTGGCGAAGGCACCTCGGTTTGCGGCGCGTATGCGAAAAGCATCGCACCCAGCCGCTCGCTGAAGCTCTCGCGTCGTCGCTCGCGCGCCCATCGCGAGTGAGCTCGCCGGCGCTGTCAGCCCGCTTTACGAATCCATCGCGCCGCAGAACCTAAGTTGCTGATCGGTAAGCAATGGCACGGACGTTGCCTTCCGTGTGCTTTCGGTCAGCCACTGTGGCCGAAACGACAATTCGGCGATTGCCGCCAACCTCAGGGGGAACACATGTACCTAATGAAGAAACTTTTCCAGCTGGTCGCTCTCCTCGCGGCCGGCTTTTCAGGCACTGCGTTTGGTGCCTATACCCTTGTTGATATCGATTGCCCCGGCGGGCCCTACTCAGAGACCTTCGGGATCAACAATTCGGACACCGTCGTCATCACCTGCTTCGCTGCAGACTTCAGTTCCGTCAGCAGTTACATGTACGACTCCAAGAAGGGCACGTTCACCCTTGTCGCGCCCGCACCCGGCTTTCCCGACACCACGCTGACTGGCATCAACGACAAAGGCGAGATCGTAGGCTCGGTCTTCGATGAGGCGACAGGTATTGTTTCCAGCTTTGTTCGCAGCAAGAAGGGCGTGTACACGCTCTTCACGCACCCCGGGTCGAGCGATACCGAAGCCCGCGGCAACAACAACAACGGACTGGTCGGAGGGACCTATCTCGACGACGCATCGGGGACGTTCTTCGGCTTCCTTTACGACAGCGGCAGCAACACGTTTGCCACGCCGGGGGATCTTGTCCCGAACGCGTTTCACACCTTTGCCCAGGGCGTCAACAATCAGGGCCAGGTCGTAGGGGACACGTTCCTGCCGAACGGCGCTGCGTGCACCGGCTGCCTCGCTGGCCGCTACGGCTACCTGCGCAACAAGGACGGCTCCTTGATCTACTTCCAAATCAATGGCGCCCGCACCGCGGCGCGCGGCATCACCGATTCCGGTGTCATTACCGGTTACGTTGATACCGCCGGCGGGCAAGCGGGCTTCGTGACCACGCTCGCCAGCTCGCCCAGTTTCCAGGCGATCACCATCCCTGCCGCGCAGCTGCTGATTTTCCCGGGCTCCCCCTTCACAAATCCGGAGGGCATAGCCAACGACGGCACGATCGTGGGACTCTGGGTTGACACCGACGGCTTCCCGCATTCATTCATCGCCATCAAGCACTAGGCAGCAAAGCCAGCGCATTCGCACGCCGACTTCGCCGCGCAGGCGGAGTCGGCGTTTCGCTCTTGTGGCTGGACGTCCGCTGCGCGCGCCTAAGGCGCCCAGCGGAATACCTGAACGTCGCCCGTGTTGAGCACCCC
>DASVFM010000141.1:0-9948 GCA_036380055.1 Casimicrobiaceae bacterium
GGTGCGGCTCGATCTGCACGCGCTGCATGCCGCGCACGCGCGCCTCGGCATGCCGCCACACGCCGACGACGCCGCCCGACGCCTCGACGTTCGCGCCGCACGAGATCAGGTATTCGCACAGCGGCGTATCGGGCGACACGGTGAATGCCCGATGCCACAGCTCTCCGTAGAGGTGCTCCGAGTGATAGCACTTCACGCCCTGCCCCGACCCGAAGCCCATGTCGATGGGTCCCCAGGCGGCGAGGAAGGCCGGAAACGTTCCCATGTACGACTGCGGCGTACCGCCGCCACCAAAGCTCGCTGCGACCCGCGGGTATCCGGATTCGTCGAGGAGGCCTCCCGTGCGCACCTTGTTCAGGCGCGCCGCGATCAGTTCGAACGCCTCGTCCCACGAGATCGGAACGAATCGCGGGTCCTCGTCGCGCCCCTTCTTCGGGTTGGTGCGCTTCATCGGCGCGAGAACGCGATTCGGGTTGTACGTCTTCTGCACCAGGCCGTAGGCCTTGACGCAGACTTTCCCGCCGCCGGGATGCACGTTCGCGGCGCAGAAATTCGGCTCGACCTCGGTCGCCACGCCGTCTACTACTTTGACCGTGAGCAGATCAGGCCCCGCGACGCACTGGTAGCAGTACGTCGGTACGCGCCGAACGCCTTCAGGGGTCCGGGTCAAGCGATCCCTGCCTTCTGCGCCTTTGTCGCGAGGCGTGACTCCGTGGTCTTCACGTCAACGCCGAAGCGCTTGTGTTTGCCGCGGCAGATCGCCTCGACGCTGTCCTTCCCCTCGAACTCGAGCGTGACGGCGCGGCCGCTGACCTCGGTAACGGTCACCTTGAGCTCGACCGGCATGCCAAGGAGGGTCGCTGCGATGTGATCGAGCTCGACGCGCGTCCCCACCGAGTCCTCGCCGGGATCGAGGTGCTTCAGCAGCAGCTCGCGGCTCGCGAGCTCGATATCTCGCACGAGCATGGGCGTCGCGTAGACACGCGCCTTTTCGCCCATGAATCCGATTGTCCGTTCTCGATCGACCGTGAGCCTGGAAGTTGCGCTCACTCCTGCCGCCAATGAAGCCTTCATGGCAGTCTCCTCCTACAGTCGCGTCACTTGCAGACCCCACCCCCGCCGTGCGCGGGGCCGCGGCTTCCCTCTTTGAGCGACAAAGAGGCTAAAACCCGCATTAAGTGTTATTCTGGTACCGGAATACCTTTATTAAATTGATCTACGTCACTTTTTGCCGTCTTTGAGAACCGCTTGAAGACACCCTTGGCACCGCCCAGGTCCGCGGACGCAGACACCCCCCGTCGCAAGCGCGCCCATGCACCTGCCGACACCATCGTCATCCGCAGGGTCCGCCGGGAGGACCTTGGCCGAATCATTGCGATCGACGCCACGGTGACCGGGTTCGAGAAGCGCGGCTATTGGCAGTCTCTGTACCGACGCTACGGCCTCGGGGGGCGCGCGGAACGGCAGTTCTTGGTGGCGGCCGAGGGTAAGCGCGTTGTAGGGTTCATCATCGGCGAAGTCCGCGACTGGGAGTTCGGTTCTGCGTCCTGCGGCTGGGTCTTTGCAATCGATGTCGAGCCAAGCTTTCGCCTCCGCGGCGTTGGCGCACGCTTGTTGAAGGCCATCTGCGCGGGCTTCGGGCGCGCCGGCGCGCGCAAAGTGCGCACCGTGCTTTCGCGGGACAACACCCTGATTCTTTCCTTCTTCCGCAGCCAGGGGATGCTGGCCGGCCCCTTCATTCCTCTGGAAATGGATCTTGACGCGTGACCTTGCTGGCCTCGGGGCCCTCGGATGAAGCTGCAGAAGAACACCTTTCTTGCCCTGTACAGCGTGCTCGAGTTCGCGGCCGATCCGACGCGACACATCTCGGCCGCGCATATCGCCGACAAGTACGCCGTCTCGCCTCATCACCTGGCCAAGGTGCTCGCTGAACTGGCGCGTGCGGGGATCGTCGAATCTGTGCGCGGGGTCGGCGGCGGCTATCGCTTCGTCGGCAATGCACGCCGGCTGACCCTGATGGACGTGATCCAGACCTTTGAAGAACCCGGGCTGCCTAACGGCGGCCGTCGCGACCCGGGCGAGCTAACGCCGGTCGGTCGGGCCTTGAGTGCCGTGCTGTCCGAAATCGATGAAAACACGAAAGCAACCTTCAGCTCGATCACTCTCGCCACGATGCTGCGGTTGATCGACCGCCAGACCTCCGCCAGCAGGACTTAACCCATCGTTGTCGGCGATGAAGCGCCGCGCCCGTGACTGAGCGCCTCGCACAAGGGCGCTTGGAAAGGTCGCAATACGCACCAAAGCTTGATCGTCATCAATGCAGCGGATTGCGGCGTTGGCATCATCGCTAACGCTCGCCGCCAAAGCACGCCCGCGGCCGACTCGCGAAGAGCGAGCCCGGCTCTGGTGCGTGCGGGCATGGGCGGGCGGTATTTCACCGACGCGTGAGACGGTACCGTGTTCACTCAGCCGGTCCGAAGCGTGATGAAGAAACAGAAGTTTCTCACCGCTTCGCCCGCGACGACTGTAGCCAGCGCGTGCGTCCTCATGGCCAAGAGGAACGTCGGCGCGATCATCGTCGTCCAGCATAAGAAACTTGTCGGCATCTTCACCGAGCGCGACGCCGTCTTTCGCGTTGTCGCTCAAGGGCGCGATCCACGAATTACCCGCCTCGCCGATGTGATGACCACCGCACCCGCGACGATCGCGCCCGACAAGTCCTATGGGCACGCGCTGCTCATCATGCATGAGAACAGCTGCCGGCACGTGCCCGTGATCGAGGACGGAAAGCCCATCGGTATCGTCTCGGCCCGCAGCGCGCTGGATCCGGAGATGGAGGAGTTCGAGGTAGAAGCTCAGCGGCGCAGACACCTACGCCAGACTCTCTAGCAGGGCAGGCGAGCCGCTGCGTTGCAGGCGAAGCTGTGAGGCCCGCTCGACTGCTGGGAGCTCGCCGCCCCCCAGTGCTTCGCTGGGGCTACCACTCGAAGACGATGTGCGTGGGTTTGTCCCCGGCGATCACGACGTTACGCGTCTGCATATGGCCGTCGTGGTCCGCGCTGACTTCGTATCGTCCATCGGGGAGCGTCGCCAGCAGGTAGGGACCGTCTGCGACAGTCGACAGGTCAGACTCGCCGTGCTTACCCTTGATCGTCACGTTGACCCCGGCAAGATAATCGTTGCGGTCATTGTCGTGCTTGACGAACTCTAGAGACAGCGGAAATCTCGCCTCCTCCTTGCGCATCAGAGTCGCCTCGTCGCTCCCGATTCCGCCGCTCACGTAACTGACCTTGCCTTGCACCTGCTCGGGCGGCAACGCTGTCGCTGCACCACCTGTCATATCCCATGCCCTGCTGACCGGAACCTCCGCCATACCGAGCGCAGGAATGGCGATGAGCACGCCCGCAACCAGCAGACTATTCCTAATCGACTTGCTGCGATTCATCTCGGCCTCCTTTGCATTGCCCGCTTCGCGCCGGCGGGCCGCCGCTCGACGAACGCTCGCGATTGCTCGCGAAAGGACGCCGGCCCAGCGGCCCGATCTCCGGCACGAATTTAGAAAGTCGGCGGGAGACGAAAGTTTCCGCGAGCGGCCATCGCGGCGGCGATCCTTAAGTTACGTGTAAGGCAGCGAGGCCATAATCGAGCAACGCGGCTCGAATTCCCAGCGCGAGGGGTGGGTGTGTCGCGTTGTGCCGCAGCCGCGCAGCATGTAAAGTCGGGAGCAGAGGTACGGCGCGTTTCGCCGGAGAGCCCGCCATGAACGACGCCCCTGCTCGCAGAACGGACCCCCGCTTCGACGCCACGCGCACGATCCGCGCCCCTCGCGGCACGAAGCTCACCTGCAGAAGCTGGCTCACCGAAGCCGCCTACCGCATGATCCAGAACAACCTGGATCCCGAGGTGGCGGAGGACCCGAAGCACCTCGTGGTCTACGGCGGCATCGGCCGCGCCGCGCGCAACTGGAAGTGCTTCGACGCGATCCTCGCCGCGCTGCGCGAGCTCGGCGACGACGAATCGCTCCTCGTGCAATCGGGGAAGCCGGTGGGCGTGTTCAAGACGCATCCTGACGCGCCGCGCGTGCTCATCGCGAATTCGAACCTCGTCCCCCGGTGGGCCGACTGGGAGCACTTCAACGAGCTCGATCGCAAGGGTCTGTTCATGTACGGGCAGATGACCGCCGGAAGCTGGATCTACATCGCGAGCCAGGGCATCGTTCAGGGCACCTACGAGACGTTTGCCGAGGCGGGCAGGCAGCACTACGGCGGCGATCTCGCCGGGCGCTGGATCCTCACCGCAGGCTTAGGCGGGATGGGCGGAGCGCAGCCTCTCGCGGCGAGCTTCGCCGGCGCGACGTCGCTGATCGTCGAGTGCAGGCAAGGCCGCATCGATTTCCGCCTGCGCACCCGCTACCTCGACAAGCAGGCGAAGGACCTCGATGACGCACTGGGGCTCGTGCGCAACCACTGCGCAAAGAAGGAAGCGGTTTCGATCGGCCTGCTCGGCAATGCTGCCGAGATCGTGCCGGAGCTCGCCAAGCGCGCGATGGCCGGCGGCATGCGGCCCGATCTTGTCACCGACCAGACCTCGGCGCACGACCTCATCCACGGTTACCTCCCGCTTGGCTGGAGCCTCGCGCAGTGGGAGGCGGCGCAGAGCGATCCCGCCGCGCACGCCCGGCTGAAGGACGCGGCTGCCGCCTCCTGCGCCGCGCACGTGCAAGCGATGCTCGAGTTTCACGCGATGGGCATCCCCACCGTGGACTACGGCAACAATCTTCGTCAGGTCGCCTTCGACGCAGGCGTCAGCAACGCCTTTGCCTTTCCCGGCTTCGTGCCCGCCTATATCCGTCCGCTGTTCTGCGAGGGCAAAGGGCCGTTCCGCTGGGTGGCGCTCTCGGGCGATCCCGAGGACATCTACAAGACCGACGCCAGGGTCAAGGCGCTCTTCCCGCAGAACAAGCACGTCCACCGCTGGCTCGACATGGCGCGCGAACGCATCGCCTTCCAGGGACTGCCCGCGCGCATCTGCTGGCTGGGCCTCGGCGAGCGCGACAAGGCCGGCCTCGCCTTCAACGACATGGTGCGAAGCGGCGAACTCAAGGCACCCATCGTGATCGGCCGTGATCACCTCGACGCGGGATCGGTGGCGAGCCCCAACCGCGAGACCGAGGCGATGCGTGACGGCACCGACGCCGTTTCCGACTGGCCGCTGCTCAATGCGTTGCTCAACACTTCGTCCGGCGCAACCTGGGTGTCGTTCCACCACGGCGGCGGCGTCGGCATGGGCTACTCCCAGCACGCCGGCATGGTGATCGTCGCCGACGGCACCGACGCGGCGGCGAAGCGGCTTGCGCGCGTGCTGGTGAACGACTGCGGCTCCGGCGTGATGCGCCACGCCGACGCGGGTTACGAAACCGCCGCGGCTTGCGCGAAGCGCTTCGGGCTCAAACTGCCGATGCTCGGCGACGCGTGACGCGAACTCGCGCCACGCTCTCTGCGATCCGGAGCGCGAGATGAGCGCTCCGACGTGCGATTCGCTGTGGGTTAACGTTCGGCTCGCCACGATGGCGCGCGGCGCAGCGGACGGCTACGGCGAGATTCGCGACGGTGCGCTCGCCGTGCGCGACGGACGCATCGCCTGGATCGGCGCGCGTAGCGCCCTGCCTGCCGGTCTGAGCGCCGACGTGCAGCACGACGGCGCCGGCCGCTGGCTCACGCCCGGGCTCATCGACTGCCACACCCACATCGTCTACGCCGGGAATCGCAGCGACGAGTTCGAGGCAAGGCTCAACGGCGCGACCTACGAGGAGATCGCGCGCCGCGGCGGCGGCATTCTCTCCACCGTGCGCGCCACGCGCGCCGCGAGCGAAGCTGCGCTTCTCGCCGCAAGCCGTCCTCGCATCGCGAACCTGCTTGCGGAAGGCGTCACCACGCTCGAGATCAAGTCGGGCTATGGCCTCGAGCGGGAGACGGAGAAACGCATGCTCCGCGTTGCGCGCGAAATCGGCCGCGCGCTCCCGGTTCGCGTGTGCACGACCTTTCTCGGCGCGCATGCGCTGCCACCCGAATACGTAGAGCGCAGCGACGACTACTTGGCGTTCCTTTGCGATGAGCTCCTGCCCGAGCTGGCGTCCACAGGGCTGGTCGACGCCGTCGACGCGTTCTGCGAAACGATCGGCTTCACGCCCGCGCAGACGCAGAGGCTCTTCGCCGCCGCCGACCGCCTGCACCTGCCCGTGAAGCTGCACGCCGAGCAGCTCTCCGACCAAGGCGGCGCGGCTCTGGTAGCCAGGCACCGTGGACTCTCGGCCGATCACCTCGAGTGGATCTCGCGCGAGGGCATCGTCGCCATGGCTGCCGCCGGCACCGTCGCGGTGCTCCTGCCCGGCGCGTTCTATTTCCTGCGCGAGACACGCGCGCCGCCGGTGCCGGCGCTGCGCGACGCGGGTGTGCGCATCGCCATCGCGACCGATTGCAATCCCGGGACCTCGCCGATGCCTTCGCTGCTCGCAGCGATGAACATGGCATGCACGCTCTTCCGCCTCACGCCGCTGGAAGCGCTTTGCGGCGTCACGCGCGAGGCGGCCGCGGCGCTGGGCCTCGAAAGCGAGCTGGGCACGCTTGAGGTCGACAAGCTTGCCGATTTCGCGCTGTGGGAAATCGATCGCCCCGCCGACCTCGCGGCCAGCCTCGGCATCAATCCCTGCCGCGAAGTCGCGAACGGCGGTATTGCGCGCGCGCCGCGGATCGAGCGTTAGCGGTCGTCGGCCGCGTCCCCCGGTCGCGCTTGCCTGGCGCGCGTTCGCGATGGCGAACGCGCCCGCCGCCGCGGCGAGGTCCTTGATCGCGTGGCCGCCCAAAGAGTCCCCTAAAGCGCAAATGCGCCTACATATGAGATGTTGAAGACTCTCTCCCGACTGTCGGTGCTCGCGTCCAGCGCTTGCGTGCGGATCGACAGCTCGAGGCGACGGGTTTGCTGCGGACCGCGAACGATCGGCGTGAGCAGCACGGAGTCGGTTCGGTAGGCGTCGAAGCGCGCGATCTCCTCGCCGCCCGCACAGAGCATCACCCGGAACGGTTCGCTCTCCACGACGACAAAGAGGCGAACGAGAATCAGCAGGGAGCCGGGCGAAGGGACACTGACGCCGAAGGCCGGTTGCGGGTGCTTCGGTGCGAGCGACCGCAGCCCGTCAGCCGAAACCGACAGCGCCCAGTCGGCCGGCGGGAAGTTCTCGTTAACGGCCTCGATCGAGCCCGATTGAATGTCGGGAAGCAATGCACTGTCCGGATCGAGCAGGCGCGAGATGCGCGGCGGGAATGCGTGCACGACCTCCTTGCTGATCGGAAACTCGTGCGCGAGGCGTCCCGCGGCGACCACCTGTCGCACACCGCCCTTGCGCACCGCCACGCGGAGCGACGCGCCAAAGACGTCGGCGAGGCCAATGCGGAAATCCGGCGAGCTCGAATCGGAGGGCAGAGCAACGAGCGCCTCGACAGCAGACGCGCAAAGCTTCTCGATCTCGCCACGAGAGGGCAGGCCGAATCCCATGCCGCGGTCGGCCGTGCTCATCGCCGCGCGCGCAGCGTCCACCCGCAGCAGCATCTCTGCGACGAGCCAGCGCGTGCAGGCGCCCTTCCCTTCGCGCCGGCGGGTCACCATCCCGCTCTCGAGATCGCCCATGCAGACGTCGCTGTTGACCGTCATCGCCACGGGCTGGCACTCGGCCGCGAGCGCGCCGCACAACTCGGCAATGGGCATCGTCTGGTTCTCCACCATGCCGAAGAGCGACTCCGGACGCGTGCCCGGAAAAGGTTCCGCGACGGTGCGCAGAATGCCGAGCCGGTCGAGCTCTCGCTCGAGCGGTCCGTATTCGTCCTGACGGTTGGCGCGAAAGCGGTAATGACAGAAGCGCCTGCGGCAGGGCTCGTTTTCCAGCAGCAGGATGCCGCCCGGGGCCAGCACGCGCATCATTTCCTTCAGCACGCGTTGCCAGCGCCAGGTGTGGTGCAGCGCCGAGCAGATATAAACGACATCGAACTGCGCATCGGCGTAAGGCAGTTCGTGAAAATCGCCCGCCACGCATCGCGTAGCATCGGTGGGCAGCCCCTGGTCGCGCGCGAGGCGCCGACCGAGCCGCAGCGTGCTCGGGGAGATGTCGAGCAGGTCCGTGTGCGCGCCGAGACGCTGGTGAAGCAGGTAGCCTGTCGTGTGGGCATAGGAGGCCACCTCCAGCATCCGCGCGTTCTTCGTGGCGTCGAAACCTGCGTCCGCGAGGATCTTCGCCACGACCGAGAAGTGCTCCTCGCTCACCTCGGCCAGCCGGGGATCAAGCGTGAGCGAGTGCCAGGCGTACTCACCGAGCACGGGCGCGAGCTCGGGATCGAGTCCGCTGCCGGTTGGCGATGATGTGTCACTCGCGACCCCTAGCCCCACCGGCGCCTGCCTCCACACACTGGCGTCGAGCAGCCCTGCGTCGTTCCGGACCGTGCCGCCGAGCCAGCGGCGCAGCCGCGTCGAAACCCGGCCGAGCTCGAGATTCATCGTGCTCCCGGCTCGTCGCGACAGCTTATTTCACCTCTTCGACATCCAGCAACGCCCAAGTCTTGTCGAACAGCGCCTTTTTCCGGCTGTAGAGGCGGAACAAAACCTCGAACTTCCCCTTCCCTCCGCTGCAGGCGAATGGCGAGATCGTCCCGCACGATCTATAGCTCGGGGGTCGGACTGGAGGCCATGGCAGCGCCTGCACCAGGACGTATCTGGCGGCGCGGGCGTCAGCGCGTTCCCGGCGCGACCTGTTGCCGCGCCTTCACGGCCTCCGCCTGCGCGTCGAGCGTCAGCCGGTAGGCAACGTAGTACTTGTAGATGTTGCGGACGTATGTCGTCGTCTCGGTCCCGATCTTCTGCGCCACGACCAGCTCGACGTTGTTGAACCACTTGTTCGGGTCGAGCCCGCGTTTTTCGGCTTCCCTGCGCGCCTTGGCCACGTTGCCCGGTCCGCAGTTGTAGCTCGCGAACGCGAAAAGCGGCCGGTTGCCCTCGCTGAAGTCGGCGTCCGAGAAATACTGGGTCATGAGCTGATCCATGTACTTCGCGCCCGCGTGGATGTTCGATTCGACCACGTGGATATCGCCCACCTTCATCTGCTCCCCGGTGGCCGGCATGAGCTGCATGACGCCGATTGCGCCCACCGCGCTCTTAGCGCTCTGGTTGAGTTGCGACTCCTGGTAGCCCTGGGCCGCCAGCATCAACGGGTCGAAGTTGTACTTCCTGCCGTATTTCTCAAACAGGGCCAGCGTCGCCTGGAAGCGCTTGTACTCCGCGCTCGCGGTCGGATCCTTGAGCTCCTTGACCTTCTTCATGTACGAGCCCATCCGATAGTCGGCCACCCCCTGCTTCATCGCCCAGTTGCGGAAGAAGTCGTCGATCTCCGCTTTGAGCTTGGGGCTGTCCTTGCGGATCGCCCAGCCGGTCTTGGCACCTTCGCGCAGCACGAGGTCGGTGCGCACCTTGACCTTGGGCAGCACCTGCGCCCACATGTGCGCCTTCCAATCGTCGACGACCATGAGCTGGATGAGCCCGGCGTCGAGCATCTCCATCATGTCCTCGTCCTCCAGCGCGTCGGGAACGAAGATGAACTGCACTTCGGGCTTGTTGTCGTGCTTGAACGTCTCGTTGAGCTTCTGCAGGCTCTCGTAATAGCTCGATGCCTTCCGCACGTGCACGGTTTTGCCCGAGAGGTCGTCGAGCGACTTGAGCTCCGGAGATTTGGGGCCGGTGACCACGAGCTCGTTGATCGTGCGTCGCCCCTCGTCGCCCGGGATGAAATCGACCTCCTTGAGACGCTCTTCGGTGACGGTCAGATTGCCAATCGCCACATCGGCCAGACCCTCGTTGAGGTACGGCAGCAGCTTGTCCCGGGTCGCCGGACCGACGTAGATCGTGAGC
>DASVFM010000142.1:0-3534 GCA_036380055.1 Casimicrobiaceae bacterium
TCGCGACCGCGTCATCGAGTACGTGAAGGACAAGTACGGCGCCGAATCGGTATCCCAGATCGCAACTTTCGGAACGATGGCTGCCCGCGCGGTGGTACGCGACGTCGGACGCGTTCTCGACATGCCCTACAGCTTCTGCGATGGCATCGCGAAGCTGATTCCCTTCCAGCCAGGGCGCACCGTCACGCTCAAGCGCCGGGCGCGCGACGACGAGCCGCAAGCAAACGTCGTTTACGCGCGTGACGTCGAGCCGCTGCTCGGCGAGCGCGAAACGGCGGAGGAGGAAGTGCGCGAGCTGCTCGCGCTGGCGGAGCAGTTGGAAGGCCTTCCGAGAAACGTCGGCATGCACGCGGGCGGCGTGCTGATCGCGCCGGGCAAGCTCACCGATTTCTGTCCGCTTTACGCTCAGGCCGGCTCGGATGCTTCGGTATCGCAGTTCGACAAGGACGACGTGGAGCTCGTCGGCCTGGTCAAGTTCGACTTCCTCGGCCTGACGACGCTGACCATCCTCGACTGGACGGTGCGCTTCCTGCGCAAGCTGGATCCCTCCTGCACGGTCACCGTCGAGAGCATTCCGCTGGACGATGCTGGCGCATACGAGGTGTTCAGGGGCGGCAAGACCGTGGGCGTGTTCCAGTTCGAATCGCGCGGCATGCGCGAGCTCCTGCTGCAGGCACCGCCGAAGTGTTTCGACGACGTCGTGGCCCTGGTTGCGCTGTTCCGCCCCGGCCCGATGGAGCTCATCCCGGAATACATTCGGCGAAAGCAGGGGAGCGAACGCGTCGAGTTCTTCGACAAGCGCCTCGAACCGATCCTCGCGCCGACGTACGGGGTCATGGTCTACCAGGAGCAGGTGATGCAGATCGCGCAGGTGATCGGCGGCTATACACTCGGCGCGGCCGACCTGCTGCGCCGGGCGATGGGCAAGAAGCTGCCCGAGGAGATGGCCAAGCACCGCTTCGTGTTCATCGAGGGTGCGGTCAAGAACGGGCTTGCGAAACCGCGGGCGACGCAGCTCTTCGACCTGATGGAAAAGTTCGCCGGCTACGGCTTCAACAAGTCGCACGCCGCAGCGTATGCGATGGTCGCCTACCAGACCGCCTACTTCAAGGCGCACCATCCGGCCGCTTTCATCGCCGCGAACCTGTCGCTGGTCATGGACGACACCGACAAGGTCCGTCATTTCTATGACGAAGCCGCGGCGATGGGCCTTTCGATCCTGCCGCCGGACGTGAACGCATCAGTTTACCGCTTCGAGCCCGTCGACGAGAAGCGCATCCGCTACGGCCTCGGCGGCGTGAAGGGCACCGGGCAGGCTGCGATCGAGGCCATCGTCGCCGCACGCGAATCCGCCGGTCCTTTCACCGACCTTTTCGACTTCTGCCAGCGCGTCGACAAGCGCCTGGTCAACCGCCGCGTCGTCGAAGCCCTCGTTCGCGCGGGCGCGTTCGATGCCATCGACGAGCGACGCGCGAGCCTGCTCGCGTCGGTGGGCATCATTCTCGAGCACGCCGAGAAGACGGCACGCGCCGCATCCCAGGTATCGCTGTTCGGCGACGATGCGGGCGGGGGCGCCGCCGCGCGGCCGGTCCTGATCGAGGCGAGGCCTTGGGGCGACGAGGAGCGTCTCGCCAATGAGAAGGCGAGCCTGGGCTTCTATCTCTCCGGCCATCCGTACAACGCCTGCGCGGCCGAGCTCGCTCCCCTCGTCCAGGTCGCGCTCGGATCGATCAAGCCCACCACCGTGCCGGTGCGCATCGCCGGCGCGGTAGCCGCGCTGCGCACGCAGACGTCGCGGCGCGGCAAGATGGCGTTCGTCACTCTCGACGACGGCAAGGATCGCGCCGAGATCGTCGTCTTCAACGAGACCTTCGATGCCTACCGCCATCTCCTGCGCGAGGACGCTGTTCTCATCGCCGAGGTGAAGGTGATGCAGCGCCTGGGCGAAGACGGCCAGGTCCAGGGCCTGCGCATCGTGACCGAGGCGCTCTATGACCTCCAGGTCGCCAGGCGCAAGTTTGCCCGCGGACTGCGTCTCGTCTGCAATGGATCGAGCTCGGCGCAGAAGCTGCTGGAGCTCATCGAGCCGTTCAAGAGCGGCAGCTGCGCGGTGACGATCCGGTTCCAGAACGAGGCTACTAACGGCGACATCGAGCTTGGGGATGCCTGGCGAGTAAAGCTGGAGGAGCCGCTGCTCACCGGTCTGCGCGACTGGTTGAAAGCGGAAAACGTTCAGGTTGTGTACTGACAGAGGAGGAACGATGAAACCCGAACTGCTCTATCTCGTGTGCGTTACGCTGCTGACAGCGCTGATGTGGCTGCCCTACATCCTCGATCGGATCGCTACGCGCGGTCTCGCCGACTCGGTCGGCTATCCAGAGGCCCCGAAGCCGCAGTCGCCGTGGGCCAAGCGCATGATGGCCGCGCACGATAACGCGGTCGAGAATCTCGTCGTGTTCGCGGCCCTCGTGCTCGCCGCCAACGCCGCCGGTGTGAGCAATAGCGCGACGGTTCTCGCCTGTGCGGTCTACTTCTGGGCGCGCGTAGTGCACTTCCTCGCCTACACCTTCGCCTTGCCGTGGGTCAGGACGCTCGCGTTCGCAGTGGGCTTCGTCGCTCAGATCACGCTCGGCGTACAGATCCTCACGCATTGAGGCTCGCATGTCCGGACGGAATCGCCGGTGATGAGCCCGACGACTCCGATCCCGGCAAACGACGGCGCCGGCGTGAAGGGAAAAGGGAGCCCGACGCGTTAATCCCGCGAGTGCGGCACCCGGTCGTTCCGATCCTTTCGCATGCGCCGTCTGTTGACGCACTACGCGGTGTTCCTCCGGTTGCCGGACGTCGCGCGACTGCTCGTCGTAGCGTTCATCGCCCGGATGCCGGTGGGGATGATGTCGCTCGCGCTGCTGCTGCACCTGCGACACGTGTCGGATTCGTTCGCCTTCGCCGGCGGCATCGTGGGAACGTATCTCGTAGCGATGGCCTGCGCGGCGCCGGTCGCGGGGCGCATCGTCGATCGCTCTGGTCCGCGCGGCGTGCTGATCGCCACGGGCATCGTGCAGCCGCTCGCTCTCGGCCTGCTGCTGTTCGCGCAGGCGCTTCGCCTCCCGCTCACGGCGCTGCCGCCGCTCGCGGCACTGAGCGGCGCTTTCGCGCCACCCATCAGCACCCTCACCCGGACGCTGTGGAGACACCGTTTCGAGCGTGACGAAGACCGGCGCACGGCATTCGCGATCGACACCGTCCTGATCGAGCTCAACTTCACGATCGGACCGATGCTGATCGCGCTCGTGCTCCTCTTCGGGCCACCCGCGGCCGCGTTCGCCATGGCAACGCTCTTCGCGCTGCTGTCGACTCCCATCTTTCTGCTCTCGCCCGCGCTGCGCTATTGGCGGCTCGCCCGAGACGAGAAGCGGCATCTGCTCGGGCCGCTTACCGACGTAAGGCTGCTCCGCACTTACGTCACCGCCGTAGCGTTGACCTTCATGTTTGGAATGATCGAGGTGGGTTATCCCGGCTATGCGACCGCAC
>DASVFM010000143.1:0-5728 GCA_036380055.1 Casimicrobiaceae bacterium
GGGACCAAGGGCTCCTACAGTCTGACCGTCACCCCGGAGCATCTTGCCAATCGGTTCAAGGACGCGACATTGCCGCCCGTCCTGGCCACACCGGTGATGATCATGGTGATGGAGAACGCCGCACTCAACGCGATCAAGCCCTACCTCGAGCCAGGAGAGACGGCGGTCGGCACCCGCGTCGACATTCGTCATCTCGCAGCAACGCCTGCGGGGAGACGAGTCACGGGCGAGGCCGAGGTGACCCGCGTCGACGGCCGCCGGATCGAGTTTTCGGTGAGCGCGCGCGAAGCCGACGAGCAGATCGGCGTCGGCACCCACGAGCGGATGGTGATCGACGGCGCGAGGATGTCAGCTCGAATGAAGGCGAAAGCTGGCTAGGGCGAAGATATCGGTGACGATCGCGCTCGCGGCGCTCGTCACGCGCTCGTCAGGGTGCGGCGAAGACTTCTAGCCTCGTCAGAGCAACCACTCATGACCATCCAGCCGACGTTCATGCTCATCGCCGACATTGCCGGCTACACGCGGTTCATGAAATTCCATAGGGCGAGCCTCGCGCACGCGCAGCAGATCATCGCGCAGTTGCTCGAGGCGGTCATCAACGCCACGAGCAGGCGCCTGGTGCTGGCCAAGCTGGAGGGAGACGCTGCGTTCTTCTACACCACCTTTCCTCCGGGATCGGAGCCCAGCCTCGAATTCGTCGGGGAACAGGCCGCCGCCATCTATCGTGCGTTCCACGCGCGCGTCTCCGATCTGAACATCAACAACCTGTGCAAGTGCGACGGTTGCACACAGGCCGGCAACCTCAAGATCAAGCTGGTCGGGCATTTCGGCGAAGCCGCGGTACAGAAAGTCAAGCAGCTCACGGAGCTGGCAGGGTTCGACGTGATCCTCGTCCACCGGATGCTGAAGAACGACGTGCCGATTCCCGAGTACATGCTGATGACCGAACCCGTGCACGAACGCACCGATGTGACGATTCGCGAGCGCTCGGCCAGTCACTCTCTGGAGCTCGACGATGTCGGCAGCACCGTGACCTTCTACGTCGATCTCGAGCGCTACGTTGGCGAGGTCCCGCCAGCTCAGCGCCTCTCGCTGCCGGCGCGAGTCGCAAGGTCGCTAACCATGGTCGCGCGATCCTGGCCGGCGATGCTGGGCATCCGCAAGGCCTGCGTAGGATTCCGCAACGTCCAGGATGCGCCGCCGGAGGCAGCAAGCTGACGCCCACAACCAAGGCGGACTCGCTGTCGTAGTTTCGCACCCGTACGGCAGAGCGGAACCCGTCCGTTGGCCACGACTTCGGCCACCTGCTGCAGCCATTGACACCATAGCTGCGCGGGCTGGAGACAAGCTCGGAACCGAGATAGGAGCGTGTCTCACACGACCGCGGACAAAGTGTACGACAGCTCGATGCCGTGCGATTATCTCGACACCGATTTGCGAAAATGCCCGGACGGCCGCCGAGAACACGATATGTTCACGTGGATAGCGCACTTCATCGAACGTCGCCCAGCGCTGCACAAGCTCGCGCTTTCAGCGTGGCGGCTGTTTCCACCGCGGCTCGCCGGATTCATGAAGGGTATGCTCGCGCGAAAATGGCTGGTCGGCGCTGTCGCAGTCATGATCGACGAGAGCAGTTCTGTTCCAGAAGTGCTTCTGGTCGAGCACAGTTATCGGCCCAAAGGCGCATGGGGCCTTCCTGGCGGATCGCTCGAGTCGGTCCCCGGCGATCCGACGAGTGCGAGCGGCGTCCATTCTCCCGACGACGCCATCGAATCGGCGCTGCGGCGCGAGATACTGGAGGAGCTCGGCATCGAGATCACGGTGATCGGCGTTCTCAGAATCGACGCGGTGCCGTACATCGCCGAAGAGCCCGGACCTTATCGACTCGACTTCTATTTTCGGTGTGAGCCTCGCAACGGATTCGCGGGTTTGCGCCGAGCCTTGGCCTCCGGTCAAGTCAAGCCGCGTTCGCCGGAGATAAGGCAGATACGTTTCGTCCCCATGAACGAGCTGGCCACGTACGATCTGTTCTCGCCGGACCGAAGATTGCTGACGTTCGATCTTCCTCGCCGGGAACCGGGACTTGCGGTCTCGTCGTCGCCCTCGTGACCTATCGGATCTCCAGCTCGCCGTTCACCGCAACGTGCAGCTCTTCGTTCTGCACGGCGAGGTCGCTGAACTTCAGCGCCCGGATGGCGATCGAGTAGGGAGCCGTCTTCTCCGGAGCGGTGAGCGTCCGCGCCGCCTCGAGAAGGTCGATACGCAACTTCGAGAGGGCATTGGCGCCGACCAGACTCTGCAAGCCTGCAGCGACCATCGGGTTGTCCGCAGCTTCCAGGCGCACGTCATCCAACGCAGCTTGCTCCCCGCGCAGAACCGGCCGCGCCGAAAGCATGACGGCACCCGGTTCGGTCGCCGACTTGCACACGCCACCGATCAGGGCCCCGATCTGTCCGGCAAAACGAGCGCCGATATAAACCCGGCCTTGCTTGAACGACACGGTCGGATTTTCCAGGTACGGATCGCTGCACCGGTCGGGCCGCTGCAGATAATAGCGGCCCTTTTCTTTGAAGACCTGAGTCTTCAGAGCCTTGAGCACCATCGACGAATGCACGACGAGATCGAAGGCGTTCGCACTCGGAGCGGCAAAGGTCAACATCGATGCAAGCAGAGCAGCGAAGAGGTAGGATTTGGGACGGTTTATCACGATTTCGTTCCTCTTGATTGAAGGAGCGCGCGTCGCCGATCGAGCGAAGCCCGCTAGCGGAGACGCGGCAAACATGGCGCCATGGTATCAGGCGCTAAAGCACCCTTGCCGCCGAATAGAGGGAGGCGTTTAATCCGAGCCCAGGCAGCCCGCGGGACGTCGTTCCCCCGCGGCTTTCTGCGACGTTACTTTTCGTGAGCCATCACGGAGAACGCATGAAAGTCCAGTTCGAGTTCACCCCGGCTGACTTGGCGGAAGTGGCGGGACGAACAATGAATCGCTCGCCCCTGATAAATCGCTGGCGCTTGCGGAACAGCATCGTGGGTGCCGTTCTTGTCGGGCTACTCGTGTTCGTCGCCACGCCTTGGGAAATGGCGGTCCGCGCCATCGTGGCAGCCGTCGTCGTCGTGGTTTTCTTCATCGTCATTTTCCTCCTCAGTCGTCGACGCGGTGCAAGCGCCCGGTTGCAGGAGTTCTACCGGGAGAGGCTGGGTGGGGACGGGCCATTCACCTGTGAGGTGGAACTGACACCCGCCGGTGTCGTATCTCGACAACTTGGACAAGAATCCCTCCACCCGTGGGCGCAAGTCGCATCCGTGGCCGAAGTACCGGGCGGAATCGAGTTCATCTACCGGCCCATCGGATCCCTGCTCGTGAGAGATCGGGCGTTCCCGGATCCACACCTCAGGGCCGAGTTCCTGTCGCTCGCGCGGAGCCGAATCCCTGCTGCTCCTCCGCCGGAGGCGGCGCCGAAGCCCGTTACGCAGGCGCCGTTCGTGGCGGGTCCGACGGAAGGCGACTATTTCGTGGCGTGGCTGCTGTTCTTCCTGTGTGCGAGCGCCACCGGCAGCCTCGTGAGTTCGCTCATCGGCGCCGGCACCGCCGCGATTCTCAGAACACCGGGTTGGACGCCGGCATACGGCGTCTACGTGATCGCGGGTTTCTCGTTCTTTCTCAGCGGTTGTCTGTCTTACGTATTCTTCAGGCTCTTTGCCAGGCGGCTCGTGTCGCGAGTGCAGTCAGCCTATCGTCAACGCGACCTGACGGACCCGCAGCCGCACTGAGCGAAGCAGATGTTCGAGCCTCGCGAGGCGATGCGGACGTCAGACGAACTGGTTCCGCAGCACGGCCTCACCGCGCCACAGGCGCTCGAGGTTTTCCAGCAGGAGGTCGATTACGTTATCCTCGTAGCGGCGCGTCTCGCCGGCGGTGTGCGGCGTGATCAGCACGTTGGGGACGCCCCAAAGGTTCGAGGTGGCGGGCAGCGGCTCCTCCCACACGCAGTCGAGCGCGGCGCCTGCGATGCGATTCTGTCCGAGCGCCTCGATAAGCGCCGGCTCGTTCACCACCTTGCCGCGCGCGACGTTGACGAGGTAGGCCGAGGGCTTCATCGCCGCGAGCGCCTTCGCGTCGATCAGGTTCTCGGTCCTGGGCGTGAGCGGGCAAGTGAGCGCGACGAAGTCGGCCTGCGGCAACATGCCGAGCAGCTCATCCTCGCCGACGAGCCTGTCGGCCGCTCCCGCACCCTTGGATGGATCGCGACGAACGGCGATCACGCGCATGTCGAAGGCCTTCGCAAGCGCAGCGAGCCGCGAGCCGATGCGGCCCATGCCGACGACGAGCAGCGTCTTGCCGCCGAGCTCGTCTTCGCGCCTCGAGATGTCCCCGATCATGCCGCGCCACTTCTTCGCGGCCTGGTTGTCGCGCGCCTGAGGGATCTGCCGCGCCAAGGCCAGGATCAGAGCGATCGCGTGCTCGGCGACAGCGCGCTCGTTCACCCCCTGCGCGCTCGCCACACGGATCCCGGCCGCAGCGAGCGCGTCGCGGGAATACTGATCAGTGCCGGCGCTGATCGACTGGATGAATACGAGCCTCGGCGCCGCGGGGATCAGTTCGTTTCGCCATAAACCGGAGCAGAGCAGCACGTCCACGGCCTCGATGCGCGCCTTCAGATCTTCGAGACTGCGCACCTCGAACCAGTCGAGGCCCGTGTCGCGCAGGGCGAAGCGCTCGCCCATGCGATAGGCGACGTGGGCGAAGCAAACGGTGAGTTCGTTCCTGGCGGGGAGACGCCGCGTGCTCATGGAATCACTGAATCACAACCACGGAAATCTTCGTCAGGATCACGTGTAGCGCCGGCGGATGTACTCATAGAGGGCGCGCATAGCGGTCGCCTCGCCGCCTTCGGGGCGGCCGGCACGCGACGAAGTATTGGCCGCCATGATGTCGAGATGCGCCCAGCGGGTCTTTCGCGACACGAATTCCGCCAGATAGAGCGCCCCGATGATCGATCCCGCGAACGGTGCCTTCGACACGTTGTTGAGGTCCGCGCACGCGCCCTCGATTTCCTTTCGGTACGGCCGCCAGAGCGGCATGCGCCACAGCGAATCGCCCGCCGCCGTTCCCGCTGCCAGGAGCCCGCTGGCGACCTCGTCGTCGTCGCAGTAGAGGGCCTGGAGCTCGGGGCCGAGCGCGACACGCGCAGCGCCGGTGAGCGTAGCACAATCGAGCAGCAGGTCGGGATGCTCGCTGTCTGCCTCCGCCAGCGCGTCGCAAAGGATGAGCCGGCCTTCGGCATCCGTGTTGCCGATCTCGACCGTCTTGCCGATGCGCGTGCGCACGATGTCGCGCGGACGGTACGCGTTGCCGCTCACGGAGTTTTCGACCGCCGGAATGAGAAGCCGAAGGCGAATCGGCGTCCCCGCCGACATGAGCGCGTCCGCGAGAGCAAGCATGACAGCCGCGCCGCCCATGTCCTTCTTCATCTCCAGCATGGCGTCGCGCGGCTTGAGGTCGAGTCCGCCGCTGTCGAAGCACACGCCTTTGCCGACCAGCGTCACCTTGGCCGCGTTTTCGTCGCCCCAGCGAAGATCGATCAGGCGCGGAGCGCGGCTGCTCGCGCGCCCAACGATGTGAATTGTCGGATAGTTCTGCTCGAGCAGCGCGTCGCCGACCGTGACGCTCAGCCGCGCACCATGCGTATCCGCGACTTTCTTCGCCGCCGCCGCGAGCTGCTCCGGA
>DASVFM010000144.1:0-2776 GCA_036380055.1 Casimicrobiaceae bacterium
TCGCCGCGCAGCTGCAGGAAGCGAAGTGGCTGATCCGCAACGTGCAGCAGCGCTTCGAGACGATCCTCCGCGTCGCGCAGGCGATCGTCGAGCGCCAGCGGCGATTCTTCGAGCACGGCGAGGTCGCGATGCGGCCGATGGTGCTGCGCGAGATTGCCGAGATGCTGGGCTTGCACGAATCGACGATCTCGCGCGTCACCACGCAGAAGTACATGCTGACGCCGCGCGGCACCTACGAGCTCAAGTATTTCTTCGGCAGCCACGTCGCGACCGACACCGGCGGCGCCGCCTCGGCGACCGCCATTCGCGCGCTGATCAAACAGCTGATCGGGGCCGAGGACCCGAAAGCGCCACTGACCGACAGCCGCATCGCCGATCTGCTCGGCGACCAGGGCATACTGGTCGCGCGGCGCACCATTGCGAAGTATCGCGAGGCGCTGCAGATACCGCCGGTCAACATGCGCAAGGCGATGTGATCCGCGGCCGCGCGGCGCTTTACGCAACGAAGGAGGCTCGATGAATCTCAACCTGAGCGGCCACCACCTCGAGATCACGCCGGCAATTCGCGCGTACGTGACGACCAAGCTGGTGCGACTGAAACGCCACTTCGATCACGTGATCGACGTCAACGTCGTCCTCTCGGTCGACAAGCTCAGGCGGCAGGTCACGGCCAACCTGCACGTGCGCGGCAAGGAAATCCACGCCGAATGCGTCGAGCCGGACATGTATGCCGCCATCGACGCGCTGGCGGACAAGCTCGACCGGCAGATTCTCAAGCACAAGGAGAAGCGCAACGGCCACCGTCACGAATCGGTGCCGGCCAAGCGCGCCGCTGCAACGACCGCACGCCGCAGAACGCCCGCCAAGTAGCGTATAATCCAGCGCCGTCGAATCCGGCGGGCCGCGTCAGAACTTGGGTTTCGGCGCGATGGCCCGGTCTGCGTTGCTGCGCGGCTCGTGTAAGGCGTCTGCAGAGGGTTCCCCGACCGTCCTCCGGTAGCATTTCCCTGCCCGCATGAACCAGATCGCGCAACTGTTGCCCGAGTCGAACATCCTGCTCGACCTGGAAGCGACGAGCAAGAAGAGGCTGTTCGAGCAAGTCGGCCAGCTCTTCGAGGACCAGGCGCAGATCGCACGCGCGCTGGTATTCGACAGCCTGTTCGCGCGCGAAAAGCTCGGCTCGACCGGCCTCGGTCAGGGAATCGCGATTCCTCATGGGCGCATCAAGGGGCTCACGCGCGCACTCGGCGCGTTCGTGCGGCCGCGACACCCGATTCCGTTCGATGCGCCCGATGGCAAGCCGGTGGCGCAGGTTTTCGTGCTGCTCGTTCCGGAGCACGCCACCGAAGAGCATCTGCAGCTGCTGTCCGAGCTTGCCGAAATGTTCAGCGAGCGGACGTTTCGCGAGCGCCTCGCCGCAGCGACCGATCCGGCAAGCCTGCATCGGCTCTTTTCGACGTGGGTGCCCGCGGCGTGAGCGAAGGCAGCGAAGGCGAGATCATGCGTCAAGTCAGCATCGAAAAGTTGTTCGCGGAGAACCAGCAGCGGCTGGGCCTCCACTGGCTTGCCGGCCGTCAAGGCGGCAACCGCGTGTTGATCGGCGAAGCCGACCTGAAGCCGACCATCGGCCAAGTCGGTCACATGAACTTCATCCATCCGTTCCGCGTCCAGCTCATCGGCGCCGCCGAGGCCGCGTACCTCCGAGGCCTTCCCGAGGACGCGCTGAAGAACTCGATCGGTCGCCTATTCACGACCGAGCTTGCGGCGATCATCGTCGCCAACGGGGAGGACGTCCCCGCGCACCTGCTCGACGAGTGCAACCGACACCATATCGCCCTGATGACCTCGCCGCAGCCCTCGCCGCACGTCGTCGACGTGATCCGCCTCTACCTCTCGCGCGAGCTTGCCGAGTCGACCACACTTCACGGCGTCTTCCTCGACGTGCTCGAGATAGGGGTGTTGATCACCGGCGCATCGGCCATCGGCAAGAGCGAGCTTGCGCTGGAGCTGATCTCCCGAGGGAACGGGCTGGTGGCCGATGACATCGTCGAGCTCTACCGCATCTCTCCGGACACCGTCGAGGGGCGCTGTCCCATGGTGTTGCGCGAATTTCTCGAGGTACGCGGCATCGGCGTGCTCAACATTCGCACCATCTTCGGCGAGACTGCCGTGCGCCCGCGCAAGCTCCTCAAACTGATGGTCAACCTGGAGGACCACAGCGACGAAAAGTTCTCCGAGCTCGACCGGCTGCAGGTCGACGCGACCTACCAAGAGATCCTCGGCGTGCCGATCCGCAAGGTGACGATCCCGGTTGCGGCCGGCCGCAACCTTGCCGTGCTGGTCGAGGCGGCGGTGCGCAATTTCGTGCTCAACCAGCGCGGCATCGATAGCACCAAGGAATTCATTGAGAGGCAACAGAAGCTCATGGAAGACGGGGGTTAGCGCGCGTAACCCGGAAACTATGGATCTGCTGCTCATTGGCGGAGTTTCCGGCTCGGGGAAGAGCGTTGCGCTCGCGGCCCTCGAGGACAACGGGTACTACGCCGTCTCGAATCTCCCGCTCGTGCAACTCGACGGCCTGCTGGCGCATTTGAAGAGAGCTCGCGTGGAGCGGGTGGCGATCGCGCTCGACGCGAAGACCGATCCGGGCCTCGCCGGTCTGCCTACGGCCATCGATGCGGCGCGGCGCGACGGTTGGACCGTGCGTTTCCTCTATCTGGATGCCAAGACCGATACGCTGGTCAAACGCTTCTCCGAGACCCGGCGCCGGCACCCT
>DASVFM010000145.1:0-3376 GCA_036380055.1 Casimicrobiaceae bacterium
AAAGCCGTCTACGCCGGTTCGATTCCGACCCCCGCCTCCAAACTATCCTCGGGAACTGACACTTGACGCGGGCCTGCGACGCGCTGGGTCGGACGATTGGAGGACCGATCATGGGGAGAGCCTCCACCATCCGCGCTGTTCCTTGTCGCACCAGCTGTTGAATGATCGATCGGCGTGCCGGTTGCCTTGAGGAGCACGTCGAAGGTCCGCCGTGGACTTTGGCGGAGACTCCGGTCATTGGCAGGCGGCGCTAGCGAATTGCCGCGAACACGATGATGTCTTTTGCGCGATCTCGTAGCTTATCATCCAGGCCGCGTGTAGCCCTGCGGCCCGGATTCATCCACACCGCTCGCCGGCACGGGCTCAATGGAGCGATCAGTTGAAGCGTGCGCCTATCGTCATTGTCTTCATCGTCGGGCTGTTCGCATCGGCGTGGGGCGTTCTTGCTCTGCTCTATGCCGGGCACGAAGGTGATACCGGAGCGCGAGCAACCGCGGTGGCCGTCTTCGTGCTTGGCAGTCTCGCGGCGTTCATCTGGCTACGGCCGATCTGGCGCGCGATGGCCGCGTGGAGCGTAGGCTTTCTCGCCATTTTCGTCTGGTGGAGCACGCTCCAGCCGAGCAACGACCGTGACTGGCAGCCCGACGTCGCGAAGCTCGCCTCCGCCGAGGTCCATGGCGACAAGTTGACCTTCCACAACGTCCGCGACTTCGACTACAGAAGCGAGACCGACTTCACGGCGCGCTACGAGGAGCGCGTCTACGATCTCTCAAAACTTCGCGGGGTTGACCATTTCATGTCCTACTGGGGTTCGCCTGCGATCGCGCACACAATCGTGAGCTGGGACTTCGAAGACTCGTCACCACTCGCGATCTCGATCGAGACGCGCAAGAGCAAAGGCCAGGAGTACTCGGCCGTCAGGGGATTCTTCAGGCACTACGAGATCATCTATATCGCCGCCGACGAACGCGACATCGTCCGCCTGCGCACCAACTATCGTGGCGAGGACGTTCATCTCTACCGGCTCAAGGCGACGCCCGAGCAGGCGCGGGCGCTGCTGATGGACTACGCAGCGACCATGAACGCTCTGGTCGAGACCCCCGAGTTCTACAACGCGCTGGTCGACAACTGCACGACCAGCATCCGTCACCACGTCACGCGCGTCGAGACGAACCCGCCGCGCGTCGACTGGCGGCTGCTCGCTAACGGCTACGGCGACCGGATGCTCTACGAGCGCGGCAGCATCGACACGCGCCTTCCCTTCGAGGAGTTGCGCGAGAAGAGTCGCATCAGCGCGCGGGCGAAAGCCCTGGATCAAGACCCCGCCTTCTCGCAGGGGATCAGGGAAGGGCTGCCCAACCCGCGGATCGCATCGAACCAAGCGCCGGCTCGTTAGAGCGCTCGAGCCGCATCCGAGGCTCGGCGTCCGCTACGGCGCACCAAGTAGCAGGTATGCGCTGAACGCGCCGCCGGTGCCGAACCCGACGCCGAGGTAAGCCGGGCCGGCGACCGAGTTGGCGCCGATGAACAGCGATCCCGAATACAGCGTGCCCGGCGAAGGCAGCCCGTCGGCGCGGTTCCGGATGTTCCCGACCTCGGCGGACGCGCCCGCGAACACGCCGGCGCCCAGGATCGGCGGCAGCGGCAATATGCGGTCGTAATACATCAGGCGCCCGAAGACGTAATCGCGGCCCGAGAACTGGTTCAGCCGGAAACCGGAGAGCCGCAGCGGACCGCCAAGCGCGAAGGTTTCGTAGGCCGGCATGTTCGAGCCGAAGTCGGTTCCCCCGGAGGCGACCAGATTCACCGTGTGCGGTCCCCAGGACATGGCGTACTGAGCCCGCGCCTCGAAGCGCTGGTAATTGAGCGCCGAGCCCAGGTCCTTCGTCGCGCCATAATACGTAGCAATGACGTTGTAGCCGCTTTGCGCATACCACGCGTGGTCGAGCGCGTCGAGGTTGAAGGCGACGTGAACGCCCGCGGTGTTCTGGCTCACCGTCGGCAGCACCGGAGAACCGGTATCGACATCCGCGTGAACGTGGGTCCACTGGGGGCCGACGCGGACGGCGCCGAGCGTACCGAGGTTGGCACCGAGGTCCACGCCCACGCGCGCGCTTTGGATCAGGTATTCCGCGATCTTGTCGTCGCCGCTGAACACGGGGCGGGTCGTCTCTCCGACCTGGCCGTACAGTGATCCGAACCACACGCCCCGCTCGTTCAACGGCTGATAGAACTCGCTGAACAGGTGCGTATCCTGCCCGACCTGGCCCTCGGTAAGCCATTCGCCGCCTAGCCGGTTGAGCCACGTCTTACGGTACTGGACCAGGAGGTTGAACGCGTTGTCGCTCTGGAAGTCGCTCTCCAGGCCCAGGCCGAAGCGCAGGTAATCGGGCCCCCAATCCTTCTCGTGCGGCGTGATCACCATCGCTCGCGGCCCCCCGGCCGCTCCGACGACCTGGACGTCGACGCTCTCGAAGTCGCCGCGGCCGTAGACGCGGCGCACATCGGCGCCGACCTTTTCCTCGTCGAGCGGCTCGCCCGGCTGGGTTTGCACCAGCCCGCGCAGCACCTCGGCATTGGTGCGCTCCAGTCCTTCGAAACGGATCTCGTCGACGGGCGCCAGCGCGACGGGCGACTTGACCTGTTTCGCGCGCAGCGCCGCGTACTGCTCGGGTGGAACGCTGTAGCGCGCGAGCGATGCGGCCATTTTCCGTGTCGCCTCTTCGCCGATCCGGATCGCGTCCTTGGCGCGGTCGTACTTGGCCACCGAGATGTCCCCCAGGTCGGGAACGATAAGCACGTCGTTCGGTCCGAGGCTCTTGATCTGCTCGTCGACCGTCTGCTTGCCGAGGAAGGCCATCATCTGACTGACCACGGCGAGCACGGAGTTGATCTCGTCGCGCTTCAGCGGTGGGGTCCCGATGTTGACGGCGATCACCACGTCGCCGCAGAGTTTGCGCGCCTGGTCGATCGGCAGATTGTTGGCGATCATCCCGTCGACCAGCAAGCGACCGTCCTCCGACACCGGCGAGATCGCGCCTGGCACGGCCATGCTCGCCCGCATCGCCTCGGCAACGCTGCCGTGGCTTAGGACGACGGCTTCGCCGGTTTCGATGTCGGTCGCCACCGCACGGTATGGAACCGGCAGCTTGTCGAAGTCGGTGATGCCGGTCGCCGGCTCTGCCACCACGCGCAGGAACCCCTCGATCGAGATCCCGGCGATGATGCCCTTCGGCAGCGCCAGGCCGCCGTCCTTCACTCCGAACTCGGGCGCAAACAGCGTCTTGTAATCATCGAGCTTGCGCCGGTTCGAGATCTCCGCGCGCGGAGGATGGTCGCGGAATATGTCGTTCCAGTCGGTGGCGAGCACCATCTG
>DASVFM010000146.1:0-9417 GCA_036380055.1 Casimicrobiaceae bacterium
AGATCCGGCATGAACGGCGTGGCCGCGAGCAGAAGATTGGCGGGAAGGTGCGTGAACACCATCGTATTGACGAGACCGATCCGCTTGGCGATGCGCACCGCCACGAGGTAGGAGAACGCCGAAAGAATTCCGCTCCAGAAGAAAATCGTTCCCGCCACGACCGTCGAAAGCTCGAAGCGCTCGAACAGCCACAGCGCGAGCATCGACTGCACGATGAAGCCACCGCCGAAGGAGTCGACGCTGAACAGCGCTGCCAGCGTGAAAACGATTCGCCGCGATCTGCCGAGCGGCGCCGCGGCAGCCTGCGCCGCGCCCGGATGCGTCATCGGCAACCGGCGATAGACCAATGCCGTGAGCAGGCCGATGACGCCGTAGAGCGCGAACATCGCTTGCAGCGCCGACTTCGGTGCGAGCCCGAGCGTTTTCGCTGCGAGGTCCGGCGCGCCCGCGAAGAGCGCGCCCAGCGCCCCGACCAGCGCGCCGACCAGGCTGTAGCGGGCGAAGGTCGCCGTGCGCTCGCGGTCAGGCATCGCCTGCGAGAGCAGCGCCTGCTCCAGCGGCAGGAAGACGCTCACGTCGCCGCTCGATGGATTGAGCGTGCCGACGATCGCGATCGCCAGCAACGGCCAGAAGTCGCTGAAGGCGGCGAAGCAGAATCCCGTCGCCGCCATGAGCCCTGCGGCGGCGAGCAGCAGCGTCCGGTAGCCGGCGCGGTGCGCGTGCAGACCGACCGCGAGAGAGAGCGCCGCCGATCCGAGCAGCGTGGCGGTGGCGATCACGCCGACCTCGACGGCGCTGAAGCCAAGCGCAATCAGGTAGACCGGCAGCACGAGGCTCACGTAGCCGTCGGCGAAAGCGCGCAGCCCGCGCACCCACAACACGCGGCGGACGATCGGCGTCATCACTTCGCCGCGATCGCGCCGTAGCTGAAGTCGTCGAATGAGGTGACGCTGTCCGCCTTGGTCCATACGCCCACCGCGCCGGCCGCGATTATGTGCGCGTCGTTCTCTTCGATATAGCGCTTGCCGTCGAGCGACACGGCGATGCGTTCGCCCGCGAATTCGACGCGCAACACGTGCCAGCGCCCGCCAGCCACCGGTGCGTCGACGTACTTGATCGTATTGCGCCGTCCGCGTTGCGTGTAGTAGAGCGAAACGTTGTTCTCCAGCGCGTTGGCGCGCGCGACATAGTAGTTGTCGCCGTCCCGCCAGCGCCAGATCACGCCGCCCGCCTGATCTTGCCTGCCGCCCAGGGGCTTGAACTTCACCTCGACGTACCCGTCGGCGAGCGAGACCTGGGCCTTCACGCACCAGGGAAAGTCGCCGTGACCGCTCTGTCGCAGCACGTTGGGAGGGCTCGGCGCGCCTGCGTCGGCTTGGACGGACCAGTGATGGGCGCCGCGCCCGGTGACCCCGGCGCTCCATCCCGCGGGAAGTCCTCCGACCGCATCGGAATCGAAGTCAACGGTCTCCGCAAATGCAAGGCTCGCTGCTCCGCACGCGAGCAGCGAGAGCCCGGCTGCGGTGATGGGTTTGTTCATGGCAAATCCTCCGCATCTTTCGGGGAGCGGCGGGTCGGGGGAGTTGGGGAATCCAAGCGCTCCCGCCCGGGCCGGCGGCCCGATGTCAGAAGCAGAGCTTGGACGTGGAAGACGTCTTGGGAAGACGGGGAGTCTGCTTACAATCCCCGCGTGGTCAATCTAGCACGACGTCGCGCGAGGCGCCAGAAAACCACGACTCGAGCGTCGAAGGCGCGCGGACCAAGCCGGGCCAGATCGGGCCCGGTTGCTGATCAAGGTGAACGCCGGTGTTAAGGCGGCTTTCCCGGTGACTCAGTAGCCGCGCGTGCCAGTCGAACCGCTGCGCGCGCCGGACGACGAGCGCGCCGCCGGTACCGGAGGCGGCGCCGGCCCGCGCTTGCCTGAATACGAGCTCGGGGTTCCGCTCGGCGCTCCAGTCACCAGCGACGGTACGTCGGCGACGATTTCGTCCACGCTGGCAGGACCGGACGCACCCGGGGTCCCCTTGGTCATCCAGCGGCTGCTAGCGACGAGGAAGCACTCGTCGACATCGCCCACCATCATGTATTCCTTGCGCTGGCGCATCGCATCGCGCTCGGCCGCACCGGCCTGACTCAGGTCGACCGGCGGCTCGTAGCCGCGGTAGATGACGGTGTCGCTTGCGTC
This sequence comes from Casimicrobiaceae bacterium, assembly GCA_036380055.1. GTDB lineage: Bacteria > Pseudomonadota > Gammaproteobacteria > Burkholderiales > Casimicrobiaceae > PALSA-1003. The sequence goes on from DASVFM010000146.1 coordinate 2,186, forward strand.
GAGGAGCGTATAGCAGGTGATGGCCGAAGCGGGGCTCGCGGAAGCGGCCGCTGCCGCCGCGACGAGAAGCACGGTCAGATGTCTGAACATCGTCTACTCCTTCGCTCAAGGCCGACGCGCGCACCCCGCCAGTCGCCGCCGACATGCCATTATCACCACCAATTGCCTTCAAATTCAAGTGATTGGGTCGCCGCGACGGGTGACCTCGCGCGCGAAGCCCTATTTACGCAACAGGGCAATCCCACGATTGAGACCGTCGAGCGTCAGCGGAAACATGCGCGGACCAAGCAGTTCGAGCACGATCTGGGTGGAGCGCATGTAGCTCCACGAGCGCTCGGGCTCGGGGTTGAGCCAGACCGCATGCCGGTAGGCGTCGATCAGCCGCTTGAGCCAGATCGTGCCCGGTTCGTCGTTCATGTATTCCACGCTTCCCCCCGGCTGCACGAGCTCGTAGGGACTCATCGCCGCGTCGCCCACGAAGACGAGCCGCCAGTCGGGACCGTACTTGTGCAGGATGTCGAAGGTGGCGATGCGCTCGTTGCGCCGCCGCCGGTTGTCGCGCCAGACGTGGTCGTAAACGCAATTGTGGAAGTAGAAGTATTCCAGGTGCCGGAATTCGCTCTTCGCCGCCGAGAACAGCTCCTCGCAGACGCGCACGTGCGGATCCATCGAGCCGCCGATGTCGAGGAAGAGGAGCACCTTCACGCGATTGCGCCGCTCGGGCACGAGATGCAGGTCGAGCCATCCCGCGTTCTTCGCCGTGCCCTCGATGGTCGCCTCGAGGTCGAGCTCCTCGGGCACGCCTTCGCGCGCGAAGCGGCGCAGCCGCCGCAGCGCAATCTTGATGTTGCGAGTGTTGAGCTCCACCGAATCGTCGAGATTGCGGAAAGTGCGCTCGTCCCACACCTTGATTGCGCTGCGACTGCGTCCGCTCTCCTGTCCGATGCGGATGCCCTCGGGGTTGTAGCCATAGGCGCCGAAGGGACTCGTGCCCGCGGTGCCGATCCACTTCGAGCCGCCCTGATGTCGCGCGCGCTGCTCCTCCAGGCGCTGTTTCAGAGTCTCCATGAGCTTGTCCCAGCCGCCTAGCGCCTTGACCAGCGCTTTCTCCTCCTCGGTGAGCGTTCCCTCGATCGCCTTGCGGATCCACTCCTCCGGGATCTCCGCGCGGATGTCGAAGATGCCCTCGACGCCGTGGAAGTAGGCGCCGAAAGCGAGGTTGAAGCGGTCGTAGAGTGCTTCGTCCTTCACCAAACAAGTGCGGGCGAGAAAGTAGAAGTCGTCGATGCTGTTCGAAACAACGTTGTGCTCGAGCGCGTCGAGCAGGGTGAGAAATTCGCGCGTCGAGACCGGCAGCTTCGCAGTCTTGAGGTAGAGGAAGAAGTCGATGAGCATGCGATTGGCTAGCGCGGCTGCTCGAGCAGAAAGCGAAGGTGTCGCCTCACTGCGGGCCATTCGCTCTCGATGATGCTGAACACGACCGTGTCGCGGTAGCTGCCGTCGCGCCCGAGCTGGTGATTCCTCAGCACGCCGTCCTGTTTGGCGCCGAGCCGCAGGATCGCCTCTCGCGAGGCGTGGTTGAACCAATGCGTGCGGAATTCCACCGCGATGCAGCGCAGTTCGTCGAACGCGTGGCCGAGAAGCAGGAGCTTGCACTCCGTGTTCAGCGCCGTGCGCTGCGCGCGTTTCGCATACCAGGTGTGGCCAATCTCGAGGCGGCGGTTGGCGGCGTCGACGTTGAAGTACCGGGTGCTGCCGACGACCTCGCCCGCGGCGTCGCGAACGACGAACGGCATCGCGCCAAGTTTCTCGCGCATCTCCAGCGCGGCCGCCACGTATTCGCCCATCTTCTCCGGCAGCGCGACCGACGTGTACCACAGTCGCCACAGCTCGCCGTCCGCAGCGGCGCGGCGCAACGCTTCCTCGTGCTCTCGTGCAAGCGGCTCGAGCGTCGCGTGCCGGCCGCGCAGCGTCACGGCCTCGACGAACGCCATCTAGCGCCCCGATCGGGACATGAATACGACGCGCTCGAACAGATGCACGTCCTGCTCGTTCTTGAGCAGCGCACCGTGCAGCGGCGGGATGATCACTTTCTTGTCCGAGCTGCGCAGCGCTTCGGGCGGGATGTCCTCGGCGAGAAGGAGCTTGAGCCAGTCGAGAAGCTCCGAGGTGGAAGGCTTCTTCTTCAAACCCGGCACCTCGCGCAACTCGAAGAAAACCTCCAGCGCCTCCTTCAGCAATGTCTTCTTCAGTCCCGGAAAATGCACATCGACGATGCGGGTCATCGTCTCCTTGTCCGGGAACCTGATGTAGTGAAAGAAGCAGCGGCGCAGGAACGCGTCCGGGAGCTCCTTCTCGTTGTTGCTGGTGATCACCACGAGCGGCCGATGCCTTGCCCTGATCGTCTGCTGCGTCTCGTAGACGTAGAACTCCATCCGATCGAGCTCGCGCAGCAGGTCGTTCGGGAACTCGATGTCCGCCTTGTCGATCTCGTCGATCAGGACCACCGCCGGGGTGGACGATTCGAACGCCTCCCACAGCACGCCGCGCTTGATGTAATGCGCGATATCGGCTACGTGCTCGTCACCGAGCTGCGAGTCGCGCAGTCGCGATACCGCGTCATATTCGTACAGCCCCTGCTGCGCCTTCGTCGTCGACTTGACGTGCCACTGCACGAGCGGCCGCCCGATCGCGCGCGCGACCTCCTCGGCGAGCATCGTCTTGCCCGTTCCCGGTTCTCCCTTGACCAGCAGCGGCCGCTCGAGAGTAACCGCGGCGTTCACCGCGAGCATGAGATCCGGCGTGGCGATGTAGGTGTCGGTGCCTTCGAAGCGCATGATGGTCGATGTTAACGCACAAGATACGGCAGCAGCCAGAGCACGCCCATGCCGACGGCGATGGTGAGCACGGCGCTCTGCCGCCACCACGCAACCGCGGCGGCGGCGAGCGCGGCGACGAGCTTCGGATTGCCCGCATCGAGCCCGAGTGTGCCGGGCGAGGTGAAGACGATCGCCGGCACGACGATTGCGGTGACCATGGCCACCGCCACGTGCTTGAGCGCTTCGGCGAGCAGCGCCGGCATCTCGCGCCGCGCGAAGAGGGCGATAAAGGAGAGCCGCGCGGCATAGGTGATGGCGCCGACGGCGAAGATCAGCAGCCAAATGGTGAGCTCGCGGCTCATCGCGTCCTTCGCCTCGAAGTGCGTGCCCGCGCCTCGTCGACGAGAACGCCGGCCCCGATCGCGAGCAGACCGCCGCAGATCATCGACAGGCGCAGCGGCATCGCGTCGAGCACAACGACCGCCACGGCCGCGACCGCGAAGACCAGCACAGACACCCGATCGCGGAGCAGCGGAACCAGGATTGCGAGGAAGCACAGTGGCACCACGAACTCGAGCTGCCAGGAAGACGGGACGACCTTCCCCGCGAAGACGCCGACGAGCGTGGAGAACTGCCAGACGACCCACAGCAGCGCGCCGCTGCCGAGAAAATACGAGGCGTTGCCCGAGGTATCGTCGGAGTCGCGGAAGCGCTGGATAGTGCGGGCGAACGCCTGATCGGTAAGGACGTAGGCGAGGAGGTTTCGCCAGCGACGGTCGAGCCGGCGCGTGTACGGAGCGAGCGCCGCGCTGTACATGATGAGCCGCAGGCTCACCACCAGGCAGGAGAGCACGATCACCGCGAACGGAGCGCCGGCGGCGAGGAGCTGCGTCGCGACGATCTGCGCTGCGCCGCTGAACATGATCATCGACATCGCGAGCGCGGCAATGGGAGAGGCGCCGGCTGCGATGGCGCCGACGCCGCAGACGATTCCGAACGGGACGATGCCGAGGAGCATCGGCGACATGTCGCGCACCCCCTCGAGGAACGCGGTGCGGTCGAAGTGCGTGTGCATGGAGGCTAAAACAAAGGCCTGCGGCCGGAAAGCCGCAGGCCCGCGGGAAAGGTCAAAAGATTATATCGCGGGACTTTGGCTCATTGCTCCGGGTCGAGCCCAGGCCAGCCCGCCGCTCCCTCGATGCAGCGCAGGAGATAGATCGCGAGCCCGGGATCGCCGGTGTAGAGCGAATAGCGTCGCATCGCGTAGCGCGCAGCGTGCGCCTCGCTTTGCCCGATCGCGTGCATGGCGAACGCGCGGGCGCGTTCGAGCCAGCGCGCGTCGCCGGTGCGCTCGAAGAGCTTCAGAAACGCGTAGCCGTTCCCGCCCGTGCCGTGACACAGGCCGGGGCCTTTGCGCAACGGGCCGGCCATCCAGACGAGCTCGCCGGCGGCGAGCAGCGTCTCGTCGAGACGGCGGTCGGCGAGCGAAGCGAGGCTCGTGATGAAGCCCGGCGCCCCATGGCACCACTGAAGTAGAAAGGGCCGGCGCCCGGGGCCGACGAGGTCCGGCCAGTTGGCGAACCCGCCTTCCCTCGTGGCCGTCGCGAGCGTCGTCTGCGTGATGCGATCGATCCATGCGCTGCGCTCTGCGCGCGGCAGCAAACTGAGACCGCGCACGATGGCGCCCGCGTTGCCGGCGTAGCCGTGCGCGGCGCCCAGCATGGCGAGGCGCCGGCCCCAGATCTCCTGAATCCACAGGGCCCGGTCGACGCGCTGCTCGAGGGAAGCGGCGAGCGCCCTCGCCCCCAAGCGGTACAGCTCGGCCCAACGCTCCTCGCCGGTGCGATCGTTCATCTCGAGAGCGGCATGCATCGTGCCCGGTGCGCCCCACATCAGCTCGCGAGTCGGGTGATGCGTGTTTGCGGCGATCGCTTCTGCCAGTTGGTCTGCTACCTCGTGCGATGGCGCCACCCGATATCGAGTGAGCAGAACGCCCGATCGACCACCGAGGTAGGATTCGCTCCCCCACCCGCCTGCTTCCAGCTCGCAACGATTCCGCTCCTCCAGCTCTGCGGCGACTGTGGCGAAGCGCGCCGTCGACTCGGCGAAGCCGCGCCGCGCGAGAACATCGAGCGCAAAGATCACTCCCGCGGCGCCCAGGTACAGGTCCGTGTACGGCTCGCTCGGCGGCGCGCTCTCGTAATCGAGCGGATGGGCCGGCCACAGCTCGCGCGGCGAGAAGCGCTCCTCCGTGTCGCTGACGATCGCCCCGATTGCGCGCCTTGCGGCTGCCTCGTCCCAGCGCGGAGCGGCGAGTCCCTCGTGGCGGTCGGGCTCGAAAAGCGTCACTGCTCGTCGCCGTTGCGCAGCGCTGCGTCGCCGCCGCTGCTCCGCGACCGATAGAACACGAGACCAAGCCCGAGAAACAGAACGCAACCCGAGATCACCTTGGCGTAGAACATCGGCACCGAGCCGTGGTCCGGTGGCGCCAGAGCGAACACGATCGAGAGCAGTGTCGAGCCCACCCCGAGCACGGTCACGAACGCGATGCCGACCGTTCCACCCGGAATGCGCAGCACCGCCTCCCGCTCGCCGGCGCGCTTGGCGCGCAGCACCGGAAGCGCCGCAAACAGATACACGAGTGGGACGAAGGTGAGGATGATCGTCATGTCCACGAGTACCTGGTAGGCCTCGCCGACGGTCGCCCCGGCGAGGGCCACGAGGACGAGGGCGGTGGTGAGAACGCCGACGACGACGAGCGCGACGACCGGTGTGTGCCAGCGCGGGTGCAGGCGACCGAGAGCGGCCGGCAGATAGCGATCGACCCCGACCACGTAGGGCATGCGCACGCCGCCCGTCACCCAGGCTGCAAGGCCGCCGATGCTCGCAATCGCGATCAGCGCGCTCGCGACGGGTCCGAGCGCCGGCGCGCCGAGCCTGCTCGCGATCGTCGCCATCGCTTCCGGTACGCCAGACAACGCGTCGATCTGCGCTCTCGGCAGAGCCGCGAGCAGGGCCCAGGTGCCGCCGACATAGAACGCGACGATTATCAGGCCCGACAGCACGATTGCGCGCGGGATCACGCGCCGCGGCTCGCGGATCTCGGCGCCCATCAGCGGTGCGAGCTCGTAGCCCACCAATCCGAACATCATCGTCGCGAAGGCCTTCACCAGCGAGCCGTCAGAAAGATCAGGCAGCAGAGCTCCTGCGAAAGTCGTCGCGCTCCCGAACCGACGCTCAAGGACGAACGCCGCGGCAATGAGCAAGACGAGCACGAGGCTCATCACGACCGAGCCGGCGTTGGGGATCCACTTCGCCCTGGCAAGCCCGAAGATGTTCGCCACGACCACGAACCAGACAGCGAGAAGCGACAGAACCGCATTGAATGCGAAGTCGTCCTTGAGTCCGGGCACCCCGAGGCCGTAGGCCGCGGCGGCAGTCATGAACAGCAGCAGCGTCGGGAAGAACACGATATTGGACACGACGTAGGACCAGCCGCAGACGAAGCCGTGGAGATCCCCGAACGCCTGCTTGACCCAGACGTAGAGACCGCCTTCGCCCGCGTAGCGCGAATTCATCTCCATAACGGCGAAGCCGCACGGAACGAAAAACGCGATTAGCGCGAGCAGCCACAGCGCGAGGCTAGGAGCGCCGGCCTGCGCCGCCGTCGAAAGCCATTGCGGCCCGATGATCGCAACCGCGTAGAGCAGGACGACATCCCGCAATCCGAGCACCCGCGGCAGGCCCGACACTTCTTCCTGTCGTCCGGTCAAAGATCTCCCCTGCCCGTCGTCGCGGGCGTTGTCAATCAAGGCGTCCCGCGCCGAATCCGGTGCTCATCCCTTCACTCCCCCGGCCGTCAGCCCGCCGACCACGCGCTCCTGGAAGAGCGCGATCAGAATCGAGATGGGGACGATCGCGACGATGAGCGCCGCGGAGATGAGCGGCCAGGGAAACGCGAACTCGCCCTGGTAGAGCGTAATCCCGACCGAGAGTGTGCGCATGGAGACGCGGTTCATCATGGTCAGCGCGAGAAGGAATTCATCCCAGGCGTTCACGAAGGCGAGGATCGCCGCGGTGAACACGCCGGGCGCCGAGAGCGGCACCACGATGCGAAACAGCGCGCCGACGCGCGAGCAGCCGTCCACCATCGCTGCGGCCTCTAGGTCGGCGGGAATGTCCTGGAAGAAGCTCGCCATCACCAGCGTGCACACCGGCATCGACAGCACGGCGTAGGGCAGGATGAGCGCGAGGTAGGTGTAGAGCAGCCCGAGGTCCCGCATTACCTTGAACAGCGGCACCATCAGCGAGATCAGCGGGAACATCGCGATCGCGAGGAGTATCGCCATGATGAGGTGACGCCCCGGCAGCCGCAGGCGCGTGAGCGCGTACGCCGCCAGCGCCGAGACGAAC
>DASVFM010000147.1:0-3245 GCA_036380055.1 Casimicrobiaceae bacterium
TGAGCGCTGCGGAGATCTGCTCCGCCTGGCCGACGCCCATGTAGATGGCTCCGGCGTCCGCCGTGGCGATGCTGCGCGCCCAGTCGCTCGGCGCCTCGCCCTCGGCCACGCGGGGTGTGGCGAAAGCGACGCTGCGTGCGACTCCACGCTGGGTGAGCGACGTGCCGAGTTCGGCCGCCGCAGCGAGTGCGGCGGTGACGCCGGGCACGATCTCGTAACGGACTTGAGCAGCTTCCAGCGCGGCGATTTCCTCCTGCGCGCGGCCGAAGAGCATCGGGTCGCCGCCCTTGAGCCGGACCACGACCGCATGCGTGTGCGCGGCGTCGACGAGTCGCTTGTTGATGAACTTCTGTGCCGTGGCGTGCTTGCCGCAGCGCTTGCCCACCGCGATCTTCTCTGCGCTCGCGGCGAGGGCGATCGTCGCGGAATGGACCAGCGCGTCGTAAAAGACGACATCGGCCTCGGCAAGGATGCGCGCCGCACGCAGCGTGAGCAGATCCGGCGCACCTGGGCCCGCACCCACGAGATAGACGATGCCGTTCATCGCAGCGTTCTCCCGGCGACGTCGGGGCGGGTTGCATCGTTGCGTGGTTGCGCGTTCATGCGCGTTGCTCCGCCACGACGCGGACCGCGACGTCGAGCGGCCGGCGATGGAGGCCGCATTCCTTGTGCTCGGCAGCCTCCCACCACCAGCGGCCGGCACGGATGCCCTCGCCAGGCTCGATGGCGCGCGTGCAAGGCGTGCAGCCGATACTTGGATAGCCGCGCTCGTGGAGAGGATTCGTTGGCACCCCGCGCTCGCGCACGTAGCTCCAGACGTCGTCCTCGCTCCAGTCCGCCAACGGGTTGAACTTGGGGAGGCCGTGGACCGCGTCGAACTCCTCGGTTGCCAGGCGGGCGCGGGTCGGCGACTGCGCCCGTCGCAGCCCGGTGATCCAGGCGCCGCGGCCCGCGAGCGCGCGAGCCAGAGGCTCCGTCTTGCGAATCGCGCAGCAGCTCTGCCGCAGCTCGATGCTGCGGTAGAAGGCGTTCATGCCTTGAGCGCGCACGTAGGCCTCGACCGAGCGCGCGTCGGGCCAGTACACCTCGATCGCAATGCCGTAATGCGCGCGGACGCGGTCCATCAGCGCGTGGGTCTCCTCCGGAAGGCGACCGGTGTCCAGGGTGACGACGGCGATGGGCAGCCCGTGCCTCGCGGTCATGTCCACCAGCACCATGTCTTCGGCGCCGAAGCTGCTCGCGAGCGCCGTCGCCGCGTGGCGCAGGGGAATCTGTCGCAGCAGCTCGATCGCTTCGGCGGGGCGACGTTCGTGCCTCATGTCGGGTCGTTCGCCGCGCCAGAGTGCTCGTGCACCTTGCCCGGGCCGAACCGCCGCCGGAACAATGGGACGGACTCGCGGACCGTCGCCTGGTAGCCGACGGAGAAATCGTCGAGCCCTTTGAGCGCGTCCTCGAGGCTGCAGTCGGGGCGCACCGCGAATGCGTCGAAGCCGCATTCGCGCATGTAGAAGAGCTGATCGCGCAATACATCGCCGATCGCGCGCAGCTCGCCGGAGAAGCGATGCTTGCTGCGCAGCAGTCGGGCGCTCGAGTAACCCCGGCCATCGGTGAACCTCGGGAAGTCCACCGCAATCAGCGGCAGCGACGCGAGCTCGCCCGCGAGCGCCTCGGGGTCGTCGTCAGGCTTGAGCCACACGCCGACTTCGCCACGCGCCGCGAGTGCAGGGCGCTCGGCGAGCCACAACGCAAGCGGAATGATGACCGGCGCCGCCACCGGCAGATCGGCGAGCGAGCGCGCGTCGCGCAGCAGCGTCCAGCGGTCCTCGACGATGGCGCCGTCCTTAATGAGCCGCGGCATATACGCGCTCCTTGAACGGTTCGATACCGAGCCTGCGCACGGTGTCGATGAAGAGCTCGTCCTCGTGCCTGCGGCGGATGTAGACCTCGATCAGCCGCGCTACGACGTCGGGCATCTCCTGCGCCGCGAAGGACGGACCGATCACCTTGCCGAGCGAGGCGCCTTCGCCCTGGGCGCCACCGATCGAGACCTGGTACCACTCGTCGCCGTTCTTGTCGACGCCGAGCACGCCGATGTTGCCGACATGGTGATGACCGCAGGCGTTCATGCAGCCGGACATGTTGAGCGAGATTTCACCGATGTCGTGCAGGTAGTCGAGATCGTCGAAGCGCCGCTGGATCGCCTCGGCGATCGGTATCGACTTGGCGTTGGCGAGGGAGCAGAAATCCCCGCCCGGGCAGCAGATAACGTCGGTTAGGAGCCCGATGTTGGGCGTGGCCAGCCCGAGCGCCTTCAGCTCGCCCCATAGTGCGAACAGATCCGCTTGGCGCACGTCCGCGAACACGAGGTTCTGCTCGTGCGTAACACGCAACTCGCCGAAGCTGTATCGGTCGGCGAGCGCAGCGATGGCATCCATCTGATCGGAAGTTACATCGCCGGGCGGCACACCCGTCTTCTTGAGCGACAGCGTGACCGCCGTGTATCCAGGCACCTTGTGCGGGAAGAGGTTGCGCTTCGCCCAGTTGCCGAACGGACGATTGTCTGCGACCGCAGCCCGGAAGGCCGCGTCGTCGCCGGCCAGCGGCGCGTAGGGCGGGGCGCCGAAGAACGAGGTGAGGCGGTCGATCTCCTCATCCGGTACCGCTGCCGCGTCGCTGCGAGAGCGCTTCCATTCCTCTTCCACGGCGCGCGTGAACTCCGCCGGTGTGCGCTCCTTGACGAGTATCTTGATGCGTGCCTTGTAGAGGTTGTCGCGGCGGCCGAAGCGGTTGTACACGCGCAGGATGGCATCGAGATAGTTCAGGATCTCCTGGCGCGGGAGCCATTCGCGGATGACGTAGCCGATCATCGGCGTGCGCCCGAGGCCGCCGCCGACCAGTATGCGGAAGCCCACCTCGCCGGCATCGTTGCGGACTGCGTGCACGCCGATGTCGTGCACGAGGGTGGCCGCGCGGTCGATCGTCGATCCGTTGACCGCGATCTTGAACTTGCGGGGCAGGTAGGCGAATTCGGGATGCAGTGTCGCCCACTGCCGTATCAGCTCGGCATAGGGACGCGCATCGACGAGCTCGTCCGCGGCGATGCCGGCGAAATGGTCGGCCGTGATGTTGCGCACGCAGTTGCCGGAGGTCTGGATCGCATGCATCTCGACCGTGGCGAGCTCGGCGAGGATCTCCGGTGCATCCTCGAGCTGCGGCCAGTTGAATTGCAGGTTTTGGCGCGTCGT
>DASVFM010000148.1:0-7056 GCA_036380055.1 Casimicrobiaceae bacterium
GTTCGCCTACGACGAGGGCGACGGCATCGCGCCCTCAGCGTCTGCGCCGTCGGGCGCGTCGCCGCGGCAGCCGACCCTGCTCGCGAGTGCCGACATCGTGAACCGCGCGCTGGTCATGGAGCTGCAGCAGCGGCTCGACAAAGCAGGCGTCGTAGTCGAGGAAGCTCGCCTTACGCATCTCGCCTACGCACCGGAGATCGCGCAGGTGATGCTGCGTCGGCAACAGGCCGAGGCAATCATCGCCGCGCGCCAGAAGATAGTCACCGGCGCGGTCTCGATGGTCGAGATGGCCCTGAAGGAACTCTCGGCGAAGCAAGTCGTGAACCTCGACGACGAGCGCCGTGCGGCCATGGTGAGCAACCTGATGACCGTGCTCTGCGCCGAGAGCGAGGTGCAGCCGGTCATCAACACAGGGACGCTCTACAACTGAGCGCCTCGCGCACCCTTTCGCCCCAAGGAGATAGCTATGATCATCATCAGAGCAAGGCATACCGGCACGTGGACCGCGATCGGTGCCGCCGCCGGCACCGCGATCGGCACCGCGCTCGGCAACAGTCCGATCGGGCTCGCCCTCGGCGCGGGCATGGGCTTCGCGCTGGCGATACTCGCTGCGAGGTCCGCCAGACACGGAGGCTGAGGCGGGCATGCTCCGGCTGCCGCTGTCGCTGCTGGTCGCGCTCCTGATCGCGGCCGGCGCGATCCTCTACGCGACTGCAGAGAGCCTCCCCTTGCGGGTCGCCTCGAGCTTCAACTTCGCCGGCACCGCCGGCGGCTTCATGTCGCGCGGAGCTTATCTCGCCTTCATGGCGGCGGCGATCTTCGGCGCTTCAGCGATCATTCTCCTCGCCTGCGCCGTGCTTCCGCGGCTTGCGCCGCGTCTCGTCAACATTCCCGCACGCGAGTACTGGCTCGCTCCTGAGCGTCGCGAGGAAACCTACGCGAGCCTCGCAGCATCGGGGGCTCTGCTCGGCTGCCTGGTGACCGCATTCCTGATCGCCCTGCACTTGCTCGTGGTCGAAGCCAACGCGCACCAGCCGCCGCGCCTCGACAACGATATCCTCTGGGCGCTCATCACCGCGCTCGCGGTCTGCGTGCTCGCGGCGCAGTTCTTCTTCTGGTGGCGCTTCCGGCGCCCGAGATGAGCCAGCCTCAAGTCCTTTCAGGGCGAGCTGCGCCGGGCCGAAGGCGTTGACCGGACATGGCGCAGAAGAAGGCTTTCCTCTTGCGGCTCGATCCCGCCGTGTGGGCCGCGCTCGAGCGGCTCGCACAGGGCGAGCTGCGTAGCGTCAATGCGCAGATCGAGTTTCTCCTGCGCGACGCTCTCGGCCGCCGCGGCATCCGCCCCAAGGATGCGCCGCGCGAGGCACCCCCACGTGGCAAGGTGGATTGAGCCCCTGGCGAGAACGCTCGCAGGCGCGGAGGCTTTCCGCGGGCTCGCGCTGCGCCGCGCCTCGCGCGACGACGAGGAGCGCCTCTTCGAGCTGCACCGCGAGGCGATGCGCGAATACGTCGACGCGACCTGGGGCTGGGACGAGAACTGGCAGCGGGCGTACTTCGCAGACGCCTACGCGCCGGCGCGCAACGTCCTCATCGTCCGCGACGGAGCGCGGCTCGCCGATGACGACGAACTCGTCGGGCGCATCTGCCTCACGCGGAGCTGGCGCCGCGTGTTCCTGCGTGACATCGAAGTCGTGGCCGCGGAGCGCAACCGCGGCCTCGGCAGCGCTATCCTCGCCGCCATTCTCGAGATGGCGCGCAGCAGGAACGGGTTCGTCGAGCTGATCGTCCTCAAATGCAATCCGGCGCGACGCCTCTACACACGCTTTGGCTTCAGCGTGGTCGGCGACGACGGCGCGCGCCTCACCATGCGCGCCTGAGCCAGGCACCGAGCGCCGCGATCTCCTCCATGCATACGGAGTGTGGCATGCCGTAGCTGTGCCACTCCACCGGGTAGCCCGCCGCCTCGAGCGTGCGACACGAGGCCTCGCCCCACGCGTAGCGCACGATGGGGTCCGCGGTGCCGTGCGCCATGAAGATCGGCAGTCCGCGGTTGGCGGTGCTCGCTTCCGCAGCGAGCCTGTCCGCGGTTACCAGGTACGTCGACAGAGCGATCACCCCCGCTAGGCGCTCCGCGTGGCGCAATCCCGTGTAGAGCGCGATCGCCCCGCCCTGCGAAAAGCCCGCGAGCACGATGCGCGCGCTCGCCACGCCGCGGGTCGTTTCCCGCTCGATGAGCGCCTCGACCAGAGCCTGCGACTGGCGCACGCCGGCGAGGTCGGCGCGATTCTGCAGGTCGGCAGCCGAGATGTCGTACCACGCCCGCATGCGCATGCCGTTGTTGATCGTCACCGGCCGGACGGGCGCGTGCGGGAACACGAACCGGACGGCGGGGGCTGGTGTCAGCCCGAGCTCGGGCACGATCGGCACAAAATCGTTTCCGTCGGCGCCGAGCCCGTGCAGCCAGATCACGCTCGCATCCGGGTTGGGCGCGGTTTCAATCTCGACGCTGGGAAGCAGTTCGGTGCTCATGGGAACGATACTCGCGCCGCGCATTCTAACCGACCACCCGATCCCGTTTCACCCTAGAATGGTCGCTTTCCGCATACCCGCTCCGCCGTGCCGAACCCCATGAGCGCAGAGCATTTCGTCAAGCTGCGCCAATTCATGCTGATGGAGATCGCCGCCGAGACGATCTACGTGAGCGCGCGCATCGGCAAGGCCGCGCTGGGCAGCGCGGCGATGGAAGCGCTCGGCAAGGTTCCGCGCCACGATTTCGTCCCGGTCGAGCTGCAGCCCTACGCCTATGCGAACGTGCCGCTGCCGATCGGCTACGACAAGACAATCTCGCAGCCTTTCATCGTCGCGCTCATGACGGACCTGCTCGACATCGGCCAGGATGAGTCGGTGCTCGAGATCGGCACGGGGCTCGGCTATCAGGCCGCGGTGCTGGCCGAGCTTTGCGGCAAGGTCTACAGCATCGAGATCATCGAGGAGCTCGCGCGCGAGGCGAAGATGCGTCTCGGTCGGCAGGGCTACCGGAACATCGAATTCAAGATCGGCAACGGCTGCTATGGCTGGCCGGAGCACGCGCCGTTCGACAAGATCATTGTCACGGCAGCCCCGGATCTCATCCCCGCCGCTCTGCTCCAGCAGCTCAAGCCGGGCGGCAGGATGGTGATCCCCGCTGGGCTCTCCGGCTCGCAGCAGCTGCTGCTCGTCGAGAAGAGCGACGCTGGCGCCGTAACCACCCGCGAGATCCTGCCGGTGCGCTTCTCGCAGCTCGAGGGCACCGAAGCAGAGCAGCGCGGCGGGGCGTAATCCGGAATCGAACCCAGCAGCGCGGCCCGTGAAGCTCGGCGCGGCAGCGCGACCTGCGCACTTATCTCCATGACCGATCGCATCGTTATCCGCGGCGCGAGCCAGAACAACCTAAAGCACTTGTCGCTCGAGTTGCCGCTGAACGAGCTGATCGTCGTCACCGGGGTATCGGGGTCGGGCAAGTCCTCGCTCGTTTTCGACACGCTCTACGCCGAAGGACAGCGGCGCTACGTCGAGACGTTCTCGCCGTACGCACGGCAGTTCCTCGATCGCATGGACAAGCCGCGCGTGGAGCGCATCGAAGGCATTCCGCCGGCGATCGCCATCGACCAGACCAATCCGGTGCGCACCTCGCGCTCGACGGTGGGCACGATGACCGAGCTCGCCGATCACCTGAAGCTTCTCTATGGTCGCGCCGCGCAGCTTCACTGTCGTCGCTGCGGACAGCGTGTGGCGCGTGACACGCCGGACTCGATTTTTGCAGCGCTCGCCGAGCGCAGCCGCGACGCAGGCGATCCGCGGCTCGTCCTGAGCTTCCCGGTCCGGGTACCGCACAACTTCTCCGAAGCGGAAGTCGTGCAACTCCTCGAGCGGCAGGGCTACACGCGCATCCACGCGCGCGATGGCGGGCAGCTCCACGTCGTGCAGGATCGCTTCCGCTTCTCCAACGCCGAGCGCACGCGCGTGATCGAGGCAATCGAGGCGGCGCTGCGCGTGGGGCAGGGTCGCGTCGACGTTCACGTGGCGGTTGACGGTGCCGAGACCGCTGCAGCGCCCGCGCCGCCAACCTGGCGCTTCTCCACCGATCTGCACTGTGCTGACTGCGACATTCATTACCAGGACGCCACACCGAGCCTTTTTTCTTTCAATTCTCCGCTCGGCGCCTGCGAGACCTGTCGGGGTTTCGGTCGGGTGATCGGCATCGACTACGGGCTGATCGTGCCCGACGCCTCCAAGACGCTGCGCGACGGCGCGGTGAAGCCGTGGCAGAGCCCGAGCTTCCGCGAATGTCAGGACGACCTTGAGAAATACGCCAAGAAGCGCGGCGTTCCGCTCGATACGCCGTGGCGCGACCTCGCCGACAATGTCCGCGCGTGGGTGCTCGAAGGCGAGCCCGAGTGGGTGAACTGGCGCAAGTCATGGCCGGGGACGTGGTACGGCGTGCGCCGCTTCTTCGCCTGGCTCGAGACCAAGGCGTACAAGATGCACATCCGCGTGCTGCTGTCGAAGTATCGAGCCTACACGCCGTGCGCCGCGTGCAAGGGAGCGCGGCTGAAACCCGATGCACTGCTCTGGCGGCTCGGCAGCAAGGAAGACGCCGATTGCGTGCTCGATCCGGCGCAGCGCTTCCGCCCCGCCGGCGCGGTGTTCGACGACGGAATGCTCGCACGGCTGCCGGGACTCACAGTCCACGACCTCATGCTGCTGCCGATCGAGCGGGCACGCACGTTCTTTTCGCGACTGACGCTGCCAGCGCCTCTCGACGAAGCAACGGAGCTGCTGCTCGGCGAGATTCGCGCCCGCCTCGGTTATCTCGCCGACGTCGGCCTCGACTATCTCACGCTCGACCGGCAGTCGCGCACGCTCTCCGGCGGCGAGGTGCAACGGATCAACCTGACCACCGCGCTCGGCACTTCGCTCGTGAATACGCTTTTCGTGCTCGACGAGCCTTCGATCGGGTTGCATCCGCGCGACATCCGGCGCGTGATCGGGGTCATGCAGCGCCTGCGCGACGCGGGCAACTCGCTGGTGGTTGTCGAGCACGACCCGCAGGTCATGCTCGCCGCCGACCGGATTCTGGACATCGGCCCTGGTCCCGGTGAGCGCGGCGGCGAGATCGTCTTCTTCGGGACGCCGCAGGCGCTTGCCGGCGCAGCGGGCTCGCTGACCGCGGACTATCTGTGCGGCCGCAGGCGCGCCGACGACGGCGGCTCGGCACCCCCGGCGGCCAACGCCCCGCGTATCGAGATCCTCGGGGTCACCGAGCACAATCTGAAGGGCATCGACATCGCGATCCCGCTCAATCGGCTCGTGTGCGTGACCGGCGTATCCGGCTCGGGCAAGTCGACGCTCGTGCAGGACGTGCTCCACGCGTCCCTGCTGCGGGCGAAGGGTCGACCCACCGAGGCGCCGGGCGCGCATCGCGAGCTGCGCGGCCACGAGCGCATCGCCGAGGTCGTCATGGTCGATCAGACGCCCATCGGCCGGACGACGCGCTCGAACCCGGCGAGCTACGTCGGCGCCTTCGACGCGATCCGCAAGCGCTTCGCGACGAGCGAGCTCGCGCGCGAGCGCGGCTACACGCAGGGAACGTTCAGTTTCAACGCGGGACAGGGGCGCTGCCCGACTTGCGGCGGCAACGGCTTCGAGCACGTGGAAATGCAGTTTCTCTCGGACGTGTACCTGCGCTGCCCCGACTGCGACGGCAAGCGCTTCCGCGCCGAGGTGCTCGAAGTCACGCTGGATGGCCGATCGATCGCCGACGTCCTCGAGATGACCGTCGCGCAGGCGCGCGGCTTCTTCGCCGGCGATGCGCAGATCGCGGCCG
This sequence comes from Casimicrobiaceae bacterium, assembly GCA_036380055.1. Taxonomy (GTDB): domain Bacteria; phylum Pseudomonadota; class Gammaproteobacteria; order Burkholderiales; family Casimicrobiaceae; genus PALSA-1003. The sequence goes on from DASVFM010000148.1 coordinate 5,867, forward strand.
CGCTGCAGCCGCTGGTCGACGTGGGCCTCGAGTACATGAAGCTCGGCCAGCCTGTGCCTACTCTCTCCGGCGGGGAGGCGCAGCGGCTGAAGCTCGCGGGCCACCTCGTGCAGGCGTTCGCTGCCCCGGCTGCCTCGGCACGGGAGGCGCGCAGCAAGCTTTTCCTCTTCGACGAACCGACGACGGGACTGCACTTCGACGACGTGGCGAAGCTACTCGCCGCGTTCCGTCAGCTCATCGCGGCCGGCCACTCGCTGGTCGTCATCGAGCACAACCTCGACGTCATCCGCGCCGCGGACTGGGTGATCGATCTCGGTCCGGAGGGGGGCGATGCAGGCGGGGAGCTGGTGATCGCGGGAAGCGTCCCGGAAGTGATGGCTTGCGCCGCTTCGCACACCGGGACGGCTCTCAAGGAGTACGCGGCGGCGACCTCGGTCCGCGAAGCGCTTCCACCACGGCCGCCGCGGCCGGCGTCGAATCACGCAGCGATCCGCATCCACAACGCGCGCGAGCACAACCTGAAGAGCATCGACCTCGACCTGCCGCGCAACCGCTTCACCGTGGTGACGGGCGTTTCGGGCAGCGGCAAGAGCACGCTCGCCTTCGACATCCTCTTCGCCGAAGGGCAGCGGCGCTATCTCGAATCGCTCAATGCCTATGCGCGCCAGTTCGTGCAGCCCGCCTCGCGCCCCGACGTCGACGCGATCTTCGGCATCCCGCCGACCGTCGCCATCGAGCAGCGAACGAGCCGCGGCGGCCGCAAGAGCACCGTGGCCACGCTCACCGAGACCTATCACTTCCTGCGGCTGCTCTACGTCAAGCTCGGCACGCAGCATTGCCCCGAGCACGATGCGCCCATCGTCCCGCAGAGCGAAGACAGCATCGCTGCCGCGCTGCTGCGCCGCTACCGAGGGCGGCGCATCTCGCTGCTCGCCCCGCTCATCGTCGCGCGCAAGGGCTACTACACCGACCTCGCCAAGTGGGCTCGCCGCAAGGGCTTCGCCGCGCTGCGCGTCGATGGCGAGCTTCTGCCGACGCAGCGCTGGCCGCGGCTCGACCGCTTTCGCGAGCACACGATCGAGCTGCCGGTCGCGGAGATCGACGTGCGGGCCAAGTCCGAGGCGGCACTGCGCGAGGGGCTCTCGCGCGCGCTCGAATTCGGGAAGGGCATAGTTCACGTCCTTGCGCCG
>DASVFM010000149.1:0-14521 GCA_036380055.1 Casimicrobiaceae bacterium
GACGCCATCACCGACTCGAACGGCGTCATGGCGAGCTCCTGCGGCACGAGGCCGATCATCGAGCGCGCGGCGCGGGGGTTGGCGAGGATGTCGTGGCCGCCGACGGTCACCTTCCCGCCGCTCGGCGTGACGATGCCGCAAACGATATTGATCAGAGTGGTCTTGCCGGCGCCGTTCGGGCCGAGCAGCGCGAAGATCTCGCCCTCGCGAATCTCAAGGTCGACACGCTTCAACGCCTCGCGCCCGCCGGCGTAGGTCTTGGAAAGGCCCTGGATGGAGAGGATCGACGGCAGAGTGGATCAATTATCGCACCGTCAACCGACGGTATGGTTCCGCCGCCGATGACGTACTCATTGCCGATCGGCGAGCCCGCGTGCGGCAGTGGGTGAGGTCGTGGCGGATGTTCGTATGCCGCAACCGGCAAACGACGCGGCGCAGAAATAGGGGGTTGAGCCGCCACTGTTTGACCTGATCACGCTTGGCCTCAGGAAAGGTCCGCATTTGGGGTAACTCGCCGAAGGACCGCTTCTGGCCGGTTAGCGACGGCCGCAGGCCGCCCCGAAGCGGACATGGCCCATGATTGCAGTCGCCTAAGGCTCCTCTATAGTCACCGGCACCCAGCCGCAGCCTGAGGGGAGGCAGATGGCATGACAGGCCGACGGACGCCGAAGCAAGCCGCGTGCGCGCCGAATACATCGACCGCATCCTTCGCGGTGCAAAACCCGCCGATCTTCCTGTCCGACAGCCCACGCAGTTTGAATTGATCCTCAACCTCAAGACCGCCAAGGCGCTTGGCATCGTGATTCCGCAGTCGATGCTGCTGCGCGCGGACGAGGTGATTCGGTAGCTCGACGGATGTCTGCTTCTGGCCGAGAGCCGACACCCGTCGCTTGACCCACACGACGGAGCCCACCACAATCAGCTATGAGTGCGAATGTCGGTGCTGTCGACGGCTTCGAGTCTGCGGACGCGACCGTCGCGTTTGTCGATTTGGCGGGCTTCAGCGCAATAGCAGATGTCTATGGAGATGCGTCGGCGATAGCAGTACTTGGGCGCTTCGAGGAGTTGGTGCGCCAGGCGCTCGGAGGGCTTGGGCCTCCGATCAAGTGGATAGGCGATGAGGCGATGTTTGGCTTTCCTGACCCGGCAACCGCACTTCAGGTGCTCGGACGCCTGCTTCCAGCCTGCCGATCCGAGCCACGGATTCCATTGACAAGGACCGGACTTAACCACGGCCCAGTGCTCCGCAGAGCGAACGACCTCTTTGGTTCGACAGTCAACATTGCGGCACGCATCGCTGCGTTAGCGTCCCCGGGACAGTTGTTGGCGACCCAGCCGGTTGCCAACATCGCCGCAGCGTCTGGAATTGTTGTGCGGGACATGGGGAACGTAGCGGTGCGCTCGATTGCTGACCACGTGGCGCTTTATTCCATCGAGCTGGCACCGGCCTTGGATCCAGCCTGGATAGATCCAGTGTGCAAGATGCACGCGCCTTATGCAGCGTACCGCAAAAGCACGCCGACGGGACCATGGTTCTGTTCTGAACGTTGCGCCGAGGCATATCGACGATCACCGGAGGCATACCATGGTGGATCGAAGATCTCGGACCTCGCATAGCCTCAATGAAGGGCGTGAGCTATTTCTCAGGGTTTCCAGCCGGATGACGGCCCCGGAAGAAGGCCGCCGCTGTGACATCAGAGGACGCTTCAAATGAGGGCGCTTCGCTCGACGCTCGCCCTGTTCGTCGCGCTTGTCACGGCATCATCAGCGTTCGCGGTGGCCGCCGCCGCGATCTATCCCGCGATTGCCCGTGCTCACACGGACGTCGAGGCGGCCCGCACGGAGGCGGCGAAAAAGAACCGCCGGGTGCTCGTCGATTTCGGCGGCAACTGGTGCACCGACTGCATCGTGCTCGACCGCTATTTCCACGCCGCCGAAAACGCCGCGCTGCTGAACAAGCATTACGTCCTTGTCCACGTGAACGTTGGCGACAAGGGCATCACGGACAACTTCGCGATCGCCGAGCGCTATGGCATCCCACTAGAGAAGGGGGTGCCGGCGCTGGCCGTCATCGAGCCCGACGGCCGCATCGTGTTCGCGCAGAAGCAGGGCGAGTTCGAGGCGATGCGCAAGATGGATCCGGCATCGGTGGGTGAATTTCTGCAGAAGTGGGCGAGGTAGTTCGCGTCCCACGTGCATGGACAATGTAAGCCGTTAGCGTGAGTTGTCGGCGCGCCGTCGCTCGCGCGCGCCGTATCTCGTGTCCTTGGGCGATCGCCAGCCTTTTCCCCGCGCGCGAGTAGTGGCCCATGGCCGCCCGCGCGGCGCCCGGCGGGCCAGCTATCGTCCGCTCAGTGCGTAGCGGCGGGTCTGCGTCCTGTCGTGGCGTCGGGTGGAGCGTCGCCATGTGGCCAGTCGCTTGCGGCCTTGGAGAACGCCGGTCTCGGCTGGCTGGTGACGTATGCGGCAATGTCATATGCCTCCTGGTCGGTCAGCGTCCCACCCGCGCCGAGCGGCATCTTGGTCTGGATGAACGCCGCCGCGATCGAGACGCGCGCCATGCCCGCGCCTTGGTTGAATGAATCGGCGCCCCACAAGGGCGGGAACGCGTAGCCGCGGCCCGACGCGCGCACCCCCTGTCCATTCGCGCCGTGACAGGCGCTGCAACGCTCGGCATACAGCGCCTTGCCGCGCGTCGCGTCGGGAGGCGTTGGGCTCCGAATGTCCCGGAAGCCGCGACCGGTCACCTCGACGCCGCCCGGCACGCCTTGCGACAGCCATCCGATATAAGCGAGGAGCGCGATCATCTCCCGGCTGTAGGCCGGTAGCACCTGTCCGTTCATCGAGCGCAGGAAGCAATCGTTGATGCGTTCCTCCAGCGTCTCGACCCGGCCGGTGCGCGAGCGATATTCGGGGAAGAGTCCCGGCAGGCCCGCAAACGGCGCCGCGTAGACCACGGTGCCGCCACCAATATGGCATTGCGAGCAGGTGAGTCCGTTCCCTACATAGCTCGCTACGGTGTTCTGGGTATCGTTGACGATGGTTTGACCATAGCGCACGGCATCGCCGAGCGCGCCCGTGGGCATCGAGTCGGCACCTGGAATGACCAGCGGCACGCCGGCGATCGCAACAGAAGCGATGCCGAACGCGAGCACACCGATTCTGAGACCCCGCATCGCCCCTACTGGCGACGATAGCCATGCGCGGCCATGCACTCGTCGAAGAGCGCGCTCGCGCGTGCGTTCTGCCTCAACAACGCCATCTGCCCGTCGAATGCAGTGCCGGTGCCGACCTGCGGCGTGGGCCACCTTCCCGCCACTTGCACATCCCGGGCGCATTCGTAGCGCGTGCGCGTGAGTTCAGGGTCGGGTGACGAAGCATCCCGCACAGAGGTTCTCGATGCGGGTGAGGTACAGGCGCAAAGCGCACTGAATGTGCACACTATAACTTTGTGCATCGTGTCCTTCCGACCGGCGGCCGTGCGCGAAGTGCAAATCCAGCGCGCAGGGTTGCCAGAATCGCGCAGGGCGCCCCCGCGGCATCGCGTTGGTTGCAAGGGGGGTGCAACGGCGACCTTTTGTTAGTCGATGCTATCGCCGAAACGCGCTGGAGATGGTGCTGTTGAGTGGACTCGAACCACCGACCTACTGATTACGAATCAGTTGCTCTACCAGCTGAGCTACAACAGCGTATCGGACTAAAAGCAGGGACGAATTATACCGACGGCGCCTCGCCGGGACCACCGACCGCGCGGGCGGGCTTCCGCCGCGGACGTCGATGTGGGAAAATTTCCCGCACCACTGTTCGACAGGGGTGGCCAGCCGGAGAGGTCGAGTTGAAGGCCGATCGCGGGAAATCGAGAGCGGGGGAGAGGGGGGTCGGCCCGTCGCTCGCGCCGCGCGAGTCCATCGTCGCCGCGGTCCGTCGCGTGCTGCGTCCGCTCGTGCGCGTGCTGGTCGCACGCGGCATCACGTACCCGTTCCTGGCCGATATGCTGAAGTCGATCTTCGTTGAGACCGCGGCGAGCGAGTTCACGCTCGGCGGCAAGCGGCCGACCGACAGCCGGCTCACGGTGCTCACCGGCGTGCATCGCAAGGACATCCGCCGGCTGCTGCGCGAGCCGGGCCCTGAGCCGGAAACACCACCCGGGCTTACGCTCGGCACCAAGATCGTCGCCCGCTGGCTTGGCGACCGCGCGTATGCGGACGATCTGGGCCGGCCGCGCGCGCTGCCGCGCACGCCGAGCCAGGGAGGCGACCAGTCGTTCGCTGCGCTGGTCGAGTCGGTGAGCAAGAACGTGCGGCCGCGCTCGGTGCTCGACGAGCTGCTGCGGCTCGGCGTCGTGGAGGTCGACGCCAACGACTACGTGCACCTCGTGACCTCCGGCTTCGTGCCGGGCAAGGAGCTCGACGCCAAGGCCTTCTACTTCGGCGAGGCGATGCACGATCACCTTGCCGCAGGCGCGCACAACCTCGAAGGGGTGGGCAGGCCGTTCCTCGAGCGCAGCGTCTATTACGACGCGCTCTCGCCGGAATCGGTCGAGGCGCTGCGAGCGCAAGCCGAAAAACTGTCGGTCGACGTACTGAAGGAAATCAACAAGCGGGGGATGGCGCTCGAGCGGGAGGATCCGCCGTCGCCCGGGAAGCGCATGCGCATCCGACTGGGCGTCTTTTTCTATTCCGCGCCGATGCCAGGGCAGGCGGCTCCGGACGAGAGAGCCGAGCCGGAGAACACGAAGCCCGCAAAGCAAAAACCAAGGAGTCGCAAATGAATCCGACGTCTCCGTCGCGGTGGACCATCTTGGCTGCGAGCGCCGTCGTGCTGCTTGCCCTTTCGCTCGGCGGCTGCGGCGGAGGCGGAACGAACCTCGCCGATGGCGGGATCGTCGGCACCGGCGCCGCGGGTCAGGCCACCCAGGGCACGATCACTGCGGTTGGCAACCACTCGATCGTCGTCAGCGGGCAGACCTTTGCCACCACAGGGGCCACGGTGACCGTCAACGGGCAGCCCGTTGCGGACTCGACGCTCGCGGTCGGCATGGTGGTCACGGTATTGAGCGCGCTGCAGCCCGACGGCTCGATACGGGTCACCAGCATCGACTATCACGCCGAGATCCAGGGCGTGGTGACCGGCGTGGATCCTGCCGCGCAGACATTCACCGTGCTCGGGCAGCTCGTGCAGACGAACGCGGCGACCCTCTACAGCGGCGGAACCTTCAACGCCTTGCTCAACCAGGTGGTCGAGGTAAGCGGGTTTCGCGCGGATCCGGGCAACGTCCTCGCCACGCTGGTCATCATCTACCCTGCCGCGAATCCCGCGACGGCGCCGCTGCAGGTGACGGGCGTGGTGAGCGCGCTCGACACGACGAGGCGCACGTTCGCCATAGGGGGGCAGGGCTTCGACTACAACGGGATTCCGGTCGCGTCGGTGCCCGCCGCGTTCGCCAACGGCACTACCGCCAGCGTAACCGGAACGCAGCCGTCGCCCGTGGCGACGGTCGCGGCGCAGACCATAACGATCGTCACACCGACGCCGCCCGACGTGGCCCACGTGGAGCTGGAAGGCGTCGTCACCAGCTTCATGGGACTCGGCAGCTTCCAGGTCAGCGGTCAGCAGATCGACGCCAGCGCGGCGAGCATCGAGGACGGAACGCCGGACATGATCGCCAATGGCGCGCTCGTTGATGTCAAGGGCAACGTGATCGGCGGGGCCCTCATCGCCGCGAAGGTGGAGATCGAGCACTCGCCGGTGATCGAGCTCGATGGCGTCGCACAGGTTGTCGATTCGTCAGGGGGCTCGGTGACCGTGGGCGGCCAGGTCGTGCACGTGACGACGAGTACGCAGTTCATCGACAGCAGCGCGGCGACGGTGCCCAACTTCTCGCTCGCCGCGGTTCAGGTTGGCGATCGCCTGTCGATTCTTGCGTTTCCTGGCGATCAAGGGCTGGTCGCCACGCGGCTAGAGCGCCTGAATCCCGATGCGCCGCCGGCGGGCCAACCGACGACGTCGATCCGCGGGACAATCAGCAATTTCGTCTCGGTCTCGAACTTCGTCGTCGCGGGCCAGCAGGTGAACGCGCGTGCGGCGAACTTCAGCGGAGGCAGCGCGTCGAATCTCGCCGACGGCGTGCGCGTCAGCGTAGGCGGGACGCTGGCGAACGGCGTTCTCAACGCGAGCGACGTGCAGTTTCTCACCGGCAACCCCGGGCCGGCGACGGTCACGGTCACCGGGACGATCAGCAATTTCGCATCGGTGTCCAGCTTCGTGGTCGCCGGGCAGCAGGTCGATGCATCGTCGGCGACTTTCAGCAACGGCAACGCGAGCAACCTCGCCAACGGCCGCAACGTGACCGTGCAGGGCGTGCTGCAGGGCGGAACGCTGGTCGCGCAGAGCGTGGCCTTCGCGCAGACGCCGCCCACAACGCTCACCGTCCAGGGGACCATAAGCACCTTTGTCAGCGTGAGCAGCTTCATTGTTGCCGGGCAGCCGGTGGATGCCTCTCAGGCGACCTTCTCTGGGGGCAAGGCGAGCGATCTCGCGAACGGCGTCAGCGTGCTTGTACAAGGCACGCTGCAGAACGGCGTCCTGGTCGCATCGACCGTGCAAGTCGAAAGCTCTTCCGGGTCGCAGGAAGTCGAGGTAGAGGGGCTGATCACGAACTTCGTATCGGTGTCCAACTTCACTGTGGCTGGCCGCGTGATCGACGCCAGCAGCGCCAAGTTCAGCGATGGCACGGCCGCGGATCTCGCCACCGGAAAAAGCGTGCACGTACAGGGCGTTCTCAACGGCCAGGTGGTCAAGGCGACCGAAGTCGAGTTCGACGACTGATCGGGCCGTTTGTCCCTGGGCGGAGCCGCCACCACGCGACCCGCTCGTCCGTGACTTCGCGCCGGTGAGCTGGCACTTCATCGCTAGCGCGGCGTCGGGCTCGTGCGCCGCCGCCCCGCGGTGCGCTACACTCGCGTCGCCAGACTCCGGCGGGTGCGAGAGTGAGCGATCTGCGGCACGTCTTCGGTTTTCACGCCGTTACTGCGCGGCTGCGCGCGCAGCCCGAGAGCGTGCGGGCGATCTACGTCGCGGCAGCGCGGCGCGACCAGCGCGCGCGCGAGCTCGCCGAGCGCGCTGAAGCCGCGGGCGTCGCGGTACACGCCGTCGACGACAAGCGCCTCGACGCGCTTTCCGGTCACGGCCGCCACCAGGGCGTGGTGGCGCTCGTCTCCGCGGAAGCGCGCGAGCACACGTTGGGCGAGATCCTCGAGGATCTGAGCGAGCCTGCGCTGCTGCTCGTGCTCGACGGCGTCACCGATCCGCACAATCTCGGCGCCTGCCTCCGAAGCGCCGACGCTTTCGGCGCGCACGCCGTCATCGTGCCCAAGGATCGCGCCGTCGGCATCAACGCCACGGTGGCGAAGGCCGCGTCCGGGGCCGCCGAGACGGTGCCCGTGGTCAGCGTGACCAACCTTGCGCGCACGCTGCGCGAGCTCAAGGAGCTTGGCGTGTGGCTTCTTGCCGCCGACGCGGGTGGCAGCGAGAGCCTTTTCGACGCCGATCTGTCGGGGCCGATCGCATGGGTGCTGGGCGCGGAAGGCACGGGCCTGCGTCGTCTCACCCGCGAATCCTGCGACCGCATCGTCAGCATTCCGCTCCAGGGCTCGGTGCCCTCGCTCAACGTTTCGGTGGCCGCCGGCATCTGCCTGTTCGCTGCGCGCATGAGGCGTCGGCGCAGCTAACACCGCGTGCGAAGGTTTGCTTTCCGTGCCCTGAGGGGCTAGTGTTAAACACACCGGCCGGCGCGTTCCGGACGTCGCCACGACGACGATCAGCAGAGGGGAAAGGCATGAAGAAGACGAAGAAGATGAAGCTCACGACGTGGATCTTTCTTGCGATGCTCGCGGGCATCGGCGTCGGCTGGTTGTGCCACAACCTGCTTCCGACACCCGAGTCCGCGAAGACGGTCGCCGGCTACATCTCGCTCTTCACCGATGTCTTCCTGCGCTTGATCAAGATGATCATCGCTCCGCTGGTCTTCTCGACGCTGGTCGTGGGCATCGCGCACATGGGTGACGCCAAGGCGATCGGGCGCATCGGCATCAAGACGATGGCCTGGTTCATCACGGCCTCGCTCGTCTCGCTGCTGCTCGGCCTCGTCCTGGTGAACGTTCTCCAGCCGGGGGCCTCGCTCAACCTGCCGCTGCCCGAAGTCGGCACCTCGGCGAACCTCAAGACCTCCTCGCTCTCGTTCCGCGAGTTCGTCACCCACCTTGTGCCGCGCAGCGTGATAGAGGCGATGGCCAACAACGAGATCCTGCAGATCGTCATCTTCTCGGTCTTCTTCGGTGCCGCCGCCTCGACCTTCGGCGAGAAGGCCGGCGTCGTCATCAGCTGGATCGAGCAGCTCTCGCACGTGATGCTCAAGGTCACCGCCTTCGTGATGGCGCTCGCGCCGATCGCCGTTTTCGCCGCGATGGCGTCGATCGTGACGACGCAGGGGCTCGGCATCCTCTGGACCTACGGCAAGTTCATGGGCCAGTTCTATCTCGGCATACTCATCCTGTGGGGGCTGCTCGCTCTGGCGGGCTTCATGTTCCTCGGACCCCGCGTCAAGCGACTCATCAGCCTCATCAAGGAGCCGATCCTGCTCGCGTTCAGCACGGCGAGTAGCGAGGCGGCATATCCGAAGACGCTGGAGCAGCTGGAGCGCTTCGGCGCAAGCAAGAAGATCACGAGCTTCGTGCTGCCGCTCGGTTATTCGTTCAACCTCGACGGGTCGATGATGTACTGCACGTTCGCCACGCTGTTCATCGCGCAGGCGTACAAGATTCCGCTGTCGACGCTCGACCAGATTACGATGCTGCTCATCCTGATGGTGACGAGCAAGGGCATGGCCGGCGTCCCGCGCGCGTCGCTCGTCGTGATTGCCGCAACCCTCGCGACGTTCAACATTCCGGAGGCGGGGCTGCTGCTCATCATGGGTATCGACCAGTTCCTCGACATGGGACGGTCGGCGACCAATGTGGTAGGGAACAGTCTGGCCACGGCGGTGGTCGCGAAATGGGAGGACGAGCTGCGACCCGAGGCTCAGGCGCAGCAGGAAATTGATCGCGACGAGGGCCTGGCGCCCGCCCGGGCTTGATCGATCAGGACGGCGAAGATGAGCACTACTGCCACGACCAGGCTGGCGAGTCTGGCGCTGGTCACCTGCTTCCTTGCCAGCGCGAGCATGCCGGCAGCCCTCGCACAGGAAGCGATAGGAGTCAGCGAGCTCAGCGGCACGCTGGCGAAGATCAAGAAAACGAAGATCATCGGCATCGGCTATCGGGACGCCTCGGTACCGTTTTCCTATATGAACTCGGCGCGCGATCCCGGCGCGCGCCAGCCGATCGGCTATTCGATCGACATCTGTCTCGCCATCGTCGAGGACATTCGCGGCGAGCTGGGCGACGACACGATCCAGATCCGATACCTCCCGGTTACGCCGCAGACGCGCATTCCGATGGTGCTCGACGGCTCGGTCGATCTCGAGTGCGGCCAGACGACCAACAATGCCGAGCGCCGGAAGCAAGTGGCCTTCTCGCCGATCATCTTCGTGAGCGGCACCAAGCTCCTGGTCAAGCGCGCCTCGAAGCTCCGCTCGTACCGGGACTTCAAGGGCCGCACGGTGGTGGTCACGGAGGGAAGCACCAACGAGGCTGCGGTCAAGGCCGTCGACGCCAAGCAGCAGCTGGGCATGAAGCTGCTCACCGTGCGCGACAACGACCAGGCGTTTCAGGCGCTGGACTCGGGCAAGGCCGATGCCTGGGCCGGCGATGACGCGGTGCTCTATGCCACGGCGGCGGAGTCGAAGAACCCGAAGGACTTCGCGGTGCTGGACGAGTACCTATCCTACGACCCGTACGGGATCATGTACCGCAAGGACGATCGGGACTTGGACGCGCTGGTGAAGAAGAGCTTCGAGCAGCTCGCCGAGACACGTGAGCTCGAGCGGATCTACGAGCAATGGTTCCTGCGCAAGCTGCCCTCGGGCCGCACCCTGGGCCTGTCGATGAGTCCGCAGCTCGAGGGGATCTTCGAGTCGCTGGGTCAGCCTACCGAGTAAGCGCTGCAGCACAGCTTGCCGCGCGCGACTAGTCGATCTCGACTACCCAAATAGCGGTCCGCGAAAGCGGTCGTAGTCGTAGTAGGTCGGCAGCGCAGGCGGAGGCGTCCTTGGAGTGGACGCGCGGACCGGGTTCGTGGTGCTCGCGACGGTTGCGTCGCTCGTAGGCGGCGCGACGTAGAACCACGATCCGTAAGAGCCGGGTGCGTAGTACGAGCCTCCGTCTTTCAGCGAGCGATAGTCGTAAGGGGAGTCGCTCGCTACATTGGCGAGCGCGAGCCGCGATGCGTCGGCGGGATTCTGCGCGTTCCCTTGTTCCGTTTGCGGTCCCGCTGCGCCTGCCACCCCGGCGAGCGTAGCGAAGGCGACGAGCAGCGTGCGGTGGAGTCGTCGTTGGGGCATCTTGGGCCTCCTCACTGTGTTCCCTGGACTCAGCGCAAATACTGCCCCTGATGGCAGCGTTCGACCATCAGCGGGGCGCCGAATCTGTAGTAGGAGATCGTCCTACGGCAAGGCACGTTCGAGGGTGCGTGAGAGGAGCCCTGGGCGCAATATGGCGAGCGCGGAGTACCCGCAGTTGCCATGAAAGCCCCGGGCGACTAGGATTCACGAGTTATTCGCCGTTCGGCGATCTCACATCCGCATACGCACATCTGGAGGGGGATTTCATGGTCAACTGCTCGCCAGTGCGGCGCCTGCTGCCGGTCGCGCTGCTCGCTGTCTTCACCGCGCTTCCGTTCGCGGCCGCGGGCAAAGGAACGCTGGTCTACTGCTCTGAAGGCAGCCCCGAAGGATTCCAGCCGCAGTTCTTCACCACGGGGACGACCTTCGACGCCGTCTCGGTGCCGATGTTCAACCGGCTGGTCGAGTTCGAGATCGGCACGACCAACATCGTCCCGGCACTGGCCGAATCGTGGACCATATCGCCCGACGGGAAGACCTACACGTTCAAGCTGCGCAAGGGCGTGAAGTTCCACAGCAACGCCAACTTCAAGCCTTCGCGCGACTTCAACGCCGACGACGTCGTCTTCTCCTGGAATCGGATGGCCGACGAGAACCACCCGTTCCACAAGATGACGGCGGGCCAGACCTTCTCCTACTACGACGACATGGGGATGAAGAACATCGTCGACTCGGTGCAGAAGGTCGACGACTACACGGTGCGCTTCAATCTGAAGCGGCCGGAGGCGCCGTTCCTCGCCGACATGGCGATGGACTTCGCATCGATCCTGTCGAAGGAGTACTTCGAAACGATGCAGAAGAAGGGCACGCCCAATGCCGCCGACGTCTACCCGATCGGCACGGGGCCGTTTGAGTATGTTTCCTACCAGAAGGACGCGATCATCCGCTACAAGGCGTTCGACAAGTACTGGGGCGGGCGACCCAAGATCGACAACCTGGTCTACTCGATCACTCAGGATGCCACCACGCGCTACGCGAAGCTCAAGACCGGCGAGTGCCAGGTGATGGCCTTCCCGAAGCCGGCCGACCTCGACGAGATGAAGAAGGATTCGCAGATCACAGTGCAGCAGAAGGAAGGGCTCAACATCGGCTACATCGCGTTCAACGTCGAGAAGAAGCCATTCGACGACAAGCGTGTGCGCCAGGCATTGAACATGGCGGTCGACAAGGCCGCCATTCTGAAAGCGGTCTACCAGGGCAACGGACAGGTGGCGAAGAACCCGATCCCGCCGATCCTGTGGAGCTACAACAACGCAATCAAGGACTACCCCTACGACCCGGCGAAGGCGAAGGAGCTGCTCGCGCAGGCGGGCTTTCCTAACGGATTCGAGCTCGAGCTCTGGTATCTGCCTGTGACGCGCCCGTACAACCCGGATGGCAAGCGCGTGGGAGAGATGATCCAGGCCGACTGGGAGAAGATCGGAGTCAAGACCAAGCTCATTACCTACGAATGGGCCGAGTATCGCAAGCGCGCCAAGCAGGGCGAGCACCAAGTGGTCATGTTCGGCTGGTCGGGAGACAACGGCGATCCCGACAACTTCTTCGTGCCCTTGCTTGGCTGCGAAGCGGTCAAGGGCGGAGGCAACAATGCGCGCTGGTGCAACAAGCAGTTCGAGGACCTGGTGGTGAAAGCGGCGCAGACGCCGAAGCAGGCGGACCGCGCCAAGCTCTACGAGCAAGCGCAGGTGATCTTCAAGGAAGAGGCGCCATGGATAACCGTCGCGCACTCGATGCGCTTCGACCCGGTGCGCAACGAGGTGAAGGGCTACAAGATGGACGCCACGGCGCACCACTACTTCGACAAGGTCGACATCGCGCCGGCGCCATAACGGCCTGCCCCGCGCCGCGCGCAGCCGGCCGCCGGGTCACGCGTTCGGGACGCGTCGGAGCTTGACCATCCGGCGCGTCGCCGTGCCGGAGTGAGGGGCGGCCGTGCTCGCATTCATTCTCCGCCGCGCCGCGCTGGTAGTCCCGACGTTCATCGGGGTCACGCTGCTCGCCTTCGCCCTTATTCACCTTATTCCGGGCGATCCGGTCGAGAACCTGTCGGGCGAGCGCGGCATGGACCCCGCGCGTCGGACGAGGCTGCTGCACGAGTTCGGTCTCGACCGGCCGCTGCCGGTCCAGTATGGGGAGTACATCGGCAACGTGCTGCACGGTGATCTCGGCACGTCGCTCACGACGCACGAGCCCGTCCTCCAGGAATTCGTGACGCTGTTCCCGGCGACCGTGGAGCTCGCTTTCTTCGCCATGCTTTTCGCGGTCACGCTTGGGCTCCCCGCGGGAATTCTCGCCGCGCTCCGGCGCAACACGCCAGCGGACTACGCAGTGATGGGCGCCTCGCTCACCGGCTACTCGATGCCGATCTTCTGGTGGGCGCTGCTGCTGATCCTGTTCTTCTCGGTCCAGCTCGGCTGGACGCCGGTTTCCGGCCGCATCGCCGTGGAATTCGACGTGCCCGCCACAACCGGCTTCATGCTGCTCGACACGCTGAAGCTCGGCGACTGGGCGGCTTTGCGCTCGGCGCTCTCCCACCTTATTCTGCCGTCGATCGCGCTCGGAACGATACCGCTCGCGGTGATCGCGCGCATGACGCGCTCGGCGATGCTCGAAGTGCTGCGCGAGGACTACGTGCGCACCGCACGGGCGAAGGGCCTGCCCCCATGGCGCGTGATCCTCGTGCACGCGCTGCGCAATGCGCTCATTCCGGTGATCACGGTCATCGGGCTGCAGGTGGGGCTGCTGCTGTCGGGCGCCATCCTGACGGAGACGATCTTCTCCTGGCCTGGCGTGGGGAACTGGCTCGTGCATGGCGTGCAGTCGCGCGACTATCCCGTCGTGCAGGGCGGAATCCTGCTCGTCGCGACGATCGTCATCAGCGTCAACTTGATCGTCGATCTGCTCTACGGCGTGGTCAACCCCCGGATTCGCCATGGCTGAGCCGATCGCCGAAGCAGCACCCGATGCCTTGCCGGCGGCGGGCGCGTTGCGGGCCGACGAGGGATTGCTGCGCGAGTTCTGGCTTGCCTATGCGCAGAGCCGCGGCGCGCTCGTCGGGCTTGGATTGATCGCCGCCTTGCTGCTGCTCGCGCTTTTCGCCGGCGTCGTCGCCCCGCATCCTCCGAACGAGCAGTACCGGCAGTTCACGCTGGTACCACCGATGTGGGCGCCGGGCGGCACTTCGCAGTTCGTGCTGGGCACCGATCCGGTCGGACGCGACATGCTATCGCGCTTGATCTACGGCACGCGGCTGTCGCTGCTGATCGGCTTCATTTCGGTCGTGCTCTCGCTGTCGCTGGGCGTCGTGCTGGGTACGATCGCGGGGTACGCCCGCGGAGTCACCGAGACCGTGATCATGCGACTGATGGATGTGATGCTGGCGCTGCCCAGCTTGCTGCTGGCGATCGCGGTCGTGGCGATTCTCGGGCCGGGGCTCATCAATGCGATGTACGCGATCGCCATCGTGCTGCTGCCGCACTACGTGCGTCTGACCCGCGCCGCCGTCATCGCCGAGGCCGGCAAGGAATACGTGCAATCCTCGCGCATCGCGGGCGCCGGTGCGCTGCGGCTGATGTTCAACGCGATTCTGCCAAACTGCGCCGCGCCGCTCATCGTGCAGGCGACGCTCGGTTTCTCCAACGCAATCCTCGACGCCGCCGCGCTGGGTTTCCTCGGCCTCGGCGCCCAGCCGCCCACGCCGGAGTGGGGCTCGATGCTCGCAGGCGCGCTCGAGTTCATCCAGCGCGCGCCCTGGGTGGTGACCGTCCCAGGGCTCGCCATCCTCATCACCGTGCTCGCCTTCAACCTGATGGGCGACGGCCTGCGTGACGCGCTCGATCCGAAGCTGAAGCGATGAAGGCCCATGGCACTGCTTGAGATCGAGAACCTGCGCGTCGAGTTCGGCAGCGAGGCCGCGCCGCTGATCGCGGTCGAAGGCGTCGATCTGACGCTCGAGGCCGGCGA
>DASVFM010000150.1:0-10083 GCA_036380055.1 Casimicrobiaceae bacterium
TTCGTCAGCACCGCGCGCAGCCGCAGGTGGTGTGCCGCATGCGTCTCCGCTCCGACGCAGGCGCCGGCGCAACGGCCCAGCTGGCGTGCGAAGCACGGTCCTTCGCGCCGCTCGAGCCCGAGAGCGGTCCAGCAGAGCGCAGCCTCGGCGGCCAATGCGCGCAACGTCTCGCGGGCCGCGCGCCGCGAGTTGAACGGCCCGTAGAGATTGTCGAGCGCAGCTGGATCGATCTCGTCCGACGCGACGTAGCGTGGAAGGCCGGGCTCCACCGAAACGCGAAGTGCGAGCATATCCGCCCTTCGACGCAGCCGAAAATTGTAGGCAGGCAGCAGCGTCTTGATGCGCGTCGACTCGAGCAACAGCGCGCCGAGCTCGCCGGCCGTCTCCTCGAAGTCGATGCGCGTGATCTCGGTGGATAGGCGCAGATCGTTCGCGCTCCGATAGTCGGAGGAGAAATGCGCGCCGATACGCTCGCGCAGGTTATTGCTCTTGCCTATGTAGAGCGGCAGTGCGTTCGCGCCGTAGAAGCGGTATACGCCAGGCGTTTCCGGGATCGTCTCGAGAGCGTCCGCGGGCAGCTGCGGCGGCAAGCTGGGCCGACGCAGGAGGCGCTGCACCGCGGCTTCGATCTCCTGCGCCGGCTTGTCGCGGTAGATCGCGTCCACGAACGCCCGCAGGATTCGCGCGTCCCCAAGCGCACGGTGACGATCGTTCGCGTCGAGTCCGTGCCGGGCAATCACTGCGTCGAGATTGTGGGAACCCGAGCCCGGGTAGAGCCTTCGCGAGAGGCGCACGGTGCAGAGCACCTTTGCGCTGAAGGAGCGGCCGAGGCGCGCGAACTCGTGCTTGAGGAAGCCGTAGTCGAAGCGCGCGTTGTGCGCCACCAGGAGGCAGCCCGACAGGCGCGACAGGACCTCTTCCGCGATCTGCCGGAAGGCCGGCGCGGAGGCGACCATTGCATTGGTAATCCCGGTGAGCGCCTGGATCTCGAACGGAATGCTGCACTGGGGATTGACCAGCGTGCTCCACTCCTGCGGTGCGCCGGCGGTATCGACGCGGACGATGCCGATCTCGGTGACCCGACCCGCCGCGGGCGAGGTGCCCGTGGTCTCGAGGTCCACGAAGGCGACGGAAGGCGCGAGCATCGGTGCTTGACGGGAGAACGATCGTTCGCTAGTCTACACCCGTGTCGAACGATCGTTCCTATCTGGAGGCATTGCAGGATTACTACGCGCGTCACCGGGCGCTGCCTTCCTATGCCTCGATCGGCGCGCTCCTCGGGCTGCGCTCCAAGTCCTCCGTCGCCGCGCTCGTGGCACGGCTGAAGCTCGCCGGCCTGCTCGAGTCAACTCCCGACCGCAGGCTCGCGCCGACGCGGCGTTTCTTCGGGCGGCCGCTCGCCGACTCGCCGGTGCACGCCGGGCTGCCGAATCCGATCGAGGATGCGGCGGCCGATGCGCTCACTATCGACGATTATCTGATCGACCGCCCTTCGCAGACGGTGCTGGTTCGCGTCAAGGGCGACTCGATGCAGGATGCCGGCATTCTCGACGGTGACCTGGCGGTGGTGGAGAAGCGCAACACAGCGCGACGCGGCGACATCGTCATCGCCATCGTCGACAACCAGTTCACGCTCAAGCGTCTCGATCTCGAGCGGGGCCGCTTCATTCTTCGTCCGGAGAACAAGGCGTATCCGATCATTCGCCCGGAGGGTGCGCTGGAGATTTTCGGCGTGATGGTCGGACTCGTGCGCAAGACCGCCTGAGCGCCGCGGCCGTTTGCCCTCGAATCGACGAAGTGGTTGGCGGGGCTAGGCCTGGCCGGCATCGACCTCGTGGCCCTCGGCGCGCCAGCGCAGCATGCCGCCGGCAAGATTGGCGACCTTGCCGAAGCCCGCCTTTTGCAGGAGCACCGAGGCCTGCGCGGAGCGCGCACCCGAGCGGCAAACAGTGACGACCGGCTGCTCGCGCGAGAGCTCGCCGGAGCGAGCGGCGAGTGCGCCGAGAGGGATCAGCTTCGCTCCCCGAATGCGTCCCAGCGGACCGTCGTACTCGTCGACCTCGCGCACATCGACGATCTGCACGCCGGAGGCGCACTCCTCGAGCGCGTCGGGCTGGATCTCCCAGATGCCGGCGAAGGTGAACGTGAGCGGCGCCCACCCGGGCTCGGCAGGAAGCGCCGTGTCCTTCTCGGGTTGGCCGCAGCGCATGTTCGCGGGCACCGCGATGTCGATCAGCTTCGGATGCGGCAAGCCGAGATTGTTCATGTAGCCGACGAAATCGGTTTCGCCTATCTCTCCGCCAAGGCGCGGATTGAAGCGCCGCTCCTCGGCCACGCTGGTCACCGTCAGACCGCGATAGTCGTGTGCGGGGTAGAGCAGGCACGGCGGGGGCAGCGTCAGGATCTGGCTTCGCACCGAGCTGTACATCGCGCGCGCATCGCCGTGCTGGAAATCGGTCCGGCCGCTGCCCCGGATGAGCAGGCAGTCACCGGTGAACGCCATAGCCTCGTCGTCGAGGACGTAGGTCACGCAGCCGAGCGTGTGCCCCGGCGTTGCCCGCACCCCGAGGTAACGCCCGCCGAACGCGACGCGGTCACCGTGCTGCACGTAGCGATCGGCGCCTTGCGCACCGCTTGCCGCGGAAAGGACGATCTCGCTGCCGAACTGCCGCTTGAGCAGCCATGCTCCGGTGACGTGATCCGCATGCACGTGCGTTTCGAGCGTGGCGATGAGCTTGAGATCCAGCTCGGAGACGAGTGCGGCATCGCGACGAGCCTGCTCGAATACCGGATCGATCAGCACCGCCGCCCGCGATCGCAGGTCGCCGAGAAGGTAGGAATAGGTCGAGGATTGCGGATCGAAGAGCTGGCGGAAGATCAGCATGGCTTCTCGAGCCGCTCTACCTCGACCAGGCAATCGTAGAACGTCGCCGCTCGCCCGAGGTCGGTCAGCGCCTGACCGGTGAGCGCGTTGGCGTTGTTGCCGTCCGGGGACAGTTTGCGCCACCAGATCGACAGCGCGACGACCACCCCCGTCCGCGACCGGGTCGAGACGCGCGCGGTGAGCCGGAGCGAGCCGCGGCCGTTGAAGACCCGCACTTGGTCCCCATCGGCGATGCCGCGCGCGGCGGCATCGTCCGGATGAATGTCGAGCCACGGCGTCTTCTCGTGCTCGATGAACACCGGCAAGTTGGCGAACGTGGAGTTGAGCGCGTGCCGCGCCGGGGGCGAGATGATCGCCAGTGGAAACTTCGCCGCGAGCGCGGGGTTGCTCGCAACCGATTCACGCGGCGGGATGTAGGTCGGCAGCGGATCGATTCCCTGCTGCTTGAGGCTCTCCGAGTAGAACTCGCACTTGCCGGATGGCGTCGGGAAGTTGCCTTGCGCGAACGGTGCGAACGGCGTCGGTACGTCGAGTCGCCGCCATCCTTCCGCTCGCAGCCTCTCCCAGTCGAGCCCGCGCAGCCGTGGGTGGTCGGGGAGAAACGCGTCGCGCGCGATGTCCTCGTCGCTCTCGCGGAAGCAGTCCTCGCCGAACCCCATGCGCGCGGCAAGCAGCCGAAACACCTCGGTATTGGGCTTCGCCTCGCCCAGCGGCGCGATCGCGGGGTTGTTGGCTAGGACATACAAGTGCCCGTATGAGGAGTGCACGTCGAGATGCTCGAGCTGCGTGGTTGCCGGCAACACGATGTCGGCGTAATCAGCCGTATCGGTCAGAAATACGTCGTGCACCACGCAGAACAAGTCCTCGCGCGCGAATCCGGCGACGACCTTGGCCGATTCGGGTGCTACCGCGAGCGGGTTCGAGTTGTAGACGTAGATCGCGCGAATCGGCGGGTCGCGCGCCTCAAGGAGGGCGTCGCCGATGGCGGACATATTGATCGTGCGCGGGTTGTTCCAGATGAGATCGGGACGCTCGAGCGCCTTGTTGTTCACGGGATACGTTCCGCTCGAGGAAAGAAGCGCGCCGCCGGCAGGGTCGCGCCAGGCGCCGACCAGCGCGGGCAGGCAGGCCGCCGTGCGCATCGCCATGCCCCCTCCCGCGTGGCGCTGCATGCCGTAGTTCAGGCGGATCGCCGCGGGCTTGATCGTGCCGTAGTCGCGTGCGAGGGAAACGATGTCGGCTGCGGGCAGGCCCGTGATCTGCGCGGCCCGTTCCGGCGGATATTCGCGGACGCGCTGCCGGAGCGCATCGAAGCCCAGTGTGTAGCGATCGATGTAGTCGTGATCGAGCAGATCATCCGCGATCAGTACGTGCATCATGGCGAGGGCCAGCGCCGCGTCCGTTCCGGGCAGCGGTGCAAGGTGCACCTGACACTTCTCGGCGGTGAGGCTTCGGTAGGGATCGATCGCGACCAGCTTCGCCCCGCGGCGCTTGGCCTCCTGCACGCGGCTCCACAGGTGCAGGTTGGAGACGATAGGATTCGAGCCCCAGATCAGGATGAGCTTCGCGTTCTCGAACTGCTCGATGTCGGTGCCGATCGAGGCGCCGATGGTCGCGACGTAACCCGCCTTGCCGGCGGTTGAGCAGATCGTGCGGTCGAGCAGCGAAGCGCCGAGGCGATGGAAGAAGCGCCGATCCATCGAGCAGTACTGCAGGAGGCCCATCGTGCCTGCGTAGCTGTAGGGCAGGATCGCCTGCGGTCCATCGGCGGAGGCGGCGATCTCCTTGAAGCGTGTGGAGATCGTGTCGAGCGCCTCGTCCCAGCTCATGCGCTCGAAGCTCCGTGATCCCTTTCTGCCGGTGCGGCGTAGCGGGTAGAGCACGCGCTCGCTCGAATACGTGCGCTCGAGATAGCGCGCGACCTTCGTGCAGAGTACGCCGCGCGTCGTGGGGTGGTCGGCAGCGCCATCGACGCTGATGGCCCGACCGTTCTCGACGGTGATCTCCAGCGCGCAGGTATCGGGACAGTCGTGCGGACAGGCTGCACGCACCACGGTGCGTCCAGGCGCGGTTACGGCAGGGTCTAGAGGCATTGCGTTATTGTACGCCGACGACTGCTGGCGCCGGTGCGGGGGCGGATCGAGTAAGCTTTGCCGGTGTCTCGCGCTGTTCCGAAAATCATTCTTGCCAACGGTGCCTCGATGCCGACGCTTGGCTTGGGGACCTGGCGCGTGGGTGAGCGTCAGCGCGAGCGCGCGCGAGAGATCGAGGCGCTACGGCTGGGCCTCGAGCTCGGCATGACGCTTATCGACACCGCGGAGATGTACGGCGATGGCAAAGCGGAACAACTCGTTGGCGAGGCGATTGCCGATCGGCGCGACAACGTGTTTCTTGTGAGCAAGGTCTATCCGCATCATGCGACGCGCAAGGGGGTGATTGCGGCATGCGAGCGCAGCCTTGCGCGGCTGGCAACCGATCGCCTCGATATGTATCTGTTGCACTGGCGCGGTCGCGTTCCGCTCGCGGAGACAGTCGCCGGATTCGAAGAGCTGCGGACGAGCGGCCGGATCCGCGCCTGGGGCGTGTCGAACTTCGACTGCTCCGACATGCAGGAGCTGCTGACGCTGCCGGCGGGCAGTCGCTGCGCGGTGAACCAGGTCCTCTACCATCTGCGCTGCCGCGGCATCGAATGGGATCTGCTGCCGTTGTGCCGGAAGCACCGCGTGGCCGTGATGGCGTACTCGCCGCTCGACGAAGGCAGGCTGATTGCGGATCGCCGCCTCGGCGCGATCGCGGTCCGTGCAGGCATGAAAGCGGCGACGCTGGCGCTCGCGTGGCTGCTCGAGCAGGGCGTCTGCGCGATCGTCAAGACTGGCAAGGCGGCGCATGTACATGACAACAGGTTCGCCGCCGGACTCTCGCTCGAACCGAGCCGGATCGAGGAGATCGAGCGCGCATTCCCGCCACCGCGCGGGCCCACTCCGCTGCAGGTGATCTGACGGTTCGCGCTGAGGCTGCCGCCCTGCGGCAGCCTCAGCGTCCTCCCGGGCGAGGGAGCCAAGTCGACCGCTGATTCCCGCTCGCCGACCGTCTCGTCGGCTCGGCTTCGAGAATATTCAACGGCTTGACCGCGTGGCGTTCTGTGAGCCCCGCCCAATGGCATAGATGTTGCTGCCTGAGGCTCGAGGGGCTTCCGCCCAACGGCTTTCGATTCGAACCAAGGAGGCTTTCGTGCACTACACGCATTACGACTACCTTGAGTTGCCGCCGGGTGCATCGCCAGCGCGCATCGAGGCGGCGTATCAGATGCTCAAGCAGCGTCTCAACGGGCACTCCGATGAGAAGCTGGTGCGATTGATTCACGAAGCCTACTCAGTGCTGTCCGATCCTGGCCAGCGTCGCGACTACGATGCCGTGTTGCGGCGCGCCGCCGAAGAAGCAGACGCAGAGCTCAAGGCTGCGCTTGATGATGTGGTAAAGCCGCTCAAGCGCCAGGTGCAGAATGTGCCAGCGCCACTCCTCGTCGCGGTGAGCGCATGGGCCGCCTGAGTATCGCGCTACGCATGGCGCGGCTCGATCCGTCGCGCTGCGATCGCCCCGCAGCGAGGATCGGCAGGCCGCGCACGACACTGTCTCTGCGCGAAGTCGCCGAAGCTGCTTTTGACGCGGGGCGCTCGTGCTACTTCCGGCCGTTGTTTGACCGGCCGCGGCAGTGGGCCGAGCAGCGCGCGCCGAGATCTGCCACATCCGGCCAGAATTCAACCAGCCGCTGAGCTCACGCGAGCGCGCGACTGGATACGTACTCCCTGTGCATCGACTGAACGTCTGAGCAGCCATGCCACGCACATCTGACAAGATTCCCGCCGCCATCGTCGCGCCGACGCCCAAGCAGACGGCAGCCGCGAGCGCGAGCGATGGCGCGAACGCAGCGAACGACAACGTGGAGAAGTGCGTCAACTGCCAGTACTATGACCGCCGCAACGCCAAGCCCACCGACGGCAAGGCGCCGCTGTGGGGACAGTGCCGCCGTCACGCGCCGCACCTCAATCCGGTCACCGCGAAGGCATACGTCGTTGAGGGGGTCTGGCCCCTCGTCAGGGACGACGATTGGTGCGGAGAGTGGAGAGTACTGACGCGAGTGGTCGACGACTGGGTTCCGGAGACCTTGCCCACCGCGCCCCAGGCGGAACCGCTTGCTCCAACGCCGGCGGTATCGCCTGCACCTTCGCGCCGGCACGCGCCGGCCGCGGCTACCGCGATCGGCGACTAGTGCAAAAAGCCGGCTAGGCGCCGGCAACAGCCACCATGTTCATGCTTGCCGCGCGCTCGCGCGCGGCTCGCGCCTCGCGATACTCGGGCGAGTCGTAGAACGCGCGGGCGCGCCGCAGGTCCGGAAATTCCACGACGACGACCCGGCTCGGCTGCCAGCTGCCTTCCAGCACAACCGTCTCGCCACCCCGGACGAGGTAGCGTCCGCCGTGCCTGGCAATTGCCGCCGAAGCAAGGCGCTTGTATTCCTCGTACTGCACCGGGTCCGTGACTCTGATATCGACCAGCATATAGGCCGCCATCGGGTAGCTCCTTAGGCTTCGCGCTCGAACCCTTCATCATGACATGCCTCGGGCCCGGCACGGAGCATAGAGCCGAGCGGGGAGCAGTTCCGAGCTGCGGCGTGCGTCGGCTAACATGCTACCGGTGAAGCCCGAACTGGAGGCGGCGCTCGAGAGTGGAGTCGTTGCCGTTACGCCGAACCGTCGCCTTGCACGCTACCTGCGTAGCGAATTCGCGGCTTCGGCGCAGCGCAAGGGCCGCCGGGCATGGCCGACACCGGTCGCCATTCCCTATTTCGCCTGGCTCGAGTCATTATGGCTCGACGCCATCGCGCACGAAGCGCTGCCCGATCACCGACAGCTTCTGACGCCGACACAGTCGCGTCTTCTCTGGCAGCGCGTCGTCGCTCGGGACGCTCACCTCCGCGCACCGCTCATCGACGCGGACGGAGCGGCGCTGCTCGCCGCAGAAGCCTGGGACTTGCTGCATGCTTGGGGCGCCGGCGGCGAGAGCTGGCGCGGGTGGCCAAGACCCGCGCTGAGCGACGACACCGCAGCGTTTGCGACGTGGGCCGAAGCCTACGCGGCGAGGCTCGCACAGACGCGCTCGCTCGATTACGCGCTGCTCGCCGACACGCTTGCGCGAGCCGCTCCGCGATGGCTGCGCGGACGCCGGCTCGAGGTGCTGATGGTGGGCTTCGCCGAGCTGTCGCCTCAGCAGTCGCGCCTCGCCGACGCAATGCGCGCCGCCGGGGTGCGCATCGATCGCATCGACGCATTGCCCACTGCCGTGGGGCGGGCGCAGCGGTTGACCGCACAGACGCCGCGGGATGAGCTCGCCCAGGCGCTGTGGTGGGCACGCGAAGAGGCGACACGCAGTGCCGAGGCTTTCGTCGGCATCGCCGTCGCGGATCTCGCGGCAAGGCGCGACGAGGCGCTCGCGCTCGCCGAAGACATCCTCTGTCCTGCACTGCAATGGCCTGGCCGAGAAGGGGAGGCGCGGCCATTCAACATCTCGCTGGGCCAGCCGCTCGCCGAGGCACCTCTAATCAGCGGGGCGCTCGACCTGATTGCGCTCGGACAGGGGCCGCTGCCGACCGAGCGCGCCGTCGTGGCCTTGCGCTCGCCGTATCTGGCGGCTGCGTCGACGTTGTGGACCCGGCGTGCGCTGCTCGAAGTCGCATGGGTGAGGGAGGGCAGGCGTGAAGTTGCGTTCTCCGATGCCCTCCGCGCGCTCGATCGGCACGACGCGGCGCTCGCGGACCGATGGCGTCATGCGAGCGCGGCCCAGAGGCTTCCCGCCAGCGCGTCACCGCGAATCTGGACCGAAGCCTGGCGCGATTGGCTGGAGGCGATCGGTTGGCCGGGAGATCGAACGCTCGACAGCGCGGAGTTCCAAGCGTGGTGTGCCTGGAATGAGCTGTTGCTGCGTTTCGGCGAGCTCGAAGCGATCGAAACGCGGCTGGGGAAGAGCGAAGCGCTCGCGCTTCTGCGCGCGATGGCGGCAGAGGCCGTATTTCAGCCCGAGCGGGAGGCGACCCCGGTGCAGATCCTCGGTCTGCTCGAGGCGCAGGAGCTGACATTCGACGCGCTGTGGGTGGCCGGTCTTGGCGCGGAGCGCTGGCCCCCGTCGCCGGAGCCCAACCCCCTCTTGCCTATTGCGTGGCAGCGCGAGCACGGCGCGCCCCGCTCCAGTCCCGTGCGGGAGCTCTTCTTCGCACGCTCGGTGACCGAGCGCTTTCGGCGCGCCGCCGCGAACGTTGTCTTCAGCCACGCTGCAGGGACCGAAGACTACGCGAGCGCGCCTTCAGCGCTCATCGCGGATCTGCCCGAGCTTCCACGCAAGGCACTCGCTCGCGCAGCGACAACCGCGGGCCGCTTCTACGACGAGCGCACTGCGCTCGAGTTCGTGCTCGACGCGACGGCGCCGCCCCTCGCCTCGGGCACCGAGCTCGGCGGCGGAGCGGGCCTCTTCGAGAAGCAGAGCGATTGCCCGTTTCGCGCCGTCGCCGTGCACCGGCTGCGCGCGAGGGTCTGGCCGCAGTCGGTGGAAGGCGTGGCGCCGATCGAGCACGGCGTCCTGGTTCACCATGCGCTGGCGGCGCTGTGGGAGGGTATCTCCGACCAGCGACAGTTGCTCGCGCTTTCGGACGCCGAGCTCGATTCGCGCATCGAGGTGGCCGTCGACGCCGCAATGAGCTCCGACGCGGTGTCGAAGCTGCGCTGGCGCTCGATGCCGCCGCTCGCGATCGAGGTGGAAAGGCTGCGCCTACGCGCGCTTCTGCGACACTGGCTCGTCGATCACGAGCGAACGCGAACACCATTTCGCGTGGTCGAGCGCGAAGCGCGCTTTTCCCTCGAGCTCAGGGGGCTGCGCGTCAATCTTCGGCTCGATCGCGTCGATGCTCTGGCTGGCGGCGGCGTCGCAATCATCGATTACAAGACTGGGCGCGCCGTCTCGCCGCCGCGCTGGTTCGATGCGCGTCCACAGGCGCCGCAGCTCGGCGCGTATCTGCTCGCCTGGCGGGCGGCGCATGCAGGCGACCATGTGCGGGCGGTTGCCTACGCGCAGCTCCGACGCGGCGAGCTCGGGGTTGCGGGGATCGCCGCCGACGAGCGTGCATGGCCCGCGCTGTCGAAGCTTTCCGC
>DASVFM010000151.1:0-10207 GCA_036380055.1 Casimicrobiaceae bacterium
ACTATGTGGCCAGACACTATGCGATTGACTAGCCTAGCGTGAAGGTTGGGCAGCGTGAATCTGTTTTTCGCGTAGTGCTCGCCGAACGCCTTTTTTCCCGAAAGGACCGGTTCGATAGTTGGAGGTCGAAAGACTTGGACGTCATCGGAGTACTCGGCCAAGAAGCGTTCGAGATCACGGGCGTTGTAGGCGTCGAGCTGGCGTTGAACGGAGTCTTCTGGTTTGGCCATAGGACGGGATTAGCCGGAGCGGTTGTTGAGACGCGCCCTAACGAACAACGCTAAGCGGCCGCGAGCGGACGGCGCGTAAGCGCTTCCGGCGAGCGGTCCGCTTGAGCGAGAGGTTGGGCGTCAAGGTTCTCGCTGGATTATCTCAACCGCGCGCAGCAGGAGCGATTTCGGAATGGTGAGCCCGAGAGCGCGTGCGGTGTTGAGATTGATCGCTCGATCGAACTGAGTAGGCTGCTCGACCGGGAGGTCAGCCGGCTTGGCCCCGCGCAGGATACGGTCGATATAGCTGGCCAAACGGCGGTCACCCTCTTCCTCCGACGCGACGTAAGCCGCCAGAGCACCATTCTCTCGCACGAAGTCAGCCGCCTGGGCCATTGTCGGCAGGCCACGCTTTATCGCGGCACGGATGATTTCCGAACCATGCCTGAAGGAGAAGCTGTCCTGTACCAACACGAGGGCTTCAACACGCTCACGCGCGAATCGTGCAACTACGGCATCGATGTCCCTTGCGGTTGCAATTTCGAGGAACACTGGCTCGAGGCCGAGCGATTGACACGCGCTTTGGAATTGCGGCCGCAACGAGCGAAAAACTGGGTTCCCGGAGGTTTCGAGTATACCGACACGCTGGATTGCCGGCAGCAGCTCCTTCAGGATCGACAAGCTCTTCACATCGAGTTCCAGGGGCGCGGCAAACCCGGTGACGTTTCCGCCTGGCCGCGCAAGGTTCGCAACCAGGCCTTCGCTAACAGGATCACCACTCGCGAAGAAGACGATGGGAATGGTCTTCGTTGCGCGCATTGCGGCGCGCGTCGGGTTCGGGCCGGAGGCCAGGATGACCTCGACCTTCGCGCGTACCAGTTCTTCGGCAAGAGGCTGGAGCGCTTCGAGTCGCCCGTTTGCGTAGCGGCGCTCGACATGCAGATTCCTGCCTTCCATCCATCCGAGCTTGGTCAACGCTGG
Source organism: Casimicrobiaceae bacterium (assembly GCA_036380055.1). Classification (GTDB taxonomy): domain Bacteria; phylum Pseudomonadota; class Gammaproteobacteria; order Burkholderiales; family Casimicrobiaceae; genus PALSA-1003. Next base: position 1,191 of record DASVFM010000151.1, read on the forward strand.
CCAATCTTTCGGCGTTTTCTCGGGCGGCGGCGCTTCGACAGCCTGCAGGACACCCATGCGACGGACAACGGTAGAGCCTTGCGCGATTGCGATGCGTGGCGTCGCCATGAAGAGGCCGATCAACAGCCGGGTGAAGCGGCGTCGCGATTGCGACCGGTCCTCCGAATGCCTATGTATTGAACGGCGACCCGCGTTCCCCGGATCTGAACTCTCAGGTACGTCCCTCACAGCCATAGTGTGATCCGGTTCACTCATGACGCCCAACTGAAACTAGGCAACCTAATTGACGGAAAAAAAGTGTCAATCGACCATGCGGCTGATTTTCTGGAGCGGGAAACCACCGAGAATCAAGCGCGTCGCCCGAATTAGTGGGGCCCAAAAAGGCATGCAGTGGATAACTCGCTGCGCAAGGGCCGAGCGCCACCGCCTGCATGCATCGAGAGCTCGAGCGTCATGACGGCCTCCCCTCCCCAGCAGCCCTTGCTCGACAAGGTCCGCGACTGCATCCGCGTCCGCCACTACAGCATCCGGACCGAGCAGGCCTACGTCGATTGGATTAGACGCTTCATTCTTTTCCACGACAAGCGCCACCCGGCGGAGATGGGTGCCGGCGAGGTGGCGGCGTTCCTGACCAATCTGGCGGTCGAGCACCACGTCGCCGCCGCGACGCAGAACCTCGCCCGCAGCGCTCTGCTGTTCCTGTACCGTGATGTGCTCGCGGTGGAGCTTCCCTGGATCACCGGAGTCGAGCACGCGAGAAGACCGTCGCGCCTGCCAACGGTGCTGACGAAGGACGAGGTCAGGCGCGTGCTCGATCGCCTGGACGGCGTGCATCGCCTGATCGGCCAGCTTCTGTACGGGTCGGGCATGCGCATCATGGAGTGCGTACGGCTGCGCGTGAAGGATGTCGACTTTGAGCGGCGCGAGATCGTCGTTCGCGACGGCAAGGGAGCCAAGGACCGTGTGACGATCCTGCCGCGAGGCGTGGGCACGCGGCGCAACCCGCGCAGCGGCATGGTCCGCCGCCATCACCTCTCGGACCAGGCATTCCAGCGCCCGATGCGGCAGACCGTGCGCGACGCGGGCATCGTCAAGCCCGCCACGCCGCACACGCTGCGCCATTCCTTCGCCACCCACCTGCTGGAGGATGGCTACGACATCCGCACGGTCCAAGAGCTGCTAGGCCACTCGGACGTGAGCACCACGATGATTTACACGCACGTGCTCAACCGCGGCGGCCGCGCGGTGGTAAGCCCGCTCGATCGCCGCTGAAGCGTCAGCGCCGGCCCGCGACCAGCAGCACGACACCTGCCGCGATCACTCCGAGGCTCGCCCAGGTGGGTATGATCGCGGTCTCTTTTTCGGCGACTGAGAACCGGAATGGGCCGAACTGACCTTCGTGCGTTTCCTTGGTGTACTCGAAGTGGCCGTAGAACAGGCCGAAGAGGCCTGCGACCAGGAGCGCGACGCCAAGGATCCTGACGCCGTTCATCACTCCTCGCCGGCTGCCGCGCGTGTGCGCTTGCCGAATAGCGCCATGGCGATCGGGATCGTCGTCAGCGCGCCGATCGTGAGCAGCGTCCAGCCGACGGTGCGGCGCGTGTCCGGCCGAAGGTAGTTGGCGATGAGAAGTCCAGCGCCCGCCCCGGCCATGCCGCGGGTGGCGGCGACGATGCCGATCTCGGGGACGGTGACGTTGTAGATCTTCATGGTCGTTCCTTTCCGCGCGTTCGCGTCAAAACTACAATCTCGCTATGCGCACAGGCCGCAAAGCGCTCAATCCTGCCGGTAAAAAGCACAAATTCGGCCGGGCATGGATGAAGGAGCACGTTTCGGACCACTGGGTGCAGGAGGCGCAGCGCCTAGGTTTTCGCTCGCGCGCGGCCTTCAAGCTCATCGAGCTCGCGGAGAAGGACAAGCTGCTGCGCCCCGGCATGACGGTCGTCGACCTGGGCGCCGCACCGGGGAGCTGGTGCCAGGTCCTGCGCGAGCGACTGGGGTCCTCCGCCCGGATCGTGGCTCTGGACTTGTTGCCCATGGACCCGGTTGCCGGTGTGCGCTTCGTGCAGGGCGACTTCCGGGAGGACGATGCCCTCCGCGCCCTGGAAGCGGCGCTCGAGGGGCGGCGCGCCGACCTTGTCCTGTCCGACCTTTCGCCCAATATCAGTGGTGTTGCATCTGCGGATCAGGCACGCAGCGTATTGCTGGCCGAGCTGGCGCTCGAATTCGCCGAGCGCTGGCTGCAACCCGGCGGCGACTTGGTCGTCAAAGCCTTTCAGGGCGCCGGCTTCGCGGAGCTGCACAAGCGGCTGCAGGCGCGCTTCGGCAAGGTCACGGTGCGCAAGCCCGATGCATCGCGCGACCGCAGCCGCGAGGTGTACCTGGTCGGCAAGGGCTTCCGCCCGCCCGCCGGGAAGAGTGGGACCTGAGCCTTCCCGCGCCGAACGGGGCCGGGGGGCTGCGGTGCTAGAATAGATACCCGTTCGTAGAGGGAAACGTCGGCGCGCGAGCGCCCCTGGGAAAACCTGTGAACAACCTGCTCAAGAACCTCCTCATCTGGCTGGTGGTCGGCCTGGTGGTCCTCACTGTCGTCAAGCAGTTCGATACGCGGCCAGGCGGCAAGGACACGATCGCCTATTCCGAGTTCATGGAGCAGGCGAAGCAGGGGCACGTCGAGTCGGCGACGATCGAGGGCCGCACGATCAAGTGGACGAGCACCGACAAGAAATCCAACGTCACCTACAGCCCGGGCGACCTGTGGATGGTCGGCGACCTGGTGAAGTACGGGGTCAAGGTCCAGGCCAAACCCGAGGAAGAGCAGAGCGTCCTCGCGCAGGTGTTCATCTCCTGGTTCCCGATGCTGCTGCTGATCGGCGTGTGGGTGTTCTTCATGCGCCAGATGCAGGGCGGCGGGAGAGGGGGCGCCTTCAGCTTCGGCAAGAGCAAGGCGCGCATGCTCGACGAGTCCAACAACACGGTGACCTTTGCCGACGTCGCCGGCTGCGACGAGGCGAAGGAGGAAGTCTCCGAGCTCGTCGAGTTCCTGCGCGATCCGTCCAAGTTCCAGAAGCTGGGCGGGCGCATCCCGCGCGGCGTGCTCATGGTCGGCAATCCCGGCACGGGCAAGACGCTCCTCGCCAAGGCGATCGCCGGCGAGGCGAAGGTTCCGTTCTTCTCGATCTCCGGCTCCGACTTCGTCGAGATGTTCGTCGGCGTGGGCGCCGCGCGCGTGCGCGATATGTTCGAGCAGGCGAAGAAGAACGCGCCGTGCATCGTGTTCATCGACGAGATCGACGCCGTTGGGCGCCAGCGCGGAGCGGGCTTGGGCGGCGGCAACGACGAACGCGAGCAGACGCTGAACCAGCTCCTGGTCGAGATGGACGGCTTCGAAGGCAACTCGGGCGTGATCGTCATCGCTGCGACCAACCGACCCGATGTGCTCGACCCGGCGCTCATGCGCCCGGGCCGCTTCGACCGGCAGGTGGTCGTGCCGCTGCCCGACATCCGCGGCCGCGAGCAGATCCTGCTCGTGCACATGCGCAAGGTGCCTCTGGCGGGCGACGTCAAGGCGGAGATCATCGCCCGCGGCACGCCGGGCTTCTCCGGCGCTGACCTCGCGAACCTCGTCAACGAGGCGGCGCTCTTCGCCGCGCGCAAGAGCAAGCGCCTTGTGGACATGGAGGACTTCGAGCTCGCCAAGGACAAGATCATGATGGGCGCCGAGCGCAAATCGATGGTCATGTCCGAGGAGGAGAAGAGGAACACCGCCTTCCACGAGTCTGGCCACACGGTGGTGGCGAAGCTGCTGCCCAAGTCCGACCCTGTGCACAAGGTGACGATCATCCCGCGCGGCCGCGCGCTGGGCGTGACCATGCAGCTCCCCGAGCAGGACCGCTACTCGTACGACCGCGACTACCTCCTGCAGAGGATTGCGGTGCTCTTCGGTGGTCGCATCGCCGAGGAGATCTTCATGCACCAGATGACGACGGGTGCCGGCAACGACTTCGAGCGCGCGACCGCGATGGCGCGCGACATGGTCACGCGCTACGGGATGTCCGACGCGCTGGGCCCGATGGTGTACGCCGAGAACGAGGGCGAGGTCTTCCTCGGACGCTCCATCACCACGCAGAAGAACGTCTCGGAAGCGACCATGCAGAAGGTCGACCAGGAGATCCGGCGCATCATCGACGAGCAATACACGCTCGCGCGCAAGCTCATCGAGGAGAACCGCGACAAGGTCGAGGCGATGGCCAAGTCGCTCCTCGAATGGGAGACGCTCGACACCGAGCAGGTCGAGGACATCATGCAGGGCCGGCCGCCGCGGCCGCCCAAGCCGGCGTCGCTCCCCGCGCCGGTCACGACCGGCCCCACGGCCGGCCCGGACGCCGCGCCCTCGGCCCGCCCCGCCTAGCGCGCTCGCGCGGGGCGCCGGCCCGCTCTCCGGCTAATACGGCTGCACGATGAACGATCCGCGTCCGCCGGCAGGCATCGCTTCCTCCGTGCTCGTCTGCGGCGACCACCGCATCGCGCTCGACCGCCCGCGTGTCATGGGCGTGCTCAACGTCACGCCGGATTCCTTTTCGGACGGTGGACGCTTTCTCGAGATGGACGCAGCGCTCGAGCACGCGCGGCGGATGATCGAGGACGGCGCCGACATCATCGACATCGGCGCCGAATCGACGCGTCCCGGTGCTGCGCCGACTTCCGAGACGGACGAGATGCGGCGCATCGTTGCGCTGCTCGAGCGGCTCGCGGGCGCCGGCGTCCCGGTGAGCATCGACACGCGCAAGCCTGTGGTGATGCGCGCCGCGATCGCCGCGGGAGCGAGCATGATCAACGACGTCGCCGCACTGCGCGCGCCGGGTGCGCTCGAGACGCTCGCCGGTGCGGCAAAGCCCGTCGCGGTGTGTCTGATGCACATGCGCGGTGAGCCCGCGTCGATGCAACAACATGTCGCCTACACCGACGTCGTGGAGGAAGTGAGGGGATTTCTCGCCGAGCGGGCGGGCGCCTGCGAAGCTGCCGGCGTCGCTCGCGAGCGGATCGTCGTCGATCCGGGCTTTGGCTTCGGCAAGACAGTGGCACATAATCTCGTCTTGTTGCGGGAACTCGCGCAGATCGTTGCGCTCGGCTATCCCGTGCTCGCCGGCCTGTCGCGCAAGTCGACGATCGGCGCGATCACCGGCCGCGAGGTCGGCGAACGCGTCGCGGGAAGTCTCGGCGCCGCGCTCGCCGCGGTGGCGCGCGGCGCGAAGCTCGTGCGGGTGCACGACGTGCGCGAGACGGTCGACGCGCTGAAGGTCTGGAACGCCGTTGAAACCGCAGCGCTCGAGCGCGCGGAGCGAGGTTGAAGCGTGGGAAAGTATTTCGGTACTGACGGTGTGCGCGGTCGCGTCGGCGACGCGCCGATCACGCCCGATATCGTGCTGCATCTCGGCCACGCGGCCGGGCGCGTGCTCGCGAGGGAATCCGCCGCGCATCCCGGCGAGCGCCCCGGCGTGCTCATCGGCAAGGACACGCGCATCTCGGGCTACCTGCTCGAGGCCGCGCTCGAATCGGGATTGTCGGCGGCGGGTGTCGACGTCTACCTCTCCGGTCCGCTGCCCACGCCCGCGGTTGCTTATCTCACCCGAGCGCTGCGGCTGTCCGCCGGCATCGTCATCAGCGCCTCGCACAATGCGTTCGAGGACAACGGCATCAAGTTCTTCTCCGCCGCGGGCACCAAGCTGCCCGACGCGGTCGAGCAGGCGATCGAGCAGGAGCTCGAGCGTCCGATCACCTGCGTGCCCTCCGCGGAGCTCGGCAAGGCGTTTCGCGTGAACGACGCGCCGGGGCGCTACATCGAGTTCTGCAAGGGCGGCTTCCCGAACGAGCTCGATCTCAAGGGGCACAAGATCGTGGTCGATTGCGCGCACGGCGCCGCCTACCACGTCGCGCCTCCGGTCTTCCACGAGCTTGGCGCGGAGGTGGTGGCGGTCGGCAGCGATCCCGACGGGCTCAACATCAACGCGGGGGTGGGCTCGATCCACCCGAGGCATCTGCAGGACGCGGTCGTGCGCGAGCGCGCCGACCTCGGCGTCGCGCTCGACGGCGACGGTGACCGGCTGCTCATGGTGGACGCGAAAGGCCGGGCCTACGACGGCGACGAGCTGCTCTACGTCATCGCCCTCGACTACTGGCGCCGCGGTGCGATGGCGGGAGGCGTGGTCGGCACGCAGATGAGCAACCTCGGCTTCGAGCAGGCCCTCGCCCGGCGCGGCATCCCGCTCGAGCGCACGCCCGTCGGCGACCGCTACGTCCTGGAAAGGCTGCTCGAGAAGAAGTGGCTGCTCGGCGGCGAGAACTCTGGGCACATCATCTGTCTCGACAAGCACACGACCGGCGACGCGATTGTCGCCGCGCTCGCCGTGCTGCGCGCTCTGATCGAGCAGGAGTCCACGCTCGCGCAGGCGACCGCCGACGCGCCGATGTTCCCGCAGCGGCTCATCAACGTGCCGATCCGCCGCGGCTTCGACTGGCGGGCGAGCGAGCTCATACGTGAGGCCGAGCGCGAGGTGGCCGTCGCGCTCGACGGCGGCGGGCGCGTTCTGCTGCGCCCCTCGGGTACCGAGCCGGTCCTGCGCGTGATGGTCGAGGCGCGCGAAGCGGACGCGGCCGAGCGCTGCTGCCGCAACCTCGCTGACGCGGTCGCCCGGGCAGCGGCGTGAGCCCGCAGCGAGGGGCCCCGTGCGGAGCATGGGGATCGCGCGAGGCGAATCGACGCAGAGCGGCCGACGCGATGAATCCACAATTGGCACGATTTCACCAAGAGGCCGCTGCGTAGACATCATGGTCGCCGTCGTCCGCACGGCCCTCGGGCCTGCCTCCGCCGTCGCTACCCCGGAAGCGATTGCCGCCTGGCTCGACGAAGTCGGCCGCGCGTTCTCGGCCCAGGAGCGCGCCGCGATCGCCGCCGCGCTCGAATATGCGCGCGCACGCTACGGTGTTCTTCCCACGACCGACGGCGGCGAGCCGTGGCTCGATCGCGCGGTCGGCGCCGCGGGCATCGTCGCGAGCCTCAAGCTCGATGCCGACTCGGTGCGCGCCGCGCTGCTGATGGGCCTTCCCGATCTTCCCGGGTTCGACGCGCACTCGCTGGCTGCGAGCTTCGGCGAGGAGATCGCGCAGATCGTCGTCGGCGTGGCGCGCATGGGCGCAATCCGTGCCACGCAGGAGAGCGTCGGAAAGGAAGAGCGCGGCGTGCAGGCCGAAAACCTGCGCAAGATGCTGCTGGCGATGGTCGAGGACATCCGCGTCGTGCTGATCAAGCTCGCCGAGCGCGTGCAGGCGTTGCGCTTTTTGATCGGTGAGGAGGCCGCGCTCACGAGCCGCGAGCAGGCGGCGCGGGAAACGCTCGACCTCTTCGCGCCGCTCGCCAACCGGCTCGGCGTGTGGCAGCTGAAGTGGGAGCTCGAGGACCTCTCGCTGCGTGCGCTCGAGCCCGAGGCCTACCAGCGCATCGCGCGCCTCATCGACGAGCGGCGCCTCGACCGGCAGCACTACATCGAAAGCGTGCAGGTCCTTATCAAGCGCGAGCTCGCGGCCGCCGGCGTGAAGGCCGACGTCTCCGGGCGCGCGAAGCACATCTACAGCATCTGGAACAAGATGCGGCGCAAAGGCTCGGGCATCGAGTCGCTCTATGACATCCGCGCCGTGCGCATCCTCGTCGACGAAGTCAAGGACTGCTACGCGGCGCTCGGCGTCGTGCACAACCTCTGGAGCCCGGTGTCGCGCGAGTTCGACGACTACATCGCCAAGCCCAAGGCCAACGACTACCGCTCGCTGCACACTGCCGTGATCGGGCCGGAAGGCAAGCCCCTCGAAGTGCAGATCCGCACGCACGAGATGCATCGCCAGTCCGAATACGGGGTCGCGGCGCACTGGCGCTACAAGGAGGGCGCGCAAGCCGGGCGGCGAGATCCGGGCTACGAGGAGAAGATCGCCTGGCTGCGGCACGTGCTCGACTGGAAGGACGCGGTTGCCGACGCCGGCGAATGGCTGCAGCAGTTCAAGTCGAGCCTTTTCACCGACACGATCTACGTGCTCACCCCGCAGGGCAAGGTGGTCGACCTGCCGCGCGGTGCGACCCCCGTCGACTTCGCCTACGCCGTGCACACGAGCCTCGGGCACCGCTGCCGCGGCGCGCGCGTGGATGGCGCGATGGTGCCGCTCAATTATGTCCTTGCGAGCGGGCAGCGGGTCGAGATCGTCGCGGTGAAGGGCGGGCCCTCAATTGGCCCGAGCCGCGACTGGCTCAACCCCGAGCTCGGCTACGTGGTGAGCCATCGCGCCCGCACCAAGGTGCGGCAGTGGTTCAAGGCGCAGCAGCTCGAGGAGACGATCGCGCACGGCCGCGAGATGGTTGAGCGCGAGCTCGCGCGTGCGGGCGCCACGGCGCTCAAGCTGGAGGCGATCGCTGTCGAGGCTGGCTTTGCGAAGCCCGAGGAGCTGTTCGCCGCGGTCGCGCGCACGGAGATCAACCTGCGCCACTTGCAGAATGCGATCCGTGCCGCCGGTCATCCTGGAGAAGCGCCGCCCGCGCCGGCGGCGGAAGAGCTCGTGCCGCGGGAGAGCAAGGCCGCGCGTGGGGGCAGCGGCATTCTCATCGTTGGCGTCGATCGCCTGCTCACGGGCCTCGCGCGCTGCTGCAAGCCTGCGCCGCCGGATCCCATTGTCGGCTTCGTCACGCGCGGCAAGGGCATCAGCGTCCACCGCCAGGGCTGCGTCAACGTAGCCCGCATGAAGGAGCGTCAACCCGAGCGGCTCATCACCGCGGAATGGGGCAAGCCGCGCGACGAGGTCTTTCCGGTCGACGTCATCGTGGAAGCGATGGATCGCCAGGGCCTGCTGCGCGACGTCTCCGAAGTGTTCTCGCGCGAGAAGATCAACGTCACGGCGGTCAACACGCAGTCGCGCAATCTACAGGCTCGCATGGCCTTCACGCTCGAGGTGCGCAGCCTTGTCGACCTCAAGCGCGC
>DASVFM010000152.1:0-14311 GCA_036380055.1 Casimicrobiaceae bacterium
GAAGACCTCGAGAGCATGGCCAAGCTGAAGGTTGCAGTCGCGGGCGCCGGGCTCATCGGACGCGTGCATATCGAGCTGATCCAGGCCAGCGAGGAGTGCGAGCTCGCGGCGGTCGTCGACCCGGCGCCGACAGCAGCGGAGACCGCACGGGCAGCCGCCGCGCCGCGCTACGACACGCTGCGGGCGCTCTTCGCCGCGCAGCGTCCCGACGGCGTCATCGTGGCTACGCCCAATCAGCTGCACGTCGCGAACGCGCTCGAGTGCATTGACGCCGAGATCCCGGTGCTCGTCGAAAAACCGATCGCCGATTCGGTTGTCGACGGCCTCCGTCTGCGCGACGCTGCAGAGCGCGCAGGCGCCCGGGTGCTGGTCGGCCACCATCGCGTGCACAGTCCGCTGCTCGCCACGGCCTGTGCGATCGTGCAGCGGGGTACGCTCGGCCGGCTGGTGGCCGTCAGCGGCAGCGCCATGTTCTACAAGCCCGACGGTTATTTCGACGAGGTACCGTGGCGGCGCCAACTCGGCGGTGGCCCGATCCTGATCAACATGATCCACGAAGTCGGGAACCTGCGCGCGCTGTGCGGCGAGATCGTCGCCGTGCAGGCGTTCGCGTCGAACGCGATACGCGGCTTCCCGGTGGAGGATACGGTGGCGATCAATCTGCGGTTCGCAAACGGAGCGCTGGGTACGTTCCTGCTCTCGGACACCGCCGCTTCCGCGCGCAGCTGGGAGCAGACCTCGCAGGAGAACAAGAGCTACGCGACGTATCCCGACGAGGACTGTTACGTTATTGTTGGCACCGACGGCTCGCTGGCGGTGCCGACCATGCGGCTGAAGACATACGCGAAGAAAGAGGAGCGCTCGTGGTGGAAGCCGTTCCAGACCGAGACCGCCGGGATCGATCGGGCCGATCCGCTGGAGCGGCAACTGGCACATTTCTGCGCCGTGATTCGAGGGGAGGCGAAGCCCCGCGTGACAGTGCGCGACGGGCTCGCTAACCTGCGGGTCACGGAGGCGATCGCCGAGGCGACTCGCACCGGGCAAATCGTTAGTATCGACTGAGAGGCTCCAACTATGAAAACGGTGCTCGTGCTCAATGGTCCCAACCTCAATCTGCTCGGCAAGCGCGAACCGGCGATCTACGGCGCGGATACCCTCGCCGACGTCGAGAAGATCTGTCGCGACGAGGGTGCCCGGCTCGGACTCGCGGTCGAGTGCAGGCAATCCAATCACGAAGGGCAGCTGATCGACTGGATCCACGAGGCCGGACGCGAATGCGCGGCGGGCCGGATGCTGGGCGTCGTGTTCAACGCCGGCGCGTACACGCACACCTCGATCGCCCTGCACGACGCGATCAAAGGGGCCGACGCGCCGGTCATCGAGCTGCACATCTCGAACGTGCACGCCCGCGAGCCCTTCCGGCACCATTCCTGGCTCTCGCCGGCCGCAAAGGGTATCGTAGTCGGCTTCGGCGTCCAGGGTTACGCGCTGGCGATCGCCGGTCTCAAGCTGCTCGCGGAGAAGAAGAAAAAGAGGTAGCGCTGTTGCCGAGATGACCGATCTCTATGCGGTGATCGGCAATCCGATCGCGCAATCCAAGTCGCCGCGCATTCACGCCGAGTTCGCGCGTCAGCTCCGGCAGGACCTCAGCTACGAAGCCATTCTGGCTCCGCGCGATGGCTTCGCCGCCGCCGTTGCCGCATTTCGCGCTGCCGGCGGCAAGGGCATGAACGTGACCGTCCCTTTCAAGCTCGAGGCTTTCGCGCTCGCGACCGAGCGCACGGAGCGCGCCGAGCAGGCGGGCGCCGTCAACACGCTGAAGTTCGACGGACCGACAATCCTCGGCGACAACACCGACGGTGCCGGGCTCGTTTGGGACATCCAGGACCGGCTCGGCTTCGCCATCCGCGACAGGCGTGTGCTCCTCATGGGGGCGGGCGGCGCAGCGCGCGGTGTCCTGCTGCCGTTGCTTCACCAGCAACCCGATTCGATCACCGTCGTGAATCGCACGGTCGAGAAGGCGCTGGCGCTCCAGCGCCAATTTGCGCCGTTCGGGAATGTGCGCGCCGGCGACTATGCGCAACTACGCAGTCGAAAGTTCGATCTGGTCATCAATGCGACCTCGGCCAGCCTCGCCGGCGAGCTCGTGCCGCTGCCTCCGGATGTCTTCGCGCCCGGGGTGCTCGTCTACGACATGGTGTACGGCAAGCAGTTCATGCGCTTTCTCGACCTCGCTCGCGAGCGTGGCGCGGCGCTGGTTGCAGACGGCCTTGGCATGCTCGTCGCTCAGGCTGCGGAGTCTTTCCTGCTTTGGCGGGGCGTGCGGCCGGATGTGGAGCCGGTGATCGCAATGCTGCGGGCGGGGTAGAGAGCGCCGCAGCGGCGGCCCGCGCCGGGGGCGGCGCCTGGCCGTCCCGGCATCCTCCGATCGCCGGGAAATGCTGCATCGGGGCTTCAATTTGCCCCCAATTTCTGATAGGATGGCGGTCGAATAAGTAAGAGAAATGGGCTCGACAGCCCATTTTTTTTTGGCTCTGGGGTTTTTTGGTGACGCTGTGAAGCTGGGCGAGTTGCTGGAACGCACATTGCCCCCAATGGGGTACGAGCTGGTCGACTGCGAGACGTCGCCCGGCGGACGGCTCGTGCGCGTGTTCATCGACAAGCCCGGTGGCGTCGATGTCGAGGACTGCGCGAGCGTCAGCAGCCACCTCACGCACCTGTTTGCCGTCGAAGGAATCGCCTATGAGCGCCTGGAGGTTTCGTCACCCGGGCTCGACCGCTCGCTCAAGAAAGAGGCGGACTATCTCCGCTTCCGCGGCGAGGAAGCGAAATTGAAGCTCCGCGAGCCGATCGGAAACGCGCGGCGCGTTAAGGGCGTCCTGCGCGGCGTGGAAGCGGGTGTGCTGCGGCTCGAGACGGCGGAGGGCACGCACGAGATCCCGCTCGCCAACATCGACAAGGCGCGCCTGGTGCCCAGGATAGATTGGAGAAACGCGAAATGAACCGCGAATTGCTATTGCTCGTCGACGCGCTGGCGCGCGAGAAGAACGTGCCGAAGGACATCGTCTTCTCGGCGCTGGAAGCAGCGCTCGCCTCGGCGACGAAGAAGAAGTACGCCGACAACATCGACGCCCGCGTCTCGATCGACCGCGAGACCGGGGACTACGAATCGTTCCGGCGCTGGACCGTCGTGCCCGACGAGGAGCACGAGGAGCCTGCGCATCAGATCGCGATTACCGATGCTGCGGAGCGCGACCCGCCGCTCAATCTCGGCGACGTCGTCGAGGAGCCCCTCGAGCCGGTGGAGTTCGGACGCATCGGCGCGCAGGCCGCGAAGCAGGTGATCCTGCAGAAGATACGCGATGCCGAACGCGAGCAGATCCTGAACGATTTTCTCGAGCGCCAGGACAACCTGCTCACTGGCACGGTGAAGCGCGTCGAGCGCGGAAACGTGATCGTCGAATCGGGCCGCATTGAGGGCATGATCCCGCGCGACCAGCTGATCCCGAAGGAGAACCTGCGCGTGGGCGACCGCGTTCGCGCTTTCGTGACCTCGATCGAGAGCCAGACGCGCGGCCCGCAGCTCGTGCTCTCCCGCGTCGTGCCGGAGCTGCTCGTGCGGCTGTTCGAGCTCGAGGTGCCCGAGATCGAGGAAGGTCTCATCGAGATCAGGGCGGCCGCGCGCGACCCGGGCATCCGTGCCAAGATCGCCGTCAAGTCGAACGACCCGCGCCTCGATCCGCAAGGTACCTGCATCGGTATGCGCGGCTCGCGCGTGACCTCCGTCACGAACGAGCTCGCAGGCGAGCGCGTCGACATCGTCCTCTACTCTGATGATCCGGCGAAATTCGTGGTCAACGCGCTGTCCCCGGCGGAGATCTCGAGCATCTTGGTCGACGAGGAGAAGCACGCGATGGACGTCGTTGTCGACGAGGAGAACCTGGCGATGGCGATCGGCCGCAGCGGCCAGAACGTCCGGCTCGCATCCGAGCTCACCGGCTGGGAGATCAACCTGATGGGTGTGGAGGAGTCGCAGCAGAAGCAGCAGGCGGAGGGCGACAAGATCCGCACGCTGTTCATGGAGCGGCTCGACGTCGACCAGGAGGTGGCCGACATCCTGATCCAGGAGGGTTTTTCGACGCTGGAGGAGATCGCCTACGTGCCGATCAACGAAATGCTGGAAATCGAGAGCTTCGACGAGGAGACGGTGAACGAGCTCAGGAGCCGCGCACGCAACGCGTTGCTCACCGAGGCGATTGTGCGCGAGGAGAGCGTCGAAAACGTCTCCGAGGATCTGCTCAACCTCGAAGGGATGGACAGCGAGACCGCCGGTCTGCTCGCCGAGAAAGGCATCACGAACCGCGACGCGCTCGCCGATCTCGCGGTGGACGAGCTGATGGAGCTCACCGGGCTCCCGGCGGAACGGGCCCAGGACCTCATCATGAAGGCGCGCGCGCACTGGTTCGAGAATGTCGAGGCTGAGAGCGCACAGCCCGCGAAGGCATAGTGAAGACGCGCCGGCGTAGCACCGGCGGGAGAAGACGATGGCCCAGACAACCATAGAACAATTCGCGACCGAGCTGAAGATGCCCTCGGGCGCGCTGCTCGAGCAGCTCGCCAAGGCGGGCGTTGCCGGCAAGAGGGAGGGCGACAAGCTCTCCGAGACCGACAAGACGCGTCTGCTCGAGTATCTGCGCAAGTCCCACGGCGGGCAGGAGCAGAAGAAGAAGATCACGCTCACCCGGAAGCAGACCTCCGAGATCAAGGCCGCGGACAGCACAGGCCGCGCGCGCACGATCCAGGTGGAGGTGCGCAAGAAGCGTGTCTTCGTCAAGCGCGACGGCGCCGAGGCGGCGCCCGTGGTGGAGGAAGCGGCACCTGCGCAACCGGTCGTCTCTGCAGCCGAGGCCGCCGCGCGAGAGGAAGAAGCGCGCAAGGCCGCTGCGCTCATCGCCAAACAGCAGGAGGAAGTGCAGGCGAAGCAGGAGCAGGCGAAGAAGCGCAAGACCAAAAAGGAGAGGGAAGCCGAGGAAGCCGCGGCGAGGGCCGCAGCCGATGCAGCAGTGGCGGCGAAGGCGACCGAAGCCGCCGCGCAGCCCCTTGCCGAAGCGAAGCCCGCCGCGGCGAAGACAGAGGGCACGCTACACAAGCCCGCGGCCAAGCCCGGCGCGAAGAAGGAGAAGGGGGCCCGCAAGCCCTCCGCGACTGCGTTCCAGGAAGAGGCTGCTCGCCGGCGCGCGCTGAAGCTGCGGGGCGGCGACGCCGGCGCAACAGCCACCACGGCATGGAAGCAGCCCAAGACCGGGCGGCACCGTCACGAGGAGGGCGAGGAGCTCGGCGAGGGCGTGCAAGCCGCAGCGCCGGAGCCGATCATCCGCGAGATCTCGGTGCCGGAGACGATCACCATCGCCGACTTGGCGCGCAAGATGTCGGTCAAGGCTGCCGAGGTCATCAAGGCGGCGATGAAGCTCGGCACCATGGTCACGATCAATCAAGTGGTCGATCAGGAGACGGCGATGATCCTGATCGAGGAGATGGGCCACAAGGCGCTCGCCGCGAAGCTCACGGACCCGGACGCTCTGCTCGCCGAAACCGCGCAGCCGAGCACGGCGGAAGTTCTGCCGCGCCCCCCGGTGGTCACCGTCATGGGGCACGTCGACCATGGCAAGACCTCGCTGCTCGACTACATCCGCCGCACGCGCGTCGCGAGCGGGGAGGCGGGCGGCATCACGCAGCACATCGGCGCCTACCACGTGGAGACGCCAAAGGGCGTGATCACGTTCCTCGACACGCCAGGCCACGAAGCGTTCACGGCGATGCGCGCCCGTGGAGCGAAGGTCACCGACATCGTCGTGTTGGTCGTCGCGGCCGACGACGGCGTGATGCCGCAGACCAAGGAAGCCATCGCGCACGCGAAGGCTGGCAACGTGCCTATCGTCGTCGCGATCAACAAGATCGATAAGCCCGAAGCGAATCCCGAGCGGGTGAAGCAGGAGCTGGTCGCCGAAAGCGTGCTGCCGGAGGAATACGGAGGCGAGGCGCAGTTCGTCGAGGTATCCGCGAAGACCGGCAAGGGCATCGACGATCTGCTCGAGGCGATTCTGCTGCGGGCCGAGGTGCTTGAGCTGAAGTCGCCGAAGGAAGCACTGGCGAAGGGCATCGTCATCGAGTCGAGACTGGACAAGGGTAAGGGACCGCTGGCGACAGTGCTCGTCCAGTCCGGCACCTTGAAGCGAGGCGACGTCGTGCTCGCAGGCGCCGTTTTCGGCCGCGTGCGCGCGATGACCGACGAAGCGGGCCACAGCGTGCAGGGCGCAGGACCGGCGATTCCCGTGGAGATCCAGGGGCTCTCCGACGTGCCGCTCGCCGGCGAAGAAGTGCTGGTGCTCGGCGACGAGCGCAAGGCGCGCGAGATCGCGCTCTTCCGCCAGGGCAAGTTCCGCGACGTGAAGCTCGCCAAGCAGCAGGCGGCGAAACTCGAGGGAATGTTCGCCGAAGGCGCCGAAAGCGAAGTGAAGACGCTCACGCTCATCATCAAGGCCGACGTCCAGGGCAGCTACGAGGCGCTCGCTGGCGCCTTGGTGAAGCTTTCCACCGAGGAAGTCAAGGTCAACATCGTCCACGCCGCGGTGGGCGGGATCACGGAATCCGACGTCAACCTCGCGCTCGCGTCGAAGGCGGTAGTCATCGGCTTCAACACTCGCGCCGATGTCGCTGCGCGCAAGCTTGCCGAGCACAGCGGCGTGCAGATCCGCTACTACAACATCATCTACGAGGCGGTCGACGACGTGAAGGCCGCACTCTCCGGCATGCTTACGCCAGAGCGCAAGGAGAACCAACTCGGGCTCATCGAGGTGCGCGAGGTCTACAAGATCTCCAAGGTGGGAACCGTGGCCGGCTGCTACGTTCTCGAGGGGCTCGTGCGCCGCGGATCGAAGGTCCGCGTGTTGCGCGACAACGTGGTCATCCACGACGGCGAGCTCGACTCGCTCAAGCGCTTCAAGGACGATGTGCGCGAGGTCAAGGCCGGTTTCGAATGCGGTCTCTCGGTGAAAGGCTACAGCGACATCGAGAAGGGCGACCAGCTCGAGGTCTACGAGATCGTCGAGGTGTCGAGAACGCTGTAGCGCCGCCTGCATCGCTTCGGCGGCCGCGGCGGCAAGCAGCTGGAGTCAGCGATGATCAAGAAACAATCCCCGCGCCCCCGACGCATAGGCGACCAGATACAGCGCGAGCTCGCCGAGCTGCTGCGGCTGCAGGTGAAGGACCCCCGCATCGGCATGGTCACGATCACAGCCATCGATGTTGCGCCGGACCTCTCTCACGCCAAGGTGTTCGTGACGCATCTCGGCGGCAGCGAGCACGGCGCCGGGGTGGTCGCAGCGCTGCAGCACACCGCGGGATACCTGCGCAGCGAGCTCTCGCATCGCCTGCGGCTCTACAGCGTTCCCGAGCTGCGCTTCGTCTACGACGATTCGATCGAGTCTGGCCTGCGTCTTTCGCGGCTCATCGACGAAGCCGTGGCCGAAGACGGCAAGCATTCATCCTGAGCTTCGAAGCCTTGGGCAAGACACCGGACCGCGCCAGCGAGCTGCGCCGAGTCGACGGCGTTCTGCTGCTCGACAAGCCGGCCGGATTGTCGTCGAACGCCGCCCTGCAGCGGTCGAAGCGGCTGTACCGCGCGCAGCGTGCGGGCCACACCGGGACCCTGGATCCGCTGGCGACGGGACTGCTGCCGATCTGCTTTGGCGAGGCGACCAAGTTCGCGCAAGCCCTGCTCGACGCCGACAAGTCGTATGCCGCGCTGGTGCGCCTCGGCACGACGACCACGACCGGCGACGCGGAGGGAAGCATCCTCGAGCGTCGCTCCGTCGCCCTGTCACGGCACGACATAGAGCGCGTCCTCCCGGCCTTTACCGGGCGCATCGAGCAGGTGCCCCCGCGGCACGCCGCGCTCCGGCACGAGGGTCGTCGGTACTACGAATACGCGCGGCGCGGGGTGGAGATTCCGCGGCGCCCGCGCGAGGTGGAAGTTCACGAGCTCGAGCTCCGTTCGTGGCAGGCACCCGATCTCGAGCTCGCAATACGCTGCAGCAAGGGGACTTACATTCGCGCGCTGGCCGAGGACATCGGTGCGGCGCTCGGCTGCGGTGCGCACTTGGCGGCTCTGCGCCGCACCGCGACGGGCGGCTTCGCTCTCGGCGGAGCGATCACGCTTCCGGCGCTCGAGCGGCTCACGGACGCCGAGCGCGATGCGCTGCTGTGGCCGGCCGACGTCCTGGTGGCTGCACTGCCGCGCCTGGATCTCGAGGGCCCGGAAGCGTGGCGCTTCGCCAGCGGCCAGGCGCTCGCCCGACCGGACCTTGCCGACGGACAATTGCGCGTCTATGCGGACGGCGCTTTCGCGGGCGTTGGCACGGCCGCCGGCGGCACGCTTCGGCCGCGGCGCTTGGTGAGCGCCCGGCCCTCGCTGCGGCCGGTCGAGGCGGTTGAATAGTAAGCATTTTCCGAGGTACAATTCACCCCTTTTCGCTAGCTTCGGAGCAACAACAGAATGGCAGTCACGGTGCAGGAAAAGGCCAAGGTCATCGCCGAGCACCAGCGGGCGAGGGGCGACACCGGCTCGCCCGAGGTGCAGATCGCGCTCCTGACCGCGCGCATCAACGGCCTTACGGATCACTTCAAGGTCAACGTCAAGGATCATCACTCGCGGCGAGGCCTGCTGCGGATGGTTTCACACCGGCGCAAGCTGCTCGACTATCTCAAGGGCCACAACGCCGACACTTACCGCGTGCTGATCGAGAAGCTGGGTCTGCGCAAATAGGCAGCGCGCCGCGCACTGCGGCGGAGCCCACGCCTCTTCCATGGCATCGCCGTACTTTCATGGATAACCGGCAATGGCCGCGCTCGGCGAGTAGCTGAGGCGGCCATTGTTGCTTCAGGAACCCGAGGACAAAACGTGCCAACAGCAATCAAGAAATCGATTCCCTATGGCCGACACACGCTGACGCTGGAGACGGGCGAGATCGCCCGTCAGGCGGGCGGCGCTGTGCTGGCGAGCCTCGACGAGAGCGTCGTGCTGGTCACCGTCGTCGCTGCCAAGCAGGCGAAGCCGGGCCAGGATTTCCTCCCACTCACCGTCGATTACCAGGAAAAAACCTACGCCGCTGGCCGCATCCCCGGCGGTTTCTTCAAGCGCGAAGGCCGGCCCTCGGAAAAGGAGACGCTCACGTCGCGCCTCATCGACCGGCCGATTCGCCCACTCTTTCCCGACGGTTTCTACAACGAGATCCAGGTCATCGCAACGGTGATGTCGGTCGATCCCGAGATCGACCCGGATGTCCCCGCCATGATCGGCGCCTCGGCGGCCATCGCTCTCTCGGGCATCCCGTTCAACGGCCCGATCGGCTGCGCGCGTGTAGGCTACGTCGATGATCAATACGTGCTCAATCCGACCAAGACCGAGCTTGCGACTTCGAAGCTCGATCTCGTCGTGGCCGGCACGGAGGCCGCGGTGCTGATGGTCGAATCGGAGGCGAAGGAGTTGGCCGAGGAAGTAATGCTCGGCGCGGTCGTCTTCGGCCACCAGCAGCAGCAGGCCGTCATCGATCTAATCCACTCGCTGGTCGAGGAATCGGGCAAGCAGCTCTGGGACTGGCAACCGCCGGCGAAGGACGAGGCACTGATCGCCCGGGTCGCCGCCGCTGCGGAAGGCGAGCTGCGCGCCGCCTATGCGCTGCGTCAGAAGCAGAGCCGCCAGCAGCGGCTCAAGGAGATCGCCGCGAAGGTCGAGGCTGAGTGCCTCCCGGCGGAGGCGACTGCCGATCAGAAGAACCACGTGGCGAACCTTCTCTTCGAGCTCGAGGCGAAGATCGTGCGCAGCCAGATCCTGTCCGGCGAGGCCCGCATCGACGGGCGCGACACGCGCACGGTACGGCCGATCTCGATCCGCACCGGAGTCCTGCCGCGCACCCACGGCTCGGCGCTGTTCACCCGCGGCGAGACGCAGGCGATGGTAGTAGCCACCCTCGGCACGGCACGCGACGAGCAGATCATCGATGCGCTGCAGGGCGAGTATCGCGAGCGCTTCATGCTCCACTACAACATGCCTCCGTACGCGACGGGCGAGACCGGGCGCGTCGGCAGCCCCAAGCGCCGGGAGGTCGGCCACGGTCGGCTCACCAAGCGCGCGTTGGTCAACATCCTGCCCACTCCGGAAGAATTCGCCTACTCGATGCGCGTGGTCTCCGAGATCACCGAGTCCAACGGCAGCTCATCGATGGCCTCCGTGTGCGGCGGATCGCTCGCGCTGATGGACGCCGGGGTGCCGACGAAGGCACACGTCGCCGGTATCGCCATGGGGCTGATCAAGGAAGGGAACCGCTTTGCAGTGCTCACCGACATCCTCGGCGACGAGGATCACCTCGGGGACATGGACTTCAAGGTTGCAGGAACGGATCGCGGCGTCACCGCCCTGCAGATGGACATCAAGATCCAGGGCATCACCAAGGAGATCATGGCGGTCGCGCTGTCGCAAGCGCGCGAGGGACGTATGCATATCCTTCAGCTGATGCACGAGGCGTTGCCGCACCCGCGCACCGAGATCTCCCAGCATGCGCCGCGGATGATGAGCTTCAAGATCAACCCGGAGAAGATCCGCGACGTAATCGGCAAGGGCGGCGCGGTGATCCGTGCTCTCACGGAGGAAACCGGGACGACGATCGACATTCAGGACGACGGCACCGTGACGATCGCATCGGTGAACGCGGACGCCTGCAACGCCGCCCGCAAGCGCATCGAAGACATCACGGCCGAGGTCGAGGTGGGCAGGATCTACGAGGGCCAGGTCATTCGGCTGCTCGACTTCGGCGCGATCGTGCAGATCCTTCCCGGTCGCGACGGCCTGCTGCACATCTCGCAGATCGCCAAGGAGCGCGTCAACCAGGTCTCTGACTATCTCAAGGAGGGACAGAGCGTGCGCGTGAAAGTGCTTGAGGCCGACGAGAAGGGTCGCGTGCGGTTGTCGATGAAGGCGGCCGCCGAGGAGGCGGCGCAGAAAGCCGCGGCCAGTGCAGGCGTGCCTGCCGAAGCCCCCGCTGCGCCGAGCGCCTGATGCTGCGCGCTGCGAGTCGCTTCCTCGCTGCGCTGGCGGCCGCTGCGCTCGTAGCGGCGTGCGGCAAGAGCGAGCCTCCGCCACCGCCGCCGCCCCCGCCGAAGGCCGAGGCGCCCGCCGCGCCGACCGCCGCCCAGCAGCTGCAGCGGCTTGCGCGCGAGGTCTACGTGTACGCCTACCCGCTCGTGCTCATGGACGTCACGCGCGAGGTCATGACCGCGAAGGCCCCGATCAACACGTTCCAGAACAAGCGATCGTTTCCGGACCCGTCGTTCACCGACGTGGTCAGCCCTAACGCCGACACGCTGTATTCGATCGCTTGGCTCGATCTGTCCAGCGGGCCGGTGCTGCTTTCGGTGCCCGACACCAAGGGGCGCTACTACCTAATGCCGATGCTCGACGCATGGACCAACGTCTTCCAGTCGCCGGGAAAGCGCACGATCGGGACGGAGAAGCGCGAGTTCGCGATCGTCGGGCCGAAGTGGAAGGGTGAGCTGCCGAAGAATGCCGAGGAAATTCGCTCGCCGACCGACATGGTGTGGATCATCGGGCGCACGCAGACCAACGGCAAGGCGGATTACGCTGCCGTGGCGCGGATCCAGGACCAGTTCAAGCTGACGCCGCTCTCGCGCTCGCGCAAGCCGGCTCCGGCGTCGGCGGCGAGCGTCGATCTCAAGACGCCGCCGGTCGAGCAGGTGGCGAAGATGGACGCGCGGACGTTCTTCTCCCGGGTTGCGATGCTGTTGCCCGACAATCCGCCGGCGAAGGAAGACACCGCGATGCTCGAGCGAATGAAGCAGCTCGGCATAGTTCCCGGTCAGCCCTTCGACGTGAGCAAGCTCGACGCCGCCTCCGCGAAGGGACTCCAGGACGGCGCAAAATCTGGGCTCGATGCGATCGTCGCCGCGGCCAGCGGTAGCACTGGCGACATCAAGAACGGCTGGATCGTTAACTGGGACCTCGGCCGCTACGGCACGAACTACGGGCTGCGCGCCATCACGGCGTTTATCGGGCTGGGCGCGAACGCGCCCGAGGATGCGATCTACCCGTACACCCATCTCGACGGCGGTGGACGGCGGCTAAACGGGGCCAACAGGTATGTGCTGCATTTCGACAAGGGCAAGACGCCGCCTGCCGAGGCGTTCTGGTCGTTGACGATGTACAACGATAAGCACTTCTTCGTCGCCAACCCGATCGACCGATACGCCATCGGCGATCGCGACAAGCTGCACTACAACGCGAACGGTTCGCTGGACCTGTACATCCAGAACGAGAATCCGGGCAAGGACAAGGAGTCGAACTGGCTCCCGGCGCCGAAGGGCGACTTCAACCTGATCCTGCGGATATACTGGCCGAAGCAGGAACTGCTCGAGCGCCGCTGGGAGCCGCCCGCGGTGCAGCGCGTAAGCTGAGGCAGGCAGGCCGGCGCGCTCCGCACCGGCCGCAAATCAGAGCTGCTATTTGCCCCCGCCCTGCGGGATCGCCGTGGCGCCGCCGGGCCTGCGCACCATGTCTTGCGCGTCCTGTTGGTTCATCGTCGTGGCACTCGACGCGCTCGCGTCCTTGTCCTTCATTTTGATGTGGCTGCCGGTAGGCACGTAACTGTCCTCCCCTTGATCCGCCGTCTTGGTGGAGCTCGTGGAGCACGCGACGCAGCCCATGGCGGCGACGGCGACAAGAAATATGCGCAGGGGATGTGTATTTGACATGTGTAATCGCTCAGGGGGCTGGGAGGAAACGACCGGCCGCGAGTATAACCGAGACTGCGGCTTTTGTGGCGCAGCTCGTCTACCCGCTCTTCGACTCGCCGCCCATCTTGGGCGGCTGCGCCGGCGGGGTCCACCATTGCGCCTTCGGTACGACCTGCGGCTCGGCGGTCTCGGTCATGTAGTGCGGCGACATGATCTGCACGCCGTGCTCGTTGAACACGTCCTGGATGTTGGCGTGGAGCCGGCTCAGCATGTCGATCCGCTGGTCGGGGTGGTCGATCGTCGCGTAGCCGATGAGGCGGTACTCGACGTAGAAATCAGAGAGCTTGGTCTGTCGGACGTAGGGGGGCGGATCGGTCACGATGTCCTTCGTGCGTCGCGCCGCCTCCTCGAGCATGGCGTGCACCTGCCGCCACGACGTCGAGTAGCCGATGGTCACACCCGTATGAACCACGAACCCCGCGCCCTGCATAGCGCGGGAATAGTTGTTCGTCGTGTTCTGCAGCACGTAGCTGTTCGGCAGCAGCACCTCTTCGCCGAGGCCCGTGCGCACGCGCGTGGCGAAGGCGCCGAGCGCCATGACCGTTCCCTCCGTCTCCCCGATGCGCACATACTCGCCGGGGCGGAAGGCGCGCGTGTACATGAGGATGAGACCGCTCGCCGCCTGTCCGACCAAGCCCGAGGCGCCGATCGAAACCATCAGGCCCAGCAGTACCGACACGCCCTTGAAGGCGTCCGTGTTGGAGCCGGGCAAGTAGGGGTAGGCCAGCGCTAGCGCGAATGCCCACACGATGACCTGGAAGATGCGGCGTGTCGGCACGACGGTGTCGGCGTCCAGGCTGCCCAGCGTGATCCTCCCGGCCTCGATGCGCTGGAAGAACAGATTCGAAAGCCGGACAAGCAGGTGCGCCAGCAGCATGATCACCACGACGACGACCAGCCCCGGGATGGCATCTACGATCGCCAGCGCAATCTGGCCGGCCAGCGAAAAGAGGTTCCCCTCCATTTGCTCGCCCCACGGGCGCGTGAAGGGAAAGCGCTTGAGCACGTAGGTGAGCCAGCTATAGGTGGCGAAGAGGGCGAGCACCCACGCGATGAGATTGATGACGCGGCGGGCGATCCAGCTGATCTGCTTCGGGTCGAGGAGGCTCACGCCGTGCACGTGGACCTTCTCGGCGCGTTCCGCCGCTGCACCCGCCATGCGCCGCCCAATGCCCCGGTCGACGGCGAAGATCAGGCGCAGCAACGCGGCATAGACAGCCGTGGCGAGCAGAGCCCACGCGACCTGGGTCAGGAGGTAGCGCGGCGTGTGCTGCTCGCGATATTCGGTGATGGCGCGCGTCAGCCGCCTCGCCGCCTCGCGCGCGACGTTCTGAGTGGTCTCACCGATCTGCGGATCGATGTCGATCCGCGTCACCAGGAACGCGGTCCTGCCGTCGATGAGCACCTGCGTGCCGTCCTCGTTCTCCGCAGTCGAGACAGTGGCGGG
>DASVFM010000153.1:0-2571 GCA_036380055.1 Casimicrobiaceae bacterium
GAAGCCGAGGAAACGCAGCACGAACGCGGCGTCAGACCTGATCTCGAAGCGATCCGGACCGGAGGCTGCGAGCGCAAGGTGAGAGAAGCCGATCTTCTGCCCGTTGAAAACGATGCCCATCCAGTACTCTCGATCCGGCCATTCGGCGAGGCGGTACCGCAGCACCGTCGCCGGTGCTTCGGCCGCGGGCTGAAAGTAGAGGGACTGACACCCAGCGAGCAGCGCGATGGCGAATGTCGAAAGCAGCCGGGCGATCATCGACAACGAGGATAGTGCAAGCGCCGCGCCCGGCGGGAGCGGCCCCGCGCCGTGGAGTTCCATGGCAGCGCGCGCGCTCAGAACAGCGGCACCGCCTTCACGCGATCGGTGATTGGAGGAGCGTTGCTCGCGCCTTCCGCCGTCGCCTTGTCGGCGATATCGACCCAGCCCCCGCCCATCGCCTTGTAGATGTTCACACTGGAGGTGAATACCTGTGCGCGTACGCTGGCGAGGGTTAGCTCCGCCGGGAACAGCGACTGCTCGGCCTGCAGGACCGTCGTGTAGGAGGTATAGCCGCCGTTGTATTGGAGGGTCGCGAGCCGCGCGTAGTCCTTCAGCGCAGTGACTAGCCTCCCCTGCGCCGCGACCTGGTCCTGCAGCTTCTGGCTGGCCACGAGCGCGTTGCTGACGTCCGAGAACGCGTTCTGGATCGAAAGCTGGTAGTTGTAGAGCGCCGCCTGCTCGCCGCCTTCGGCCTGGGCGACCTGGCCGCTCACGCCGCCGAAGGTGAAGATCGGTCCGATGACCTGCCCGGCGTAGTTCCACACCCTGGCCGGGCCGGTGAACAGATTCGACAGGTCGCTGCTTGCGCTTCCCAATGCGCCGGTTAGCGAGATCGTGGGGAAGTAGAGTGCTTTCGCGGCCCCGATCTGAGCGTTGGCCGCGATCAGCTCCTGCTCGGACTGCATGAGATCGGGCCTGCGCTCCAGGAGTTGCGACGGCAGCCCCGCGGGCACGGGTGGGAGCTTGAGCTCGTAGATCGATTTGCCGCGCTCGATCGGCCCGGGGTTGCGGCCGAGCAGTATCGACAGCGCATTCTCCTGCTGTGCAATCTGCGATTCGATCTGCGGAATCTGCGCCGCCGCGGTTTCATATTGCGACTGCACCTGCGCAACGTTCATCTGCGAAACCTGGCCGTACTGGAACTGCAGCTGGAAAAGCTTGAGCGACTCGCCGTAGGCATCGAGGGTTTGCTTCGCGATCACTAGCTGCTCGTCGAGACCGCGCAGCTGGATGTAGCCGGTCGCGACCGAAGTCACCAGCGTCAGGATGACCCCGCGACGCGCCTCGTCCGTTGCCAGCAAGTTGGCCCGGGCCGCTTCGGTCAGACGACGGATCCGACCCCAGAGGTCGATTTCCCAGCTCGCCGTGAGCAGCGCCTGGTAGGCGCTCGCCGGATTCGGGATCAATCGCGCAATGACTGGGTTGGCACCTGCTTCGGTCGTTCGCGCCCGCTCGCCGCTGGCGGAGTACCCGACTTGCGGGAAGAACTGCGACCGGGTCTGGGTGAACACGCCTGCCGCCTGCTCGACACTGGCGACGGCGACCTTCACGTTCATGTTGTTGGCGAGCGCTTCGGTGATATGCGCATCGAGGACCGGGTCGTCAAACTGCTTCCACCAGGCCGTATCCACTGTCTCGGAAACCTGCGTTGGTTCGAAGCGGAAGGCCGACGGAGCGTCCACCTTTGGCCGGACATAGTCGGGACCCATGGCGCACGCGCCGAGAAGGGTCGCGATCGCGCAGGCGAGGAGGCGCTCGTGCATCTCAGGCGTCCTCATGCGGTGCATGCGCCGCGGGCGCCGGACCCGCCCCGCCGGCAGCCGGCGGACCCTCCTTCTTTGCGCTCCTGCGCTCGGCGAGCTGGTCGAAGACGTAGAAGAGCAGCGGCACATACAGCATCGCCAGTGTCGTTTCGCCGATCATGCCGCCGATGATGCCGGTGCCGATCGAATGGCGCGCGTTGGCGCCGGCACCCAGCGCGATCGCAAGTGGTAGACAACCGAAGGCGAAGGCGAGCGAGGTCATGATGATCGGACGCAAACGCTGCTCGCCGGCAAGCTGGGTTGCTTCCATGATCGACTTGCCCTGATGGCGGAACTCGACCGCGGCAGTGACGCGAAGCACCGCGTTCTTTGCCCCGAGTCCGATCAGGACCAGCAGCCCGATCTGGAAATAGACGTCGTTCTCGAGACCGCGGATCCAGTTGGTGACGAGCGCGCCGAGAATGCCGAACGGGACGGCCGACATCACGGCGCCCGGCAGCGCCCACGACTCGTACTGTGCCGCGAGCACCAGGAACACGATGATGAAGCCGAAGACGAAGGCGATCCCGGAGGTGCCGCCGGATTTCTTCTCCTCGTAGGACAGGCCCGACCAGGCGAACTGGTAGCCGGCAGGGAGCACTTCATTGGCGGTCTCCTCCATTGCCGCAATCGCGTCGCCGGAGCTGTAGCCCGGCGCAGCGCTGCCGATGATCTTGGCGGCAGTGAAGCCGTTGAAATGTGGAAGGAGGTCGGGGCCGGTCACCCA
>DASVFM010000154.1:0-10654 GCA_036380055.1 Casimicrobiaceae bacterium
GCGCTTTGCGCCAGCCTTCCGCATTGAAGCGTCGATCCTGCGGCAACGGCTCGATGCAGGGCGGTGAGCTGCTGCGATTCAAGACGCTGCGAGCGGCGTAATTCGCGAGCCGCAGCCACTTGCGAGCTGCCTTTTCCGCGAGCTGCAGCCGCTTGCCGGGAGCCGCGGCGAGATGCGTAGCCCAGTCCGCGTAGGCGCCGGCGAGCGTCATCGGTGCGAGCCCCGCCGTGAAGCGCGCCATCGATGCGTGCAGCGAACGGTCGATCACCTCGGCAAAGGCGGTCGAGCCGTAGGAATCGCGCAGGAATTCCGGCTCGAGGCCGGCCGGGCGCGTCGCTTCGGCCCGCGCTTCGGAAGGGCGCGGTCGCATCCTGGGTTTGAGCCGAGTCACCGTCGCCCGATGCGGCGCGCCGGGTCGCTCGGCGAGTTTGCGCCTCGCGTCCATTATTTCGTCTTCGCTCGGACCGTCGTTCACATAGCTATCTTCCCACCTGGCGCAGAAGCGGCCTTGATCCAAGTCACCCCGGGCCGCCGGCGGCCCGTATCCGTTCGATACGCGCCGTTGTCCTTCGTTCCCGGCCCATGGCGGGAGCAACGCCGCGTTGCGCTGCGGACCTCTTCGGCGGTGCGGCTTGACGTGTGTCAAGCCCGGCGGTCGGCGAGGCCTCTAAGATCGACAGGGAGGCCCGGCCGCGCGGCGCCGCCGGCGGGCGCGATTGAGTGGAGCAAGAGATGGCTGCAAAGAGCCTGAAGTTTCATCACGATGCACGCGAGAAAGTCTGCGCAGGGCTGAACATCCTGGCGCACGCGGTCAGGGTCACGCTCGGGCCCAAGGGGCGCCTGGTCGTGCTGGAGCGCGCCTTCGGCGCCCCGACCGTCATCAACTCGGGCGTGATCGTCGCCAAGGAGATCGAGCTGGAAGACCGCTTCGAGAACCTCGGCGCGCAGATGGCGCGCGAAGTCGCGGCGAAGACTTCGGAAAGCGCAGGCGACGGCACGACCACGGCCACCGTCCTCGCCCAGGCGATCGTCAACGAGGGAATGAAGTATGTCGCCGCCGGCCTCGACCCGATGGAGCTCAAGCGCGGCATCGACGCCGCGGTCGAGGCAGTGGTCGCCGAGCTGAAGAAGAACTCCCGGCCGTGCGCCTCGTCGACCGAGATCGCGCAGGTCGGCACCATCTCCGCCAACGGCGACGAGGCCATCGGCAAGATGATCGCCGAGGCCATGGCCAAGGTCGGCGAGAACGGAGTCATCAAGACCGAGGATGGGCGCGGCATGAGTAACGAGCTGGAGGTAGTCGAGGGCATGCAGTTCGACCGCGGCTTCCTGTCGCCGTACTTCATCACCGACATGGAGCGCCAGCGCGCCGTGCTCGAGGATGCCTACGTGCTCGTTCACGACCGCAGCATCTCGGCGATCCACGACATGCTGCCGCTGCTCGAGCAGGTGTCGCGCGAGAACCGGCCACTGCTCGTCATTGCCGAGGACATCACCGGCGAGGCGCTGGCCACGCTGGTGGTCAACGCGCTGCGCGGTGTGCTCAAGACCTGCGCCGTCAAGGCGCCCGGCTTCGGCGACCGGCGCAAGGCGCTGCTGCAGGACATCGCGGTCCTGACCGGCGCCACAGTGATTTCCGACGAAACGGGATTGAAGCTCGAGAAGACCACGCTCGCCGATCTCGGGCGCGCGCAGCGCATCGAGATCGACAAGGACGACACCACGCTCATCGGCAGCGGCGGCGCGCCGGAGAAGATCAAGGCGCGCGTCGCCCAGATCAAGAAGGCGATCGAGGAGACAACCTCCGATTACGACCGGCAGCAGCTCGAGGAGCGGGCGGCGAAGCTCGGCGGCGGGGTGGCGCTGATCAAGGTCGGCGCGTCCACCGAAATCGAGATGAAGGAGAAGAAGTCGCGCGTCGAGGACGCGCTGCACGCAACCCGCGCCGCCGTAGCCGAGGGGGTCGGGCCGGGAGGAGGCGTCGCGCTACTGCGCGCCCGCAGCGCGCTCGACGCGCTGCCGGATGGTTCGCTCACACGGCAAGCCGCGGTGAAGATCGTCCGCCGCGCGCTCGAGGAGCCGCTGCGTCAGATCGTCGTCAACGCGGGAGGCGAGCCCTCGATCATCCTCGAACGCGTGCTCGCGGGCAACGGCAACTTCGGCTACAACGCGGCGACAGGTGAGTTCGGCGACATCGCCGCCATGGGCGTGATCGATCCCACGAAGGTCACCCGGCTCGGCCTGCAGAACGCGGCCTCGATCGCAAGCCTGATCCTGACCACCGACTGCATCATCGTCGAGCGGCCCAGGCATGACGGCCGTGGATCAGCGCAGATGACGGAAATGGGCTAAGTTAAGCACACGGATGCACACGGACGGTCATCGCCGGGTTGACGTCTCGAACTGCCGGCCGCGACCGCTCAGCCCGGCGAGCGCCGCAAGAGGTCCCGCGAGCTGCCACAGCATGTCGTCGAGCGTAATGATGCCGGCGAGCGATCCGTCCGCCTTGACGACCGGCATGCGCCGCACGCCCTCGACCGCCATCTTGGACACCGTCTGCGCGTAGCTCGCAGCTTCGCCGATCGTGGCCAGAGGAGCGAGTTTCAGGTCACCGAGCTTGAGGGTGCTCGGATCGATGCCGGCCGCGATCACTTCGACCACGATATCGCGGTCGGTCACGATCCCCACTGGTATCTGCTTTTCTCCGCGCTGCTCCGCGATGATCACGTCGCCGATATGGTGCTTGCGCATCAGAGTTGCAGCTTCGGTGACGGTCGTCTCGCGGGTCGCGCAAACAACCTCATGACGGCAAAACTCGGTGATCGACATCTCGATTCCTCGTTATCGTAGCGAGAGCGTGCCCGGCCCCCCGCGTGATCTTAGGGCATGCGAGCGCGTCCTCATTGATCCTGGTCAAGGCGCGCTCGCGCGCTCGCTCTAGTCTGATGGTTGCAGCATCCCGGCGCAGGTGCCGGGGCCAGGAGTCGAATGATACATGCTGTTCCGTGACCGCACCGACGCAGGCGAGCAGCTGGCGCGCGCGCTGACGAAGTGGCGCGGCAGCCGCCCGCTCGTGGTCGCCATCCCGCGCGGCGCCGTGCCGATGGGGGGGATCATCGCCGAGCGCCTCGACGGCGATCTCGACGTCGTGCTGACGCGAAAGCTCGGCGCCCCGGGGAATCCCGAGTTCGCCATCGGTGCCATCGACGAAAGCGGCTGGACCTATCTCGCTGATTACGCCGAGTCCACGGGCGCCACGCGCGAGTACGTGGAGCACGAGGCCGCGGTCGAGATGGAAACGATGCGCCGCCGCCGCCAGCAGTACACGCCTGCACGCTCGCCGCTCGACCCCGCGGGGCGCGTGGTGATCGCGGTAGATGACGGCCTGGCAACGGGAGCCACGATGATCGCCGCCCTGCACGCGCTGCGCGCCAAGGGGCCCCAGCGCCTGATCTGCGCGGTGCCGGTAGCATCGGAAGAGGCCCTGGAAAAGGTCCGCGCAAAGGCCGACGAGGTCGTATGCTTGCACGTCCCACCGTTCTTCTATGCGGTGGGGCAGTTCTACGACGACTTTCCGCAGGTAAGCGACGACGAGGTCATATCGCTCCTGCGCACAGCAGGGACAGAGAGAAAGGCGACCGCCTAGCTCGCTAGGCGCTTTGCAGGCGAGGCTCTCCCTCGACCGGGAGCCAGCGGCGGAACCATTGCGAAGCAAGCTCGCATACCTGCTCCAGTGTGCCCGGCTCCTCGAACAGATGCGTGGCACCGGAAACGATCTGCAGGGACTTCTCGCAGCGAAGACAGGCGAACGCGGCGCGGTTCAGCGCGATCACCTCGCGATCTTCCCCGCCGACGATCAGGAGCGTAGGCGCCGAGACGCGCGCGAGCACCGGCTCGCCCGCGAGGTCGGGCCGGCCGCCGCGCGACACTACCGCGGCAATGCCCTGCTTGAGCTCCGCCGCGGCGACCAGTGCCGCGGCTGCGCCTGTGCTGGCGCCGAAATAACCTATCGGCGCATCGGGCACACCACCCTTGCGGCGGAGCCATTCAGTCGCGGCCACGAGGCGCGAGCCCAATAGCGCGATATCGAAGCGCGTCGAATACCCGCGATCTTCGTCCGCCGTGAGCAGATCGAAAAGAAGCGTCCCGATGCCCGCGTCGGACAATGTCCGCGCGACGAGAATATTGCGCGGGCTGTGACGCGAGCTGCCGCTCCCGTGCGCGAAGAGAACGATACCGCGCGCACGCGGAGGAAGCGAAAGCTCGCCGGCAAGCCGGACGCTCCCCGCCGCAATGTCGACCGGGCGCCGCGGATCAGCCACCCTGCCCCTTCCGCCCGGCGAACAGGTCGACCGCTCGCCTAATGCGCTGCGGGCCGATGCGCCGGCCGCTTGGCCGAAGCCTCCTTGCTCTCATGCGCCGGTTCGGCCAACGCACCTGCACGCGCCATCTTGCCGAAGGAGACCGCGATCTTCTGGCTTTCGTTGACGAAATCGGCGAACACGTGCCCGGCATATTCCGCTTGCACGCTCAATACCTCGGCCGGGGACCTGCAGCGTCCGAGACGAGTGATGGCTTCGGAATCCCTGGCCAGACGCTCGTTGAAAAACTCAATCGCCTGCGTCTGCATCTCGCCCGCGGCCTCGAGCCAGGCCCGGTAGGCCTTCTCCGCGTAATCGACCGACTTGCCGTTGATGTCCCACAGTGCACGCACATCGACGGGGAAAGAGGGAAAGAATTCGTTTCGGTTCATCATAGTCGAACTCCTTGCACGACCGAGCCGATCGCCGCCTGCGTCGTACATGCCGCTGCAAGCCGCCGGCTTCCAAAGCAAGGATAGCAACCGCCCGCGGGGCCCTCGTTGACCCCAGTCAAGCCCTGCCCAATCAGGGGCGCGCTCGCTCGCTTCTATTCCTGCGCGTCGAGGCGGCTCGCCAGCGCCCGTACCGACGATGCGACATCGACCGTGTAAGGGGTGGACTCGCGCAGCGAGCGCAAAGCCTCTGGCACGCGCGCGAGTTCCGCCTTGACGCGGTCGCGCGCCGCTGCGAGGCCGGGATGCTGGGCGAGAGGCCGCCCGCCGCGCAGCACTGCCTGCAGCAGCGGCGTACCGGGGATAGCGTCGCCGGTGAGTGCCAGGATGTCGCCCGTCGAGCGGCCTGTGGGATCGTAGCGGCGGTAGACCTGCTTGCGCCCGGGCCAGGTCGCCTTGCCCTCGGAGCGCTTGCGACGCGGCCGTCCCTCGTACTCCTCGAGCTTGTAGGCGCAGTCGAGGAACGGCGCATCGGCGGAAGTGTTCATGCGCGTGCCGATGCCGAAACCGTCGATCGGCGCTCTCGAAGCGACGAGCTCCTGCACGCGATGCTCGTCGAGGTTGCCGCTCGCGAAGATGGTGAGCGCAGTGAGCCCGGCTGCATCGAGAATCGTGCGCACCCGCCGTGCGTGCTCCCCCAGATCGCCGCTGTCGATGCGCACACCCTTGATCGCGATTCCCTGCGTGGCGAGCTTCGCAGCGAGGGCCACGACCTTGTGCGCTGCGCGCTCGGTGTCGTAGGTGTCGATGAGCAGTACGGCGTTTTCCGGCTGCGTACGCGCGAAGTGTTCGAAGGCGGTCGTCTCGTCGTCGTGAGCCTGAACGTACGAGTGCGCCATCGTGCCGTAGATCGGAATGCCGAACCTGCGCCCCGCTTCGACCGTGGCGGTGCCGGAGAACCCGGCTAGGTAGCTCGCGCGCGCGGAGAGCAGCCCCGCCTCCGCGCCGTGGGCGCGCCGCAGGCCGAAGTCGACCAGCAGCGCGTCCGGCGCCGCGAGCACCGAGCGCACGGCCTTGCTCGCGATCAGCGTCTCGTAATGCAGCAGGTTCAGGATCCGGCTCTCGACGAGCTGCGCCTCGCGTAGCGGCGCGGTGATGCGCAGGATGGGCTCGTCGGCGAAGAAGATCGTGCCCTCGGGCATGGCGTCGACGTCGCCCGTGAACGCGAGGTCAGCCAGCGAATCGACGAAATCGGGCCGGAAGCGGCCGCTGTCGCGCAGCCACTCGAGCTCCTCGGCAGCGAAGGACAACCCGGCGAGGTACTCGAGCACCTGCTCGAGGCCTGCGGCGATCAGGAAATTGCGCTGCGACGGGAGCTTGCGCACGAAGCACTCGAACACCGCGGTGCCGTTCATGCCCTGGGCGAAATACGCCTGGAGCATCGTCAGCTCGTACAGGTCGGTAAGCAGCACGCCGGCCATCGCGGGTCCTTTCGCTGGGTGGGCTGCGAGCCTAACCGCAAAGCGTGCCTGCGCTCAACGGAGTGCGCCCCTGCAAGGGCGCCCGGCGCGGCCGGCGTGCAAGCGAGTGCAGCCGGGGAGCGGCACCGGCCGCCCGCTGGCGTATTTGCGGCGACGGTGGCTACGCTTCGGCGGCCCCGGCGCGCAACGCGCCGGCTGCCCTCAGACGCGCCGCAGAACGATCAACCGGGCGGTTCGAGTCCCCACGGGCCGAAGTGTCTGAGCTGCTCCCGCTGCTCCTTGGTCAGCACCGCCGCCATTTGCTCGTGCGCCGAAAGATGCGCGTCAAACCGCTCTTGCCGCAGGTCGTTCATCCGCTTGTAGGTGGCATCGAGCGCCGCCTTGTCGAGCGGGTCGGCGACCATCAGCTCGCGCATCTTCGACATTTCGACGCGCATCTTGCCCATGATGTCCCAGGTCTTGGTCTGCAGGTCGTCGTTGATCACGTCGAGCTTCTTGCGCTGATCGTCCGACAGATCCAGGGCACTCTGCATTGCGTAACCGAAACCCATCATCCCCGGACCGCCAGGGCCGTGCATCATACCGGGCCCATAGCCATGCCCGCTCATAGGGCCCGGCCCGTACGGCCCAGGTCCGTAACCCGCCATCCCCTCGGGTCCGCAGGCCGGCGCCATCGGACCAGCCCCCCACATACCGGTCCCCTGCGCCAGGGCAATGCCCGCGAGGGAAGCCAGCGATGCGACCACGAACGCTTTCTTGAGGGGGCTCATTGTCACTCTCCGTCGTCTGAAAATAGACTGAAGCAATGATGCGCGTGCGGCGCGCCTCGCACCTTGACCCGTGTCAACCGCGCTGCGGAACGAACGTGGATCCGGCGGCGCGTGCCCGCGCCTGCCTGGATGCGGCCGCCCGGAAGGAAGCGAAAGCCCTCGAGCGCCGCGTAGAAGCGCTGTTGCCAGCCCTCGCGATCCGACCTCTCCGGGGCGGCCAGCGCGCCGGCGATACGGCGCCAGGTGTCCTCGATGCTGCGCTCCGCGCTCGTGCCGGTCCCGCCGGACCGATAGCGAGTCTCCCAGATCTCCCGGGAGATGTCGTCCGGAGGCCTTCGCCGGCCCGCATCGCGCGCCATGCTGCAGATGATCGCGCGCGGCCGGGCGAGGGCGGTTGAGGAGGGTCAAGAGCGCGTCGTCACGCTCTTCAACTGCTTCGTCATGGGCCGCATCGACGATTCTCTCGACGGCATCTTCGACGCGCTCAAGGAAGGCGCGCTGACCATGCAGCAGGGCGGAGGCGTTGGCTACGATTTTTCGACGCTGCGCCCGCGCGGCTCGTTCGCCAGGACCTCGGGCGCGATAGCCTCGGGCCTGGTGTCATTCATGCGAATCCCTGCGGCGAGGCGCCGTGAGCTAGCCGCGGTGTGGGGATGGTCGATGGCGACGCGCGAGCAACTCGTCACGCAGCTGCAGGACTGGTGTCGGCGCGCGGAGACGAGCGAGATCAAGCCTCTGGCCGAATTCTCGCGGCAGCTGCGTTGTTGTGCCTGATCTCGATGCTCAATCCGATGCAGCCAGCCAACGCTTGATCTGCGCGTAGACTTCCGGCCGGCTGAGCAGGTCGAGGTGGCCGGTACCATAGGCCACCCATTGCCGCGACTCGGCGAACTTCATGGCGAGCCGCGCATTCGCGTACCGGCCGAGCGCGCTGTCCAGCGGGACGATGCCGTCGCCCGTCAATCGCGCCCTGACGCCGGCCTTCTGGCCGGTGCTCCCTGCGATCGCGTAACACGCGACGCCTTTCGGCAGCGGCACGGGCACGCGGTGCTCGGCGCCTCGCCCGAAGCGATCGCGATTGTTCCAATCTTCGTCCACGAGACTTCCGAACCTGAGATCGGTGATGCCCGCGCTGCGAATCTTGCCCAACCGAGCCAACGGGGCCGTGTATCTGCTCGCGGTGAGCAGGATATCGACCCAATGGCCGCCTCGCTCAAACGGCGCTCCGTGATGCGGCGTGCCGATGAAAACGAGCTTGTTTAAGCGCCGCAGCCATCTGTGGCGCGCCTGTGCGCCGTAATGGCAGGCGCTGCGCGCCACGAGCCCGCCCATGCTGTGCCCGACGAGCACGAGTTCGGTCAACGGCACCGGCCAGGCGCGCACGAGTTCTTCGAGCTGCGCCGCGAACGCGCGCCCGTTGGTGGAGACGTGCAGGCCGCTGTTGTAGTGCAGATAGATCGGCGTGTACCCAAGGTCGCGCGCTAGCGCGGCGCCGTGATCGTGGCCTCTACGCTTCCATTGCAGATCGTTCATGCACAGGCCGTGCAGCAGCACGACCAACTTGCCCCGAGCGTGCGGGATCGCTACGGCAAGCGCCCGGCGTTCGTTCGGCAACGGGGTACCGCCACGTCGCAGGTGCATGGTGATTGCCAATGGATTGTTAGACGCCGCCAGGTAGTCGCCCAGCACGCCGTTGAGCGCGGCGAGCAGTGCCTCGCGCCCCGGCCAGGTGCTGCGTTCGCCGAGCAAGGGCTCGAGCCCCGCGAGCAGCCCGTCGAGCGTGTGTCCGACGATGCGGATGACGCCGCGGATGCTCTGGTAGACCAGGCGCGTGATGCCGGTCGTTCGGTCGAGCTTCGGCTTGGCGAGGATCGGCGGGACGCCCGCGATGTTGTAGTGCATCGCTTCGACCAGGTCGACAATGCCGGCGATGCCGTCGACGGTCAAGCGGTTGATGCCGCGAAGGTCGGCACCGCGTACCCGGAACTTCCTCACGCCGGCCCAACGCCGATCTTACTCACGTAGCCTTGCTGGCCGCCATGCGCGTACGCTTTCGTGTCGCCTGCTTGACCGCGACGCGCGCGCGCTTGCGTAGTGCGCTATTGATAGCCTTCAACGCCTTGCTGACCGACCTCTCGACCTCTCCTGCCGCCTCGCGTGCCGCCCTGGCGGCGGTTCTTGCCTCGCTGATAGAAGACACCAGCAAATCCCCCGCGGCTCGGCTAATCGCATCAGCTGCAACGCGCGTCTGCCTTGCACCCGACCTGACAACGTTTCGCGCCGCTTTTCGCGTTGCCCGCGCGGCCATCTTTGGCTGAGTCTTGCCAGCTCTCACGACTCCTTTCACGGCGCTCCAGGCATTGTCGATCGCGACTTCCGCTTCCCTGGCGCTCCCGCGCGCTACTCTTGCGCCGGCGCCACCCTGAGACCGCTGAACACGCTTGCGCCACGATCTGCGCTGAACTGGCCTAGGAACCTTCTTTGCAACCATATTGTGCCTCCGATCTGTCTGCGCGATCCGCACCCGGCCCATTGCCGCGGTTCATTCTGGCCCTGTTGCAGAAACCCGGGTTGACCCACGTCAACCACGATGCGCAAGTCGCACGAGCAAGATCGGGGCGCCGAAGTTCACCGCTCTCCCACCGTCGCTCGGCCTCCTTGCCCCGGCGCCGCGAGCGCAGCGTTCGCGCGTCGGCCTCCGGCGTCGACTCGCCTCGCGCGATCCCCGTGCTGCGCACGGGGCCCCTCGCCGCGGGCTCGCGCCGCCCCCACTCTTTCGCCTTGGCGATCGCGATGCGAATTGCCTTGCCTTCGTCCATTCTTTCATCGTGCAGCGCGTTGGCGATTTCGATCGCCTTCTCGCGCACGCGGGGCGGCAGATGCTTCATCGACGCAGGAAAGTAGTTGGAATTCCAGGGCATCGCCGCACCTTCGCCTCAGCGCGGCCGCGAGGCTGCGCGGGCCCGCGAGGCGCCGCTGCGCTCGCGCTCGAGCAACGGCAACAGATCCTTCAGCGCGCGACTGTTGAGAACGTCGCGCGGAGCGAGCCAGCCGCGCTGCGCCTGTCCTATCCCGAAGCGCAGATCGGCGAACTCGCCGCTGTCGTGCGCGTCGGAATCGATCGCCACCAGCACGCCTTCGTCTTTGGCCATGCGGCAGTTCGCATCGGTCAGGTCGAGCCGCTCCGGGTGCGCGTTCAGCTCGAGATGGACACCCGCCGCCTTGGCCTTGCGCACGATCTTCAGCATGTCGACGTCGTAGGGCTCGCGCTCGCCGATGAGGCGTCCGCTCGGATGGGCGAGCAGGGTGACGCGCGGGTTGTCCAGGGCGCGCAGGATCCGCTCCGTCTGCCGGGCGCGCGAGAGGCCGAAGTTGCTGTGCACCGCGACGACGACGAGGTCGAGTTCGTCGAGCACGCTGTCGGGAAGGTCGAGCGTCCCATCGTCCAGGATGTCGACCTCGATGCCCTTGAGCACGCGAATGCCCCTGCTCTTGGCGTTGAGGCGGTCGATCGCGTCGATCTGCTTGCGCAACCGCTCGGGATCGAGGCCGTGAGCCATCGTCTGCCGCCGCGAATGCTCGGTGATCGCGAGGTACTCGAAGCCGAGCGCCTGTGCCGCCGCGGCCATTTCCTCCAGCGTGCTCCTGCC
>DASVFM010000155.1:0-27458 GCA_036380055.1 Casimicrobiaceae bacterium
CGGCTTGCTGTCCTTGATCCGCTGCAGGAAAGGCGCAAAGTCGGGGTTGGCGAGCGGCACCCGCACGCTGTCGACGATCTCACCGCCGGCGGCCTTGAACGACTTGACGAAGGTCGTCTCCGCGTCGACGCCCGGGCCGAAGTCTGAAACGAGCGTGAACACGCGCTTGATGCCGCTCTTCGCCGCCCACTGCGCCATGGGCTGCGTGTCCTGCGGCAGGGTGTGCGAGACGCGCACGATATAAGGCGAGCGCGTCGTGATAACCGAGGTGGCCGCATTCATGATCACCATCGGCTTCTTCGCCTCGGCCGAGACCGGCGCGACCGCCAGCGCGTTCGGCGTCAGGCCGAAGCCGGCAAGGATATCGACGTTGTCGCGCGTCACGAGTTCCTGCGCGAGGCGCTTCGCCACGTCGGGCGACGGCCCGGTCGTGTCGCGGGTGATGATCTCGATCTTCTTTCCGCCGAAGACGTCTCCGTTGAGCTTGAGGTAGGTCTTCATGCCGCCGAGGATTTGCGCGCCGTAATCGGCGAAAGGGCCCGAGAACTCCGCCACCACGCCGATGCGCACTGTGTTCTGCGCCAGGACGTTGCCCGCGCCGATGAGCAGCGCGGACGCACCGACAAGGCACACGAGAGAGCGAACTCTTCGAGTCATGGCATCCTCCTTGTCGAGATATTTACATCGGACGCGAGACGACCTTGGCTGAACCCGCGCACGTACTCGGGCGCGGTGAAGATCCAGTCGAGCGCCTCGTAGTAGCGCTCCGCGGACCGGCCCTGGTAGAGATCATTGCGCACGAGACGCGCCGCGCCCGACGCGTGATAGAGGAGGCCCAGCAAGCCCGAGGAGATCTGCACGCGCGAAGCGCGCACCAGGCGCAGCTTCTGGTAGCGCTGGAAGGCCGCCGCGAAATCGCCGTTGGTCTCCGCAGCAGCAGCGGCGACGGCGATCGCATCCTCCATCGCCATCGCCGCGCCCTGCGCGAAGTATTGGAGCATGAGGTGTGCGGCATCGCCGAGCAAAGTGACCGGTCCCTGCGTCCAGTTCTCGACCGGCTCGCGGAAACGCAGCATCCAGCGACGGAAGCTCTTCGGCACGCGCAGGATGGAGAGCGGCTTCTCGCAGTTGTGCGCGAAGAGCGGCAGCACCTCTTCTGGCCGCGCCTCCTCGTTGTGTCCCGTGCCGGCGCTCTCGCGCACGGTGGTGGCGACCAGGTTGAAGAGCTTCCAGCCGCGCAGCGGGTAGTGGACGATGTGCGTATTGGGCCCGGCCCACAGCGTCGCGGCCGGCCAACGCAGATCCGGCGGCATCTCTTCCACCTTGAGCACGGCGCGGTAGCAGAGGTGTCCCGACACGGGCGGCTCGCCGTCGCCGACGATCCGCTCGCGCACGCTCGAGTGCCAGCCGTCGGCGCCCACGAGTGCTGCAGCAGAGATGCGTGCGCCATCGCCGAGCTCGACTGTCACGCCATCCGCTTCGATGTGAAAGTCGGCAACCCGGGTCTCGGTGCGCAGGTCGATCAGCTCAGGGCGTGCGCGACAGCCGTCGAGCAGAGCGAGGTGGATGTCGGCCCGGTGCGTCACCGCGTACGGGTTGCCGTAGCGGGCGCGGAACCGTTCGTCGAGGGGAATCTCGATCACGGTCTCGCCGCTCACGCCGTCCATGAGCAGCAGCCGCTCGATGAACACCGCATCGCGCTTGACGAGTTCGCCCACGCGCAATGCGTCGAGAGCGGACCAGGCGTTGGGGGCGAGCTGGATGCCGGCGCCGATCTCGCCGAAGGCGTGCGCCTGCTCGAGTACGGCCACCTTGAATCCCTTGCTGGCGAGCGCGAGCGCGCAGGCAAGGCCGCCGATGCCGCCCCCGGCAACCACCACCGGCTTGGCGTTGCGCGCTTGCCCCATGATCGCCGCCCCTGTCTCTAGCCTTCGAAGGGCAGCCCGACGTAGTTCTCGGCGAGCGATCGCTGGGCGGTGCGCGAACGAAACAGGTATTCGATTTCGGCCGCCAGGATCCTGCCGCCGAACGAGTCCGTCTCCGGAAAGCGGTGCAGCAGCGAAGTCATCCACCACGAGAAGCGCTCGGCGAGCCAGATCCTGCGCAGGCATTTCTGCGAGTAGTCGTCGAGGGCCGACGAATCGCCGTGTTTGTAGTAGGCGATCACCGCGCGTGCCAGATAGCGCACGTCGGACACCGCGAGATTGAGTCCCTTGGCGCCGGTGGGCGGAACGATGTGCGCCGCGTCGCCGGCGAGAAACAGCCGTCCGTAGCGCAGCGGCTCGGCGACGAAGCTGCGCAGCGGCGCGATGCTCTTCTCGATCGATGGCCCGGTCGCCAGCGCCGCGTTCGCCCTCTCGTCGAGCCGCGCGCGCAGCTCCTGCCAGAAGCGCTCGTCAGACCAGTCCTCGACCTTCTCGGTAAGGGAGCACTGCACGTAATGCCGGCTGCGGGTCATCGAGCGCATGCTGCAAAGCGCGAAGCCACGCTCGTGATTGGTGTAGATGAGCTCGTCGGACACGGGGCGCGTCTCGCTCAGCACACCGAGCCAGCCGAACGGATAGACGCGCTCGTAGGTGCGCAGCGCTCCGCTCGGAATGCTCTGCCGCGTCACACCGTGATAGCCGTCGCACCCGGCGACGAAATGGCAGCTCAGCTCGTGCTGCTCGCCGTCCTTGACGTAGCGCACCTTCGGCCGCGCGCCGTCGAGATCGTGCACGCTCACCGACTCCGCTTCGTACACGCTCGGGGCTCCGATGGCCCTGCGCGCGTCCATGAGGTCGTGCGTGACCTCGGTCTGCCCGTAGACAGTGACCGACTTGCCGACGAGCTCCTGGAAATCGATACGCAGGCGCCGGCCCGCGGCGGAGATCTCGATGCCGTGATGGACGAGCCCCTCCTTGTGCAGGCGCTCGGCCACGCCGGCTTCCTCCAGCGTGTCCACCGTGCCCTGCTCGAGCACACCGGCGCGTATGCGGCTCAGCACGTACTCGGGGCTGCGCTGCTCGACGATCACCGCATCGATGCCCGCGCGCGCGAGCAACTGGCCGAGCAGCAACCCAGCCGGCCCGGCGCCGATGATGGCCACCTGAACGCGCATGCCTCCCCCTCCCTTCGCTGCAGCGATCATTGCGGCGTCATTCTACCGCTCGCCGTCTCTCCTCCCTGTGCCGCCTCCTCGATCAATCTGCAGCTCTCGTCGAGCGCCGCGTCGCCGTCGAAGCGGTGCGCCGCAGCCGAGAGCTTCGCCGCGAGGTTGGGCCGGGCAAGGAGCTTGCGCAGCGTCGCGGCGAGGCTCGCTCCGTCGAGCCGCCGCCGAGACAGCGTGTCCGCGACGCCGAGCCGCTCGAGGCGTGCAGCGTTGTCGGGCTGGTCGTACGCCATCGGCACGACCACCTGCGGCACGCCTGCCTCGAGTGCCCGCGCCGCCGTCCCGATGCCTCCGTGATGAACGAGCGCCCGCGCTCGAGGCAGCAGCTCGCGGAACGGTGCGTAGGCGAAGGCTCGTACCGTCGCCGGCATCGCCGCCGGGATCTGCCCTTCGGCGCTGGACATCAGGATCCCCCGCACGCCGAGCCTCACGCAAGCCTCGACCGCCGCGCGGAAGAACACGCCCGCGTGGCTCATCGCCGTGCCGGCGGTGAACACTACCGGTGCGTCGCCCGCTGCGAGGAAGCGATCGAGACCCGCCGACGCGGGTCGCGAGCGCGGACCGTCGTAGGAAATAAACCCGGTGAGCCTCACCTGAGGCGGCCAATCGCGCGCCGGAGCGGCGAACCACGGCGGGAAGAGGCCGATGATGCGTATCGGCGAGTGCATCCATTGCTGCAGCGGCCTCTGCACGGGCGGCAGGCCGAAGCCCTGGCGCAACTCGTTGAGCCCCGGGCACATCACCGGGTCGAAGACGAAGCGATCGAAATACCAGTACAGCAGCCGCTTGATGGGTCGCGGCAGCCGCGGAAAGGCGGGAATGTTGGCGACGGCCGGCGTGTCCTCGAGGCTGCGCATCGCCGCGGGCGCGAGGTGCACCGTTACCAGCGGCACGCCGAGACGCTCGTGCGCGATCCGTGCACCGAAGGCGAAGCTCGAGCCGACGACGACCGTGTTGCCGCGCTCGCAACGCGCTTCGATCGCCGCGAGCTGCGGACGCACGCTCGGCAGGACCATGCGCTCGGTGAAGCGGCGCAGCCCGCGGGTCGGGCGCCAGAAATTGGGGTGATCGAAAGCAGAGGCCTCCGCTTTCGCGTCGAGGGTCTCGACAAGCTCGATGCGCTCAGCGTCCAGCAGCGCGCGGTAACGACCGCTCGCGGCCACGAGCACGCGGTTCCCTCGCTCCCGCAGGCGCAGGGCGATGGCGACGAAAGGCAGCACATCTCCGGCGCTGCCGACGGGCGCGAGGATGACCTGCAATGCCATCGCCGTAGGGTATCAGCCGCGCGAACCCGCTGCGAGGGGCCGCGCGAACCCGCTGCGAGAGGCCCGGCCGTCCGCCGCGCGCTCGCTAGTGCGGATGGCGATGGTGCAGATCCGGGTAGTGCGCATGCGTGTGAACGAGCGGCACATGAATGTGCGCATGGGTGTGCGGCTCTCGTCCATCCCAACGAAAATCGTGCGCGTGCCGATGGTGCTCGTCGTGGAAATGGGCGTGCGTGTGGTCCTGGCGCTCATGCCGGTGTGCATGCGCGTGCCGCTCGGTGACGTGAAGCCAAACACCCGTCCCCATCAGGCCGCCCGCGGCAGCGAGCTGCCACGTGACCAGATCTCCCTGGAGCACAACGGCGAGCCCGGCGCCGAAGAACGGCGCGATCGAGAAGTAGGCTCCCGTTCGCGCGCTGCCGAGGTGCCGCAGCGCGAGGACGAACAGCACCAGACTCACGCCGTATCCGAGCAGCCCGATCGCGGCGGCGGCGGCGAGCACGCCAGCCGAGGGCATCGCGTGGCCGAGCAGCAGCGCCAGCCCGAGATTGACGGCGCCAGCGACGGCCCCCTTCAGCGCCGCGATCACCACCGCATCGCTCGCCGAGGCCTTGCGCGTGAGGTTGTTATCTAAAGCCCAGCAAAAGCATGCCCCCGCGATCAGGATCATGCCCTTCGAAGCGCGACCCCATTGGTCGGGCGCCCAGCCCAGCACGGCTCCGCCCGCGACGATGGCGCACATGCCGATGACGATGCGGCGGTCGAAGTTCTCGCGAAACGCGAACCATGCGACCAGCGCCGTGAATGCGGCTTCGAGATTCAGGAGGAGTGACGCCGTCGATGCCTCGGTGGTCCTCAAGCCGTACATGAGCGCCACGGGACCGGCGATCCCGCCAAAGAGGATCGCGTTTGCGAGCCACGGCCACTCCGAGCGCTTGGGCAGTGCGATCGAGGTCCGCTGCCGCGGCGACAGGCTACGGCCTATCAGCAGCAGCAGAAGTCCCAGGCCGGAACCGGCATAGAGCAGGCCCGCCAGCAGCAGGGGAGAAACCGACCCCAGGAGTAACTTGGCGAGTGGTGTGCTCGCGCCGAACAAGGCGGCAGACGCGAGAGCGTAGACGATTCCTTTGCGCACGATGTCTCCGCGACGGCGACCCGCTGTCGCGCTTTCCGCCGTTGAGTCGAAGGTCAGTAGCTGTATCGACAGGGCATCGACAGCCCGTTGCTACGCCATGGTACACGTGGCGCGCCGTCGATTGAGCCGCAGCGCGGCCAGCGGGTACGTCTCGCAAGCACGGCCCCGCTACCACACCTCGGGTTCGATCTGCGTCACCCGGCCCCCGGGGAGTTGCAGCGTGGCCGAGTTCGGCGAGCTGAAGTCGATCGTGATGCTCCCGTCGTTGCCCATTGCGGCTGGTGGCTGATACATGCAGGAGGCGCACTGTCCGCCGCGAAACTTGTCCAGAGTTCCCGTCGCAGCCACCCCGCTGCCGGCGTTGAGCATCCGGCCAACGACGATGTACCAAAGCGGGTCGCCACTCGTCGAGTAGCTGTACACGGTAACGACCAGCACGTCCTGCTGAACCTCGACGTTGTATCCCGAACCCGATTCGCTCGGGTTCCACCACAGCCCGGTCACCGGTGTGAACGCCAGCGGGGCGGCGCCGCCGCCCGGCTGTGGCACGCCGCCGGGTATGGTATAGCCGGACAGCACGGCAACGTTGATTCCGTCGTTCATCTGGACCATGCCGACGCCGGGCGCATACCAGACGTCGCGCGCGAGGCCGTTGCCCCGCTGTTCGCGAACGTGGAGGCAATTCGCAAACGTTCCACCCGGAGTACTTACCGTCTCGAGTGCCAGAGCCTGATAGCTGCTCATGTAGCTTTGGCCGCCCATCATGCTGCCCGTACCCATCACGCCCGCCTGCCACGTCTCCATGTTCTGATAGCCGCCGCCTGCCATCATGGTCCCCGGCGTAACCGGGCTCTTCAGAAGCCATTCCGGACTACTGTAAGACATCATCGAGAACTGCGAGCCCGTAGCGTCGGCGCCCACGCCGCCGAAATAGTGCATGCCGTCCGCGTCCATGCGGAAGAAATCGGTGGCGTCAGGTGCACACAGAACGCCAACGTTGCAAGTGTAGGTGGTGTGCAGCGCCACGAGTCCGGAGACCCCCGCCCAGGTCTGGCCGGCGTGCATAACGGCCGTGGACGCAGCCCACGGCCCGTTCGTGTACATGTAGTCGTAGCGCGCCCCGTCAACCAGCGGGAAATACTGCGATGTGGATATCGGGCTGCCCATCATCTGGCCCATGCTTGCGCCGGATGCCAGCGCGAACAACGCAATGGCTAAGAGTCTGATCACGGCAGTTCTCCTGAATCCGTATCAAGGGCATTCGAAAATGTGACCGGAAGCATGGTGTGAAATCCTCATCCAGAGCCGCCCTTTGCCTCTTATACATGTCGCCAGCGCGTCGGGCTTGACCGTCGTCAACCGGCGCGCGCTGCGGTGGCCAGGTGGGAAGGCATCGATCCCTATCCTCTACGCTATGGTTCCTGATGCTGCGGAGGTTCCAGGGCCCTCGCTCCTTCGACAAACGGCACTGGCGCGCTCCGGCGCCGCCTAGGGCGCCGCACGAGCAAGTAGGCCGCCGGTATCACGAACAGGGACAGCAGCGGGGCGGTAATCATGCCGCCGACCATCGGGGCGGCGATGCGACGCATGACCTCCGAGCCGGTGCCGCTGCCCCACATGATCGGCAGCAGCCCGGCGATGATCACGGCAACGGTCATCGCCTTCGGCCGCACGCGAAGCGCAGCGCCCTCGATGATCGCGTGCACGAGCTCGGCTTGATCGATTCGCCTCCCCGCTGCAGTGCGCCTCGCGATCGCGTGATCGATGTAGACGAGCATCACGACACCGAACTCCGCCGCCACGCCGCCCAGCGCGATGAAACCTACGGCGGCAGCGAGCGACATGTTGTAGCCGAGCATGTACATGAGCCAGATCCCGC
The DNA here is from genome assembly GCA_036380055.1 of Casimicrobiaceae bacterium. Lineage (GTDB taxonomy): Bacteria > Pseudomonadota > Gammaproteobacteria > Burkholderiales > Casimicrobiaceae > PALSA-1003. Next base: position 7,431 of record DASVFM010000155.1, read on the forward strand.
CAACCAGCGCGAAAGGCAGCGTCGCCATGATGAGCAGTGCCTCCGCGAAACGGCGGAAGGTGAGGTAGAGCAGCACGAAGATGATGATCAGCGTCGCCGGCGCAACGATCTTCAGCCTCGCCGCAGCGCGCTCGAGGTATTCGAACTGCCCCGACCACGACAGCGAGTAGCCGGGTGGGAGCCGCACGTCCTTGGTAACCGCCTCCTGCATGTCGCGCACGGTGGAAAGCAGGTCGCGGCCGCGGATGTCCACGTAGACCCAGCCTGAAAGCCGTGCGTTCTCGCTCTTGAGCATCGGTGGCCCGTCGCTGATGCGAACGGCAGCCACATCGGCCAGCCGGATCTGCGCGCCTCGCTCGGTGAGCACCGGGAGGTTGCGCAGGTTCTCGATCGAATCGCGCACTTCGCGCGGATAGCGCACGTTGATCGGAAAGCGCTGCAGGCCTTCGACCGTCTCGCCGATGTTGTCCCCGCCGATGGCAGCCGAAACGATGCTCTGCACGTCGGCGATGTTCAGCCCGTAGCGCCCCGCGGCATCGCGGTCAATGTCGACGTCGATGTAGCGCCCGCCGGCGAGGCGCTCAGCGAGCGCGGAGGACACGCCGGGCACCGTCCTCACCGCGCGCTCGATGTCGGCGGCGACCCTGTCGATCTCCCGCGTGTCCGCCCCGGCTACCTTGATCCCGACGGGGCTCTTGATGCCCGTGGCGAGCATGTCGATCCGCCCCCTGATCGGCGGTACCCAGACATTGGAAAGACCTGGCACCGTGACGACGCGGTCGAGCTCCTCCAACAGCTTCTCGGGCGTCATGCCGGGCCGCCACTGATCGCGTGGCTTGAGCTGGATGGTCGTCTCGAACATTTCGAGCGGCGCTGGGTCCGTCGCGGTCTCGGCGCGACCCGCCTTGCCGAACACGCTCTTCACCTCGGGCACCGTCCTGATCAGTCGGTCGGTCTGCTGCAGCAGCTCTGCCGCCTTGCCCGTGGCGAGACCCGGAAGCGCTGAGGGCATGTAGAGCAGATCGCCCTCGTCCAGCGGTGGCATGAACTCGCCGCCGAGCCGGGCCGCGGGCCAGACGGTGAGAACGAGGACGACCAGGGCCACAAGCAGCGTCGCGCCCGGATGGCGCAGCACGAGGGAGACGGCCGGCTTGTAGGCTGCGATGAGCCAGCGATTGAGCGGATTGGCCTGCTCGTTCGGAATGCGGCCCCGGATGAGATAGCCCATCAGCACGGGGATGAGCGTCACCGCGAGTCCAGCCGCGGCGGCCATCGCGTAAGTCTTGGTGAAGGCGAGCGGGGAGAAGAGGCGCCCCTCCTGCGCCTCGAGCGTGAAGACCGGGATGAAGGACAGCGTGATGATGAGCAGCGAGAAGAACAGCGCCGGCCCCACCTCGATCGCCGCTGTGGCGACGACGTGCCAGTGCTCATCGCCATGCAACGTCGCGCCGGGATGATCATGATTCCAACGCTCGATGTGCTTGTGCGCGTTCTCGATCATGACCACGGCCGCATCGACCATGGCACCGATCGCGATCGCGATCCCGCCGAGCGACATGATGTTCGCGTTCACGCCCTGGTAGTGCATGACGATGAAGGCGGCAAGGACGCCGAGGGGCAGCGATACGATGGCCACGAATGCCGATCGCCAGTGGAAGAGGAACACCGCGCAGACCAGCGCCACGACGATGAACTCCTCGACGAGCTTGTCGCGCAGGTTGGCGACCGCGCGCTTGATGAGGCTCGAGCGGTCATAGGTGGTAACGATTTCCACGCCAGGCGGAAGGCTCGGCTTGAGCTTCTCGAGCTTCGCCTTCACTTCATCGATCGCCTCGAGCGCGTTCTTGCCCGAGCGCATGACGATCACGCCACCCGCCACTTCGCCTTCGCCGTTGAGCTCGGCGATGCCGCGGCGCATCTCCGGCCCGACCTGCACGCGCGCAACGTCCCCCAGGCGCACCGGGACACCCGCCTCCGAGGTAGTGAGCGGAATGCGGCGAAAATCGTCGAGCGACTTGAGATAACCCGAGGCCCGGACCATGTACTCCGCCTCGCCCAGCTCGAGCACCGAGCCGCCGGTTTCCTGATTGGCCTTCTGCACGGCGTCGATCACCTTGCCGTGCGAGATGCCGTAGGCGCGCAGGCGCGCGGGATCGAGCACGATCTGGTATTGCCTGACCATGCCGCCGATGCTCGCGACTTCGGAGACGCTGGGAATCGCCTTGAGCTCGTACTTGAGAAACCAGTCCTGGAGCGCACGCAGCTGCGACAGGTCCATGCGGCCCGTCCGATCGACGAGCGCGTACTCGTAGATCCAGCCCACGCCGGTCGCATCCGGTCCGATCGCGGCCTTCGCCTGCGCGGGCAGGCGCGAGGCCACCTGGTTCAGGTACTCGAGCACCCGCGTGCGCGCCCAGTACAAATCGGTTCCATCCTCGAACAGGACGTAGACGAACGAGTCGCCGAAGAACGAGTAACCGCGCACGGTCCTCGCCCCCGGCACCGACAGCATCGTCGTCGTCAGCGGGTAGGTGACCTGATTCTCTACGATCTGCGGTGCCTGTCCGGGGTACGAGGTGCGGATGATCACCTGCACGTCGGAAAGATCCGGTATCGCGTCGAGCGGCGCGCGGTAGAGCGCCCATGCGCCCCAAACCGCGACAGCAAGCGTGGCGACGAGGACCAGGAAGCGATTGGTGATCGACCAGCGGATGAGACGCGCGATCATGGCTTCGCCTCCGCGCCAGCGGCGCTCATCGGCGCGCCGCCTTCGCTCATCCGCGTCGCAGCCGCCCTCAGGCTCGCTTCGGAGTCGACCAAGAACTGTCCGGAGACGACGACCTTCTGCCCGGCGGCGAGTCCCTTCCTGATCTCGGTCCGCCCGTCGCGATCGATCCCGACCTCGACTTCGACCGGAGCGAAGCGGCCGTCGCCCTGCGCGACGATCACGACGCTGCGCTTGCCGGTCTGAATCACCGCCTCGGAAGGAACGAGCAACACGTCCTTGCGGGCGGCGGGCGCGAATTCGATCGTCGCGAACATGCCCGGCACCAGCCGGCCTCCGGGGTTGGCCAGCTCGACCCGGGCCTTGATCGTGCGCGTGGCGGGGTTGACCTCGGGCAGTATCGCGCTCACCTTGCCTTCGAAGACCGTGCCGGGAAGTGCCGCGGCTCGCGCGCGAACCGCGAGCCCCGGATGCACGAGCGCGGCCTGCGCCTCGGGAACGTCGGCGTTGACCCAGATCGTGGAGAGCCCGTTGATGCGGAACAACGGCGCACCGGCCATGACGGTCATTCCCTCGCGCGCGGCGAGCTCCGCGATGACGCCGCTGATCGGCGCGACGAGCGTCGCCCGCGCTTGCACGCTACCGCTCGCCTCCACGCGGCGGATCTGCTCGTCGTTCATCCCGGCGAGGCGCATCCGCTGGCGAGCCGCGTCGACCAGCCCCTCGAAGCTCTTGTCGGTCGCCTGCGCGCTGATGCGTCTGGCGGACAGGTACTCTTCCTGCGCGGCTATCCACTCGGGAACGTAGAGATCGGCGAGCGCCTGCCCCTGCTGCACCCGGTCGAGCGGCGCGCGCACGTACAGCCGCTCCAGAAAGCCGTTGCTGCGCGCCTGCACGAGAGCGACATCCCGCTCGTTGTAGGCGGCGCTGCCCACTGCCTCGATCGTCGCCGCGATGCTTCCCTGCTCGACCGCGGCGGTGCGCACGCCCAGGTTCTGTTGCACGCGCGCGCTGATCGCCACGCCGTGGTCGTCGCCTCCGCCGTCGGCATAGACCGGAACCAGATCCATGTCCATGAACGGAGACTTTCCTGGGTGGTCGAATTTTTGTCCTGGCACCATGGGATCGTGCCAGTAAAGGATTCTCTTGCCGTTCGCCGGGTCGATGTCACCAATCTTCTGCGGTGTTGGCGAGGGAGCCGCAGCGGCAGGCGCAGAGGCAGGCTCCGCCGACTGCCGGCCGTGATCGAGGCCGAGGCGATACAGGCCGTAGCCGCCCGCTCCGGCCAACAGGACGACGGCGAAACCAATGAGCACCGATCTGTTCATGGCAAATCCTTCCTGTTCGTCGCCGCGGCTCGCGAGACCCCGTCCTCTGGGACGACGAAATTGAGCTGGGCCCAGAGGCGGGCCGTCTCGGTCTGGAGCTGGAGCGCCTGCAGGCGCACGTCGATCTCGCTGCGGCGGGCGACGAGCACGTCGGTGAGGCTCGCCTTCGCGCCGCGGTACGCCGCGAGGGTGGCCTGCGTGCGCTCCGTCGCGAGCGGAAGCAATTCGCGCTCATAGCGGGCGCTGCGCTCACGGTCGCTTTCCCATTCCGCGATCATCGCCCGCAGCTCCGCCGTGCGCGCGCGAAGCACGTCCTGCCGCTCGGCACGGGCCTGATCGAGCAAGGCTAGCTTCGCGGCGAGCTCGCGGTCCTGCCGGTTCTTCTGATCCCATTGCAGCGGGACCGAGACGTTGACCGAGATCATGTTCGAATACGAGGGGCCGCGCTGGCTGTACATCAGCGAGAGGCTCCAGTCACTCTTCTTGTTGGCCTCGGCTGCGCGGACCTCCGCGGCGGCGACCGCCTCTTGCCTCGCCAGCACCGTGAGCTGGGGATGCTGCTCGACGTCGGCCTCGAGAGTCCGCGGATCCATGTGGATGACATCGATCGACGGCGCTCCGGCCAGCGGCGCATCCGCCAGGCTCCCGACCCAACGCGCGAGCGCGATTCTCGCCGCGGCCGCTCGGCGTCCGAGCTCGCTTGCGCGATCGTCGAGCGCGGCGATCGAGCTGCGCGCCCCGAGCACTTCGGCAAGATTTCCGCGCCCCGCGCGATATGCGCTCTCGGCCGCCTCGACCTCGAGGCTCGTCTGTCGCCTCTGCTCGGCGAGCACGGCGAGCATGGCCTCGGCGTAGTAGCGGTCGAGCCAGGCGATGGCCGTCTCGCGCTGGATCGCGGCGATGCCCGCGGTCCTGTCGGCGAGCGCTTTTTCCGCCTCGCGTTCGTAGCGGGCCGCGCGCGCCTCTCGCTTCTCCTCGCGGGTGAACTCCTGCATCAACCCGACGCTGGTCATGGTCATGAAGTCTTTGGTGAAGCTCCATGCGTCCGGGCCGTTGATCGGCAGGTTGTTAACGCCCAGCGTCGCCACCGGATCCGGAAGCTGCTCCGCTGCGGCCGCCATGTCGCGCGCCGCGGCGGCGGCGGCATCCTGCGCATCCAGCGCGCGAGAGCGCGTGACTGCGAGGCGCTGCGCTTCGGCGAGGGTTAGCGGCGTTTCGGCTGCGCCAGGTGGTGCCCCGGCAAGCAGGGCTGCCGCCGAGACGATGAAAACGGCAAAGCCCCTGAAACGCGATTGCGCGGCGAAATGAACGAGCATGTGACCTCCGGTACGAACACTGACGCCCGGCGTGCGGCTGCGCGCCGGGCTCAACGCGAACCGAAGGTCAGATCAGAAAGCGGTTGTAGAGAAGTTGTGGCGGAGGTGCTGCAGCGGGCGTGACTGCCGTCAAGGCCAGAGCGCCCGTGGTAAGGCGAGCCTCAGCGATGCGAATCACGAGCGCAGGCTGCGGAGCGATGCCAGGAAGCGGAACATCCGCCTGCCCCTGCGTCTGCTGATCTGCAAGGCAGTGCGACTGGCAGACATTGACGGTGGAATCCGTGTGCCCGGCCATATCCGCGCATCCTGGCGGCATCTCGGGTGCGCTCGCGCCGATGGATGGCACCGGCGACCCTGCCGCGATGAGAATGGCACAAGCGTGCGCCGCCACCGCAGCCTGAGCGAACGCCAGGCTCCAGATTACGACGGCAGCGATCCAAACGCGGCGACGCTTCAAGGGGCTACCTCCACCTGCAACGCTAGCAGCTAGCCACTGGGCGCAATTTGACGCAAGTCAAGGGGGAGGAACGGCTTCCGATCGGAGCCAGACGGTCACTTGGCCCAGCCGCAGCGGATTCCCTGCACTCAAGCTCCGCGGAGCCGCAACGCATTGCTTACGACAGAGACCGAACTGAACGACATCGCCGCCGCAGCGATGAGCGGCGACAACAGTATCCCGAAGAACGGGTAGAGAACGCCTGCGGCAATCGGCACGCCCAGCGCGTTATAGATCAAGGCGAACAGCAGGTTCTCGTACATGTTGCGCACGGTCGCTGTCGATAGCTGGCGTGCCCGTGCAATGCCGCGCAGATCGCCTTTTACCAGCGTTACCTGGGCGCTGTGCATCGCCACGTCGGTTCCAGTCCCCATCGCGATGCCGACGTTTGCACGCGCGAGCGCTGGCGCGTCGTTGATCCCATCGCCAGCCATTGCGACTCGCCGGCCCTCGCCCTGGAGGCGCGCAACCAGATCGGCCTTGTCCTGCGGCCGCACCTCGCCGTAGAACTCGTCGATACCGAGCCGCTGTGCTACCGCCTTGGCGGTGGTAGGGCCATCGCCGGTGGCCATCACGATGCGAATGCCGGCTCGATGCAGCGCCTCGATCGCACCTGGCGTCGATTCCTTGATCGGATCGTGCACCGCGAGCAAGCCGGCAAGGCGATCGTCGACGCCAAGGTAGATTACGCTCGCACCCTCGGCACGCAAATGCTCCGCATCGGCCCCGAGCGGTGCAGGATCAACGCCGGCCTCGCGCAGCAGTGCGGTATTGCCGAGAACCACGGAACGTCCCTCGACTTTTCCGCGCACGCCGATCCCCGTCGCCGATTCGAATGACTCGGGCTTCGTGAGCTGCAGCCCGCCACTGCGTGCCGCTTCCACGATCGCGTTGGCGAGAGGATGCTCACTGCCTTGGTCAATGCTGGCCGCAATCCGCAGGACGTCTTCTTCGGTGAAAGGCGAGACCCCGATTGCACGAGCGAACACCGGCCGACCGAGAGTCAGCGTGCCGGTCTTGTCGACGATCAATGTGTCGATCTTGCGCAATGTTTCGAGTGCCTCGGCATCTCGAAACAGCACCCCGCTTGTCGCCGCGCGCCCGCTCGCGACCATGACCGACATCGGCGTGGCGAGCCCGAGCGCGCAAGGGCAGGCGATGATCAGCACGGCCACCGCATTGAGCACGGCGTACACGCCACGCGGCTCTGGGCCAAAGATCCACCAAACGAGGGCGGTCAATATGGCAATGCCGAGCACGCCAAGCACGAACCAATACGCGACACCGTCGGCCAGCCGTTGCATCGGCGCGCGACTCCGCTGAGCCTGCGCGACCATCTGCACAATTTGCGCAAGCACGGTCTGCGACCCGATCTTCTCGGCGCGCATGACGAGGCTGCCCGTCCCGTTGATCGTCGCACCGATGAGCTGCGCGCCCGCGACCTTCTCGACAGGGATCGGTTCGCCGGTGAGCATAGATTCGTCCACGCTCGAGCGGCCTTCGGTCACCACACCATCGACGGGCACCTTCTCGCCGGGGCGCACGCGAAGGGTGTCGCCGATGTGAACGTCGGTGAGCGGTATGTCTTCTTCCGTACCATCCGACTTGATGCGGCGCGCGGTCTTTGGCTGCAAGCCCAAGAGCGCACGAATGGCCGCCGAAGTTTGCGAGCGCGCGCGCAGCTCGAGGACCTGCCCGAGCAGTGTCAGGGACACGATGACTGCAGCAGCTTCGAAATAGACTGCGACATGCCCGCCTTGCTGGAATGCTGCTGGAAACAAGCCTGGCGCTGCCGTGCCAAGCAGGCTGTAGAAGTACGCTGCAGCGACGCCGATGCCGATCAGGGTCCACATGTTGGGACTGCGGTTGCGGATCGACTCGACGCAGCGAACAAAGAAGGGCCAGCCCGCCCACAGCACGACCGGCGTCGCGATGACCAGCTCGAGCCAGGACATGGTGTTTGGCCCGAGCGGCATGGACCGAAGCCCGGCCATTGCGAGCACGACGCTGACGATGCTCAACGGCAGCGTCCACCAGAAGCGCCGGCTGAAGTCCTCGAGCTCGGGGTTCTTCTCTTCTTCGAGCGAGGGCATCTCGGGCTCGAGCGCCATGCCGCAGATCGGGCAGTTGCCCGGCCCGGCCCGGCGGATCTGAGGGTGCATCGGACAGGTGTACATCGTTCCAGTGCCAGCCGGCGCTAACGCCGCCGCAGATGCTTGGCCCTGTTGCGCTGCGCCGGGGGACTCCGCTTGGCCGATCTTCACGGGAACAGGGCGCCCGCGCGTGTGAGCGGGGCCGCTCTGCGGCCGTTCCGCGTGCCAGGAGACCGGCTGCCCCGCGTTCTTCGACTTGTCCTTGCTTAAGTATTGCTCAGGCGCGGCGACAAATCGCTCGCGGCAGCCGCCGCAGCAGAACAGATACTCAAGCCCCTCGAACGTATGGCGGTGCGGCGAGTCCGCGCGGACGCGCATGCCGCAGACGGGATCGATCGCGGTGCCGCCGTGGCCGCCCGGTCCCGCCACGGGATGGTGAGCGTGCTCGTTCATTACGGTATGCGCCCCCGAAGCGCGGCTCACAGCGTCGCGGCGGACGAATGCTCGCTCCACACGTCCACGATCGTCCGCCGCACGATCGCTAACGTCGCCATTATCCGACGATTCCGAAAGCGGTTAAAGTAATAGATGGCGTCTGCCTGTGCCCTTCGCAAGAGTTCGTCGCCGATCGCCTGCTCGGCGAGCCCAGGGCTCCGGCTCGAGCACCGACTTGCCACACCGATTCCCTGCGGCTACGCTGCCGCGATGCTCGCCGTTCGCGGCCTGACCAAGACGTTCTCCGGCCCGAAGCCGCGCACCGTGTTCACGGATCTCGCGCTCGATCTCGCGGGCGGAGAGTACATCGCCGTCATGGGCGAATCGGGCAGCGGCAAGTCCACGTTGCTCAACCTGATCGCGGGCCTCGATACGCCGGACAGTGGATCGATCGTGCTCGACGGCGCGGATCTCGCGACGCTCGACGATGATGCGCTGACGCTGTTCCGCCGCCGTCATCTCGGTTTCGTCTTCCAGGCCTTTCACGTCCTGCCGTACCTGACGGTCGCGCAAAACGTCGCCCTGCCACTCTCGCTGCTCGAAGTCGGCGAGGGCGAGAGCGCGCGGCGCGTCGCGGCAATACTGGGCGACGTCGGCCTTGGCGAGCGCGGTGCGAGCATGCCGCGCGAGCTCTCCGGCGGCGAGCTGCAGCGCGTCGCGATCGCGCGGGCGCTCGTGCACGCGCCGCGCCTCGTGCTCGCTGACGAGCCGACGGGCAATCTCGATGCACAGGGCGCGGAGCAGGTGCTGCGGCTGCTGCGCGCGCAGGTCAAGGCGCACGACGCCGCGGGCATCCTCGTCACGCACTCGCGCGTCGCGGCGCAGACGGCCGATCGCGTGCTGCTGCTCGACGCGTCGGGCCTGCGCGAGCTGCCGCGCTGACGGCGAGGGAAGCGCGATGCATGAGACAACCGTGTCGGTGCAGCGGATCGTCCTCACCGGCGCGCTCGCGCAGGACCGCTTGCGCGCCGCGCTGTCCCTGCTCGCAATCGCCCTCGGCGTGGCGCTGAGCTACGCCGTGCAGCTGATCACCGGCGCCGCGGTGAACGAGCTCGCGCAGGGCGTGCAATTGCTCTCGGGCGATGCCGATCTGCAGTTGCGCGGGCCGCGCGGCGGCTTCGGCGAGGCGATCTATGTCCGGCTCGCGCGGTTACCCGAGGTTGCCGCCGCAAGTCCCGTGCTGGAAGTCGACGCCAAGCTCGCCGGTCGCGACGATGCACTGAGGATCGTCGGTCTCGATGCCTTCCGCGCCGTTGCGGTCGAGCCGCGACTGCTGCCGGATACCGGCGACCGCCTCGATCTCATGCGCCAGGATCGCCTGTTCCTCACGCCGGCGGCGGCGCGCTCGCTCGGTGCTACGCAGGGCGGCGCTTTGCAATTCCAGGTCGCGCTGCGCGAGGTCGCACTCGTCGTCGGCGGCCTCGTGCCCGCTGGCGCGCAGCAGCGCTTCGCCGTCATGGACATCGCCGCCTGCCAGCTCGCTTTCGAGCGGCTCGGTTTGATCACGCGCGTCGATCTGCGCCTGCGGGCCGGCGTCGACGTCGAGGCGTTTCGCGAACGCCTGCAAGCGTCGCTGCCCGCCGGTCTCGCACTCGAACGACCGGCCACGACGGTCGCCGCGGGTGCGAGCGCATCTCGCTCCTATCGCGTGAACATGAACGTGCTGGCGCTCGTCGCACTGCTGACCGGGGGGCTCCTCGTGTTCTCGACGCTCGTGCTCTCGGTCGTGCGCCGGCGTGCGCATTTCGCTCTGCTGCGCGTGCTCGGGACGACGCGACGCGCGCTGGTGGGCGCCCTGCTCGCCGAGGGCACGCTCCTCGGTGTGGCCGGCAGCGCGCTGGGCCTCGGGCTGGGCTTCGTGCTCGCGCGCCTCGCCGTGCAGGTGATCGGGGCCGATCTCGGCTCCGGGTATTTCCGCGGCGTCACGCCCACTCTCTCGCCGGAACCCGTCGCCACGATCCTCTGCTTCGCCCTCGGCGTGGGGGTGGCGATCGCTGGCAGCCTCGTGCCCGCGTTCGAAGCCGCGCGCACCCCGCCCGCGCTTGCGCTGCGCGCGGGGGACGAGGAGCGTGCCTTCACGCGGCTGCGCCCCGCCTGGCCGGGGCTCGCCGCCATCGGCGCCAGCGCAAGCCTGGCGCTTCTTCCCGCGGTCGCGGGGTTGCCGCTGTTCGGCTATGCCGCGATCGCTCTGCTCCTCGCCGGGGTCCTGCTGCTGATGCCCCGCATCGCCGCGATCCTTTTCAGACAACTTCCGCTGCCGCGCGCGGCTGCTCCGAGGCTCGCCCTGTCGCAGCTGCGCGGCGCTCCGGGGCAGGCTGCGCTCAGCCTCACCGCAATCGTCGCCAGCATGAGCCTGCTCGTGTCGATGGCGATCATGGTTGCCTCGTTCCGCGACGCGCTCGATGCGTGGCTCCAGCAGATCCTGCCTGCCGACGCGTACGTTAGGGCGAGCTCGGCCGGCGATACCGGCTATCTCACGCCAGAGGATCAGGCGCGCATCGCCGCGCTCCCGGGCGCGCTGCGGGTCGAATTCCTCAACGATCAGCAGCTCCTGCTCGATCCGTTGCACCCGCGCATCGTGCTCCTCGCGCGCGCGATCGACCCGGCGCGCGTTGGCGAGCGCCTGCCCCTGCTCGCCGAAGCAACGCCAGAGACGGGCGCGCCGCCCGCATGGGTGAACGAAGCGATGGTCGATCTCTACGGCTTCCGCCTCGGACGCGTGATCGAGCTGCCGATTGGCGGCAAGCTGGCGCGCTTCACGGTGGCCGGCGTGTGGCGCGACTACGCGCGCCCGCAGGGCGCGGTGGTGATCGAGCGCGACCGCTATATCGCGCTCACCGGGGATCGCAGGGCGACCAACGCGGCGATCTGGCTCGCACCCGGAGCGAGCGCGGCGGAGCTCGCGCGCGTGCTAGAGAGCGATGCTTCGCGTGGCGTGAGTCTCGAGCTCGCCACGCCGGGAGAGATTCGCCGCTTCTCGCTGCAGATATTCGATCGCACGTTTGCGGTCACCTATGCGCTCGAGCTCGCCGCGGTGGCGATCGGACTGCTCGGGCTGTCTTCGTCGTTCGGCGCGCTCGTTCTCGCGCGACGCCGGGAGTTCGGGGTCCTGCGCCACCTTGGCATGACCCGCGGGCAGATCGGTGCGATGCTCGCCAGCGAAGGCTTGCTGCTAAGCGCAATCGCCAGCGCAGTTGGTTTCGGGCTTGGCTGGCTCATCAGCCTCATATTGATTCACGTCGTGAATCGGCAGTCGTTTCACTGGGGCATGGAGATCGCGATTCCCTGGCCGCTCCTCGTCGCAGCGGCGGCCGCAGTGCTCGCGCTCGCCATGCTCACCGCGCTGGCGAGCGGACGAGTGGCGATGAATCGCGACGTGGTCCGCACCGTGAAGGACGACTGGTGAGCGAGGGGCACGGCCTGAGCCGGAGGCGCTTTCTCGCCCAGCTGCTCCTGCTGCCTGGCGCCGCCGCTCTGGCGAGCGACTATCCGGCGGTCGTGCCCGGCCGTCCGTTGCGCTTCCCCGGGGATTACGGCGCGCATCCCGATTACCGCGTCGAATGGTGGTACATCACCGGATGGGTGGCGGGAGCGGAAGGGGCGCCGGTCGGAATACAGATCACCTTCTTCCGCGACCGCCCGCGGCTCGCCGAGGATAACCCGAGCCGCTTCGCGCCGCGCCAGCTTCTGTTTGCGCATGCCGCCCTGGCGGACCCGCGACTGGGAAAGCTCCGTTACGCCCAGCGCGCGGTGCGCGAGGGCTTCGGTCTCGCCGCGGCGACTCCCGGCACCACCGATGTGTGGATCGACGACTGGTCGCTGAAGCTGGTCGATCGAACCTACGTCGCACGCATCGCGGCGCGCGATTTCCGGTTCGAGATCAGCTTCGCGCAGACGCAACCGGTCATGGCGGAAGGAGACAACGGCTTCTCGCGCAAGGATCGCAATTCCGCCAGCGCGAGCTACTACTACAGCGAGCCGCAGCTCGCGGTGAGCGGCACCGTCGAGGCGGAGGGCCGGAGCGTGAGCGTGCGCGGCGTGGCCTGGCTCGATCACGAATGGTCGAGCGAGCCGCTGGCGAGTGAAGCAGCCGGCTGGGATTGGATCGGTCTGAACCTCGCCGACGGAGGCGCGCTGATGGCCTTCCGGATGCGCGCGCGCTCGGGCGGGACGCTCTGGGCGGGCGGTTCGCTCCGTTCCACCGACGGCGAGACGCGGAGTTTCGACGCCGGCGAGATCGCCTTCGAAGCACGGCGCAGGTGGCGCTCGCCGCGAACCGGGATCGAGTATCCTGTGGCGGTGGCCGTGCGCGCGGGGGCGACGCAATTCGTGCTGGAGCCGCTGATGGACGATCAGGAGCTCGAAACGCTCGCGACTACCGGCACCGTGTACTGGGAAGGCGCGGTCCGCGCCCTGGCCGCGGGACGCGAGCTCGCCCGCGGCTACCTCGAGCTCACCGGCTACGGCAAGCCGCTGCGTCTGTGACGATCACCGACGCGCCGCCCGAAGCGCAATTCGGTCCCTGGAATCCGGGGCTCGAATCCCAGGTGCCCGCGCGGCTGCGCCACCTGTGCACGATCTTTCGCCGCGAGAACGTGTTCACGAGCGTGGCGGAAGCGACGGAGCTGCGCGACCTCACCGGGCTCGCATTCACCGACCTGGTGCAGTTCCGTCCGGAGCGCCTCGCCCTGCACGAGCTGCTCATCCGCGTGACCGCCGATCTGTCGGTCCCCGACGGTTCTCGCATCGAGGACCTGGGGATCAACTTCCGACGCATGACGACGACGCTGTTCGCCCGCAGTGTCGCGCCGAGAATGGACGAGGTCCGCGCTGCGTACGAAGCGCTGCGGCGCGACCTCACCAGGGTGATTGACGCCGAGCTGAGCACCGTGTTCGCACCTGCGCAGACGAGCGAAGCGTCGCCTCCATCGGCTCCGGGGTGGCTCGCGCGTCTCGGATTTGCACGCCAGCGTGCCGTCGCGGGAGACGACGAAGGTGATCCCGAACGGCGGCTTCCCGCGCGGTGGCGCGCGAGAGCAGACACGGCGCAACAGGAGCTCGAAAAAGCCGCGTATCTCGCGCTCGCGCGAATCGTCTCCGCCCTCCTCGTGCGCCACGGCCAGATCTGGGGCAGCCGCGATCTTGTCGGCACGCTCGCGACCCATCTCGCGTGCAATGCCTTCGGCAGCGATGCGATCGGCAGGCTGATCGAGCCTTGGGTCGCCACGGCGGCGAAGGACGAAGGCTACCTGCTGTTGCCGCGCCAGGAAGAGCCGGTCGTCATGAACACGAAAGGGCCTTCGGCCTCCGGCAAGAGCACGCTGCGCCCGCTGCAAAGGGCGCTCGCCGGCGAGATCGGCACGCGCTGGAGCGAGTTCGCGCTCATCAGCCCGGACATCTGGCGCAAGCAGCTGCTCGACTACGGCACGCTCGGCGCCGAGTACAAGTACGGCGGAAGCTTCACGGGAGAGGAGCTGCAGATCATCGATCAGAAACTCGATCGCTACATGGCACGCAAGGCATCGCGCGGGACCATGCCGCACCTGCTGATCGACCGCTTCCGCTTCGACAGTTTTGCGCCCGATTCGGACGAGCCCGGCAGCAACCTCCTCACCCGCTTCGGGCGCATCGTGTATCTGTTCTTCTTGATCACGCCCCCGGCGTCGCTCGTCGAGCGGGCATGGAAGCGCGGGCTCGACGTCGGGCGCTACAAGGCTGTCGACGACACGCTCGCCCACGCGATCGAGGCCTATTCCGGCATGCCGGGCCTCTTCTTCACCTGGATCGGGCGCACCGACAAGCGCGTGCACTTCGAATTCCTCGACAACAGCGTGAGCTTCGGCGAGCGCCCCCGGACCGTTGCTTTCGGCTGGAACGACGAGATCAATATCCTCGACGTCAAGTGCATGCTCGACGTGGAGCGCTACCGGCGCGTCGACATCGATGCCGCCGCGCCTGAGCTGCTGTATCGCGACCACGCATCGCTTGCGCCCGAGCGCAACACCGGATTTCTGCGCCAGTGCGTGGAGCGCTTTCCGGCGCTGAACTTCGCGGAGCAGTCCACAGGCCGGGTCTACCTTCGTCTCGAAGCAGGGCGCGCGCTGTGGGCCGATCCGGAACCGTTGGGCCGGGTTCTGTCGGATCCGGATACCCGCGCCGGCCTCGGCGCGAGCGTACCGGGTGCGCTCGAACGCGGCCTGGCCCGGCCGGACCGTCCGCGCGTCCTGGCCCGGCCGGGAGACAGCAGACCGATCCAAACCCTCGGCCGCTGGGGAACCCAAGGGCGGGCTTAGGCGGGCAGCACCGCCGTGGCTTCGAGCTCGATCTTCCCCGGGCTGTCGAGCAGTTCGGCAACGAAGACCATGCTCATCGCCGGATAATGCCGACCCATGTGCTTGCGCCAGATTGCTCCCAGCTCGCGCCGAGCGGCCATGTATGCAGGCTTGTCGCAGCAGTAGGCGGTCATGCGACAAATGTGACGCGCTTCTCCACCCGCCTCCGCCAGAACCGTCAGAACATTTTCCAGCGCCCGCTCAAATTGCGGCGCGATTTCCGCCGAATGAAAGCTCTGTTGTGCATCCCAGCCAACCTGACCTGCGATGAACACGACCCGGCCTACCGTCGCCGCGATGCCGTTGCTGTACCCGATCGGCGCTACCCATCCCTCCGGCAGGAGAACCTCAATCGAAGCGGCCATGTCAGTCGGTAGTAGTGGCGGGGTCGGGATCGCTAGCCCAGTCGCGGTCGGGCTTGGGAACCTTCTTCATCCAGGCCCTGACGAGCGCGACGTGCTCGGCCTCCTCGGCCTGGAGCTCGCGAGCGGCCCTGCGCACGGTCTCTCGCGTGGCCGCGCGGACGAGTCGGGCGAAGAAGCGCTCGGCGCGCTGCTCGTTGGCGAGCGCGAGCTCGAGCACGTGATACGGCTGCATCAGGTAGTGAACTTCGTCGCCGGGCGTCGTCTCCGGTGCTTCGAAGCCTTCCCAGCTCAGCTTGGCGATGGGCAATGCTGCCCCTTCCTTCCAGCCCATCTGCGCCATGATCTGCGCTGCGTGCTTGCGTTCGATCGAGGCCATCTTGCGGAACAGTGCCGCGACTTCGAGATTGTTGTGGACCTCCATCGCATCGGCGAATTCTGCATAGCGCTGTGCAGCTTCTCGTTCCATCGTCAGCGCCTGTGCCATGAGCTCGGTGAGCGTACGCGATGCCGCGCCGGCAGTACGCCCGGACTTCTCCGCAGCCTTGTGCCTCTCAGGCCGCCGCTGCGCCCGCTTGGTCTTGTCCGTCCTCGTCGCCGCGCTCACACTTCGAACTCCGCTTCCAGATCGGCGCGGACGCCACCAGCATGATGTGCGGCCGTAGGATAGGGCCTCCGGTCTCCGGCATAGAGGACCCCGATGTTGAAACCGTCGTCGGTCATGATCCGGCGCGCGGCGCGTGCCGGATCGTCGGTCGCCGCCACCGGAGCCGGATGCACCCGTCCTTTCCACTCGCGCTGCTCGGGCCGGAAGGTGACACATGGGCTGAGTATCTCGATGAACGCGAACCCCGGATGGCGGATGCCTCGCGCAATGATCTCTGCGGTGCCGTTCGGGTCGCCGGAAAATGCGCGGGCGACGAAGTTGGCCCCCGATGCGAGCGCGATGACCAGCGGATGGAACGCCCGGACGCCAGTGCCGCCGGGCGAGAGCTTGGAATCCCAGTCCGGCTCCGTCGTCGGCGAGGGCTGCCCCTTCGTCATGCCGTACACATGGTTATCCATCACGATGTACGTCAGATCCACGTTGCGGCGACACGCGTGCAGGAAATGATTGCCTCCGATCGAGTAGCCGTCACCGTCTCCGCCGGCGACGAGCACGGTTAGATCCGGCCGTGCGACCTTGAGTCCTGTCGCCGCGGCGAGCGCGCGCCCGTGCACCCCGTGGAAACCGTAGCAGGTCGTATAGGCCGGGATGCGCGACGAGCAACCGATGCCCGAGACGACGACTACGTTCTCGGGCGCAACCTCCACCATCGCCAACGCCTTGGCGACCGAGCTCAGGACGGCATAGTCGCCGCAGCCCGGGCACCAGATGGGCTTGTAACTCGACTTGTAACTCTGCGCCGTCAGCGGCGCTGCGATGTCGTTCACTTGCCGCTCCATGCCAGAATTGCGTCCGCGATCTCACGCGGTCGCAACGGAAGCGGCCCCGGCCGGTGGAAGCTCTCTGGCTTGCCGGGCAGGTCGTATACCGAACGCAGGTAACTGCAGAACTGCGCGCTGTGGTTCTGTTCGACGACCAGCACGCGTGAGACGCCTTCCAGCGCCCGCGCGAACTGTTCTGGCTGCGTCGGTGCGAGCAGCCTTATGGCGATCAACCGCAGTTGCACGCCTTGCGCGGCGGCTCGCAGCACGGCTTCTCGCGCGGCCGGTGTGACAGAACCAAAAGTGAGCAAGGCGGCGTCGCCGTTGCCCTCGACATCGGCCCAGCGATCGCCGTAGTCGTGCTGCAAGAGCTTGCGAGCGCGCTTGTCGAGCTGGCTGCGGTGATCGCGCGCTTGGCTGCTTGGAATGCCTGCCTCGGTGTGCTCCAGACCGTCGGCGGTGTAGACCACGCCAGGGGTTCCCGGAATGGCCATCGGCGACACTCCGGATTCGGTATCTCGATAGCGCTTGTATTCCGACGCATTCGCAGCAGCGGTGATGCGCCGGGTGACGAACGGCCGCTCGGCAGGCCGGTCGATGATTGCGCGCGACTGCCCCATGAACTGATCGGAGAGGACGATCGCCGGCGCCTGCATCGCCTCGGCGAGCTCGACCGCCCACTGCGTCGTATCCAGGCAGTCAGCAATCGAGGTAGGCGCGAGCACGAGCCGGGGCGCGTCGCCCGTGAGCCCGCAGACAGCGTAGGAGAGGTCGCCCTGCTCGCTCTTCGCGGGGATGCCGGTGGAGGGACCGCCTCGCATCACGTCGACGACCACGATCGGGACTTCCGCGCTCACGGCCAAGCCGATACCCTCGGTCATCAGCGCCAGACCCGGGCCCGCCGTGGCGGTCAAGGAGGGCACGCCGCCGTACGAAGCACCGATCACCATGTTCACCGAAGCGAGCTCGTCTTCCGCCTGTAGCAGCGTTCCGCCGACCTTGGCTAACGCTGGGGCCATCCACTCGAGGAGCTCGGTGGCAGGTGTGATCGGGTACGCGGCGACGAAGCGGACCCCGCCGCGAATTGCTCCGTAGCCTGCGGCTTCGTTGCCGCTGATGAGCCAGCGTTTCGCTCGGGGCGCTTTGATGCCGCTCAGTGTTGGCGCCCCGTCGATGCCCGCAGCCGCGGTTGCGCCCGCCCGCAGAGCGGCGAGATTTGTCTCCAGCGCTGAAGCGTTTCCTTTCGAGGACTCGCGCAAGGCGGCCTCGAGCGCGAGCGCGGGGATGCCGGCGAGCGTTCCCGCGACGCCCAGAGCGACCATGTTGGCCCAGCTTCCTGGGATCGCCTTTGCCATCTTCTTGAACGCAAGCGGCACGTGACGTGCGCCGGTACCCCTGAACACCTCCGGCGTTTCGCCTTGGTCTGGGTCGCCGATTATCACGCTCCCCGGACCGAGAGGGATTTCGTCGGCGAAGCGTCCGACGTTGAGCCAGTCCAACGCCAGCAAGAGGTCGAAGGCGTCGTCGAGCGAATGCACCGGACGCGTCGCCAGCCGCACGAGCGCTGCGGCTTCGCCACCGCGGATCTGCGGTCCGCTCGTGCGCACCATGAGCCCGTAACAGCCCGCTTTTGCAGCGGCGTCGAGCAGCAACGTCCCGGCGGTCATTACGCCGCTGCCGCCGCTTCCGGCGAGCGCGATGGAGATGCTCTCTTGCGCGCCGAACGCCGGCGCGGTCGGGTCCGGCTCTGCTCTCGCTCTCAGCGCTACTTGCACGTTGTGCTCCTGACCGCGTAGCGGTTGATCAAGTAAAGCCGCTCCGGACCCAGTTGGGTTTGATGCAGATCAAGGCGCCTGCGATCCTCCTGCAGCATCATTGGCTTCAAAGAGGTATTTCGGTACTGTAATACCACAATTGGCTATTTGGCCAGGGTGGCCAAGCCGGCGGAGAGCCCTTCGTGAGCCGGCGAGGCGGAGGCTAAGACGAGAATGAACCTTCAGTCCTATCGCTGGCTGATGACCGCGGCGAAGGCGCCGCTGGAGCGGGTGGCGTTCTACCCGGAGCCGGGACCCGAAGAAGTCGTGGTCGGCGTCTCAGGCTGCGGCGTCTGTCATACCGACCTCGGCTACCTCTACGACGGGGTCCGCACCAACCACCCCCTGCCGCTAGCGCTCGGGCACGAGATCAGCGGGCACGTGGTTGCGGCCGGCGCGGGGGCGGAAAGCTGGATCGGCAAGGCGGCCATCATCCCCGCGGTGTTGCCGTGCGGCGAGTGCGACCTGTGCCGCCGGGGCTTGGGCACGATCTGCCGGGCGCAGAAGATGCCCGGCAACGACATCCAGGGCGGCTTCGCTTCGCACATCGTGGTTCCCGGCCGCGGGCTGTGCGAAGTCGACGAGGCGCGGCTCGCGGGAGCCGGGCTCGAGTTGGCCGACGTCTCGATTGTCGCCGATGCGCTGACCACCCCGTATCAGGCTGTGCGCCGCGCCGGCGTGAAGCCCGGAGACCTCGCCGTCGTCGTCGGCGCCGGCGGCGTGGGCGGTTACTGCGTGCAGATTGCAAGCGCCTTCGGCGCGAAGGTCTTCGCCATCGACGTCGACGATGACAAGCTCCAAGCGATCTCGCGGCACGGTGCCGCGCTGACGCTCAACAGCCGCGGTCAGGACGTCAAGGCGATTAAGGCTGCGGTCACCGAGTTCGCGAAGAAACAACTCTTGCGGCCCACCGAGTGGTTCATCTTCGAATGTTCGGGCACGGCGGCGGGCCAGCTGACCGCGTACGCCTTGCTCGTGCATGGAGCGACACTTTCGGTCGTTGGCTTCACGATGGACAAGGTCGAGCTCCGCCTGTCCAACCTAATGGCATTCGATGCACGCGCGATCGGCAACTGGGGCTGCCCGCCGGAAGTCTATCCCGCCGCGCTCGACCTCGTGCTCGAAGGTAAAGTGCAGATCAAACCCTTCGTCGAGGCCCACCGGCTCGACGACATCAACCGCGTGCTTGCCGCCGTGCACAGCAAAGAGATCAAGAAGCGCGCGGTACTCGTACCGTCTTAGCAGCCTGCAGAAACGAGGATCCAGATGAACGCCCCCGACGACCGAGCCGCGCTGCGCGATTTCAAGAACCACGACCTCGTCGACGACATCGCGAAGCCGGGCATCCGCTACGAGCGCCGTCCCGCGAAGAAACCCGACGGAACGATCGTACCGGGCCTCTACAACGCATGGATCACGCTCGACAACCCGACGCAGTTCAATTCGTACACGACCGACATGGTCAAGGGCGTGATCCTCGCCTTCCGCTCGGCGTCGAACGCCCGCAACGTGAGCTCGGTCGTGTTCACGGGCGCGGGCGACAAGGCATTCTGCACTGGCGGCAACACCAAGGAATACGCCGAGTACTATGCCGGCCACCCGCAGGAATACCGCCAGTACATGCGGCTATTCAACGACA
>DASVFM010000156.1:0-2836 GCA_036380055.1 Casimicrobiaceae bacterium
GCCGACCAGGCGCTGATCGCCATCGAGAACGTGCGGCTGTTCACCGAGTTGCAGCAGCGCAACCGCGACATTACGGAAGCGCTCGAGCAGCAGACGGCAACGGGGGACATCCTGCGCGTGATCAGCCAGTCGCCGACTGACGTGCAGCCAGTGTTCGACACGATCGCGGCGGCAGCCCTGAAGCTTTGCGGCGGCAGTCTCGCCACTGTGGTGAGGTTCGATGGCGAGCTGGTCGACATAGCCGCGCTCGCAAGTGGCTGGTCGGAGGAGGAAGCAGCCGTCCTGCGGAGTCGCTACCCTGCACCGCCCAGCCGCGATACCGTGGCGAGCCGTGCGGTGCTGGCAGCGGAAGTCGTGAACATCCCGGACGTGCAGAGCGACCCGGACTATGAAATTCGGGACGTCGCCCGCTCTGCCGGCTATCGGAGCGCCGTTGGGGTTCCCCTCATGCATCACGGGAAGCCAATCGGCGCGATCGGAGTCGGGCGGCCCGAAGCTGGGTCATTCACGGAAAAGCAAGTCGCGTTGCTCCAGACCTTCGCCGACCAGGCGGTTATCGCCATCGAGAACGTCCGCCTGTTCAATGAGCTGAAGGCCCGCACGGCGGAGCTCACCCGATCGGTGAGCGAGCTCAAGGCGCTTGGAGATGTCGGCCAGGCGGTGAGCTCCACGCTGGACCTGGAGACCGTGCTGCGCACGATCGTCTCCCGCGCCACGCAGCTCGCAGGGATGGACGGCGGTTCGATCTGGGAGTACGACGAGTCGAGGGAGGAGTTCCACCTTCATGCAACGGATCGCCTGCCTGAGGTGCTGGTGGAAGCGCTGCGGGCCACGCCGATCAAGAAGGGCGAGGGAGCTCTTGGACGTCTCGCGCTGACCAGCGAGCCCGTCGAGATTCTCGACATGGGTGATGAGCGCACTTACAAGAGCCGAGTCCGCAACGCGATCGTTGGCAGCGGCTACCGCTCCGTGCTGGCAGTACCGCTGTTGCGCGAGAATAATTTGCTGGGAGCGCTGGCGGTCAACAAAAAGGACTCGGGCGCCTTCGATCCGCAGGTGATCGAGCTCCTGAAAACCTTCGCCGCCCAGTCTGCCCTCGCCATCCAGAACGCCAGGCTCTTCCGCGAGATCGAAGACAAGAGCCGCCAGCTCGAGGTGGCGAGCCGGCATAAGAGCGAGTTCCTCGCCAACATGTCGCACGAGCTGCGGACGCCGCTCAATGCCATCATCGGCTTCTCGGAGGTCCTGGCCGAGAAGATGTTCGGCGAGGTGAACGAAAAACAGGCGGAATACCTGGGCGACATCCTCGAGTCGGGGCGGCACCTGCTGTCCCTCATCAACGACATCCTCGACCTGTCCAAGATCGAAGCCGGCCGGATGGAGCTCGAGCCGAGCGACTTCAACCTGTCGAATGCGATCGACAACACGCTGACCCTGGTCCGCGAGCGCGCCGAGCGGCGCGGTGTCAAGCTCGGTCGGAACATCGATCAGCGGCTGGGGATGATCCGCGCCGACGAGCGCAAGGTGAAGCAGGTCCTGTTGAACTTGCTCTCGAACGCCTTGAAGTTCACTCCGGAGGGAGGGCGGATCGATGTCCGGGCCGCACTGCAGAACGGGGTCGCGGAGATTTCGGTGGCCGACACGGGGGTCGGCATCGCGCCCGAGGATCAGGACGCCGTCTTCGAGGAGTTCCGCCAGGTCGGCGTCGCTTCGAAGAAGACCGAGGGGACGGGGCTCGGGCTGGCGATCTCGCGCAAGTTCATCGAGCTGCACGGCGGGAAGATCTGGGTGACGAGCGAGATGGGCAAGGGCTCGACCTTCACCTTCACGCTGCCCCGCGAGCAGTAGCGCGCCGCTTTTCACCGCGAAGGTAGGTGGCTCGCCTAGGACGCGAGCCGCTTGAGCAGGAACGCGTGAACGGGCTGCGAAAAGCCCTTAAGAGATAGCGGTCCGACGGGCTCCACCTCGGCGATGTCCCCGAGCGCGGCGCGTGTGCGACGGTCGATCAGGATCTGCCCGCTCTGCGCTTCGTCCGAGAGGCGTGAGGCTAGGTTGACCACGCCGCCGATCGCCGAATAATCCCAGCGGCCCTCGAAGCCGAATGCACCGAGGGTGGCGTAGCCCTGCGCGACGCCAATGCCGAGGGCGAGTTCGTAGCCGATCTTCTGCCAGCGCTCCTGCAGCGGAGCGAAGCGTGCCTGCATAGCGAGCGCCATGCTCACCGCCCGCTTCCCCGGCTCGGTCACCGGCAGTGGATCGTTGAAGAAAATGAGGATTCCGTCGCCCGCGAAGCGGTCGACCGTCCCGTCGAACTCCGCGATCACCTTGCCCAGCGTGTTGTGGTATTCGCGCAGCACGCTCTCGACCTCCTCGGGCTCCGCCGAATCGGTGAAGGCGGTGAATCCGCGCAGGTCGACGAACACGTAGCAGATCTCCCGCCGGTGCGGGGAAAGGATCGATTTCTCTCCCGCCGAAACGATGGCTTCGGCGACGGCGGGCGCGAAAAAGCGCTTGAGCTGCGACAGCCTGTCGAGTTGGGCGACCTGCTCGTCCACGCGCTGCTCGAGCTTGAGGTTGGCGACTTTCAATGCCTCGGCATGCGAAGTAACCTCGTCCTGCAGCGACTTCACGCGCAAGAGTGAGCGGACTCGCGCGAAGAGTTCGGGCTGATTGATCGGTTTAGACAGGAAGTCGTCGGCGCCTGCCTCGATGCCTTTGAGGCGCTCCTGCATCGGGTCGAGCGAGGTCACCAGCACGACCGGGAGGAGGGCGGTGACCGCGTCGGCTCGGATCTTGCGGCAGACGTCGTAACCGGAGAGTCCGGGCATCATCACGT
>DASVFM010000157.1:0-7526 GCA_036380055.1 Casimicrobiaceae bacterium
AAATCTGCGTTCACGAATGCTCTGGAAAGATACTGCGCGTTCGCATGCGCGACGTGCCAGCGCAGGTACACCCTGATGTCCTCGAGGTCGAGCGCACGCCACTGCCTCTCGAGCTCGCGGTAGAACTTGGGCTGGGTCACGTTGAAGCTGTCGATCTGCCCGAGGCCGACCGGCTCGAGATACGACGTCCACGCGAAGCTCGGCGTGAGCGACTGCAGCGCCTTCGCATCCATCTTGTGATAGAGCTTGTAGGGATCGCGCCGCTCGACGCGCGACAGTGTGGCCCGGGCAAGCGCGGCCTCGATGTCCATCACCTTGCCGGCCTGGCGTTTGGCGGCCTCGGGCTTGTCGCCGAGAAGCTCGAACATCCGCTGCAGGTGCGCAAGATACTTGGCCCGCAACTCCTTCGAGGCGTCGTCCTCTTTCAGATAGTAATCGCGGTCGGGCAATCCCAGCCCGCCGGCGCGCGCGAACGCGATCACCTGCGTCGCGTCGCCATAATCCTGGTCCGAGCCGAAGTCGAAGAAGAATCCGTCTCCGGCGTTGCGCAGCTGCAGTTCGCCCAGCAGGGACGGGAGCTCGTCCTTCGATTTGAGCGCGACGATGCGATCGAGGTACAGCGTGAGAGGCTTGGCGCCGAGCTTCTCGATCGCGCCCTCGTCCATGCAGGCGGCGAAGTAGTCGCCGATCTTCTGCTGGGGGGCGCTGCGCCCCTCCGTTTGCGTCGCCAGGCGATCGAGGATTCCCCAGAGAAAGCGCTGGTTCTCGTCGTAGAGCTTGCCGTAAACCGACCAGCTCGCCTCGTCCGCAGGCAACGGGTTCTTCTTCATCCACCCGCCGCAGGTGTACTGGTAGAAATCCGAGCAGGGGTCGGCGGATTTATCCATGGCCTCCAGGTCGAGGCCTGGGGTATAGGGCAGCGCGGTCAACGGACGTTCGGCGGGCGCCGGCTGCGGTGCGGACTTGTCCGCCGGCGCCTGCGCCTGCGCGAGAGCGCTGGCGATTGCACAAGCAGCAGACATCAACGCCAGCGCAAGGCTATGCACACGGACCTCCGCAGACTGTATGGGTGTAATGCGAGAAGATGAGCGAACCGGCGCCGATCATTGCCGCGGTCGACAGCCACGCACCAGGCGCACGATGCCGGAGACGATGAGCAGGACGGGAAACATCTGCATCGGCAGCAGAAAAACCATCGCCCCTTGGCCGAAACCTCCGGGCGCGATCGCCTCCGACGTGGCAGCTAAACCGAGAAAGAGAGCACACCAGCCCAGCACGGACAGCGCGGCGTACAACCACCAGCGCTGCTGGAGTGTCGAGGTCCAGGCGGACGCGCCTGAAAAGATGCACATCGCGAGCAACGCGGGAATGAGCTGGTACTCCCGGATGGCGACCATGAGGATCGCGGCCAGGACGTAGAGCGAAGCCGCCTGCCCGAGCGGGTTCGACAGCGCCCAAGCGCGAAGCTGGTCGACCGTGAGCTCGCGAAGCAGCAACAGATCCGGTCGCAGCAAAAGAAAGGCTCCGCCAACAGCTGCCACCGCGCCGACAGCCGCGAAAACGCCGGTGCCGAGACTTTCGTCCGGCAGATCGTGGCTGAAAATGCGCACCGCCCCGATGGCGCAGATGAGCGCAAGAAGCAGCAGCGGCGCGGCAACGACGCGACGGACCCACCTCATCACCGCCCTCCAAGATAGCTCCAGAGCCTGACCATAAAGAGTTCGAGCGCTATTATCCTCGAGCGCAAGCGAGCTCACGCCGCTCTGGCAATAATCGGTTACATTTCGGCTGTCTGCCCGGCAAACCCGCGGCCCGTTAGTCCAAGCTCACCCACTACCAAGGCTCACCATGAAAACTTCGCTTTCGCTGCTCGCTGCGCTCTTCGTTCTCGCGCCCGGCCTTGCCGTCGCGCAGAGCCAGCAGCCGCAGCCCAACATGCGTAGCGCCTGCGAGGCCGACGTCCAGAAGCTGTGCGCCGGTGTCCAGCCCGGAGCGCGCAGAATCGCGAACTGCCTGAAGGCGAATCAGGCCAAGGTCTCTCAGCCGTGCAAGGATGCCATGGCCGCGCGGAATAAGCCTTCGAAGACGCCCGAGACTACCCAAGGCAACAAAGCGCCGAGCTGAAGACCTTCCAACGCCGCGCCTGAGCTCGAGCGGGAGATAGCTACCCAGCGCGGGAGGGCTGGCCTACAATTGGGGTGATGGTTGTCGGAAGCCGATGATGATCACTCGCATCCTTCGCACAGCGGTGCTGGTGGTTGCCGCCGCCGCGTTCGCGATTTCGCCAGCTCACGCGGACATCTACACCTGGCTCGATCCATCGGGGACGATCAACGTAAGCAATCTCCCGCCCCCCGAGGGCGCCAAGGTTACAAACGTCGTTCGCGAGCGAGCGCCGGAAGCCTTGTCGCGCGAAGATGCCGCGCGTGAGGCGACGCGCCTCGCCGAGACGCAGGCTCTCGGCGAGCGCGTGCGACAGCTCGAGCAAGAGTTAGCGCAGGCGCTGCGTCCGCCACCGCCTGCGGACTACCGGCCGGATTACCGGGCAGATTACCCGTCGGCGCCCACGGTCGTTCAGTACTTCATCACCGAAGCCGCCCAGCCGGTCGCAGATTACCCGGTGAGTCAGCCGGTGCCGTACACGGGTTGGTGCGATCCGACGTGGTCCGGCTGCGGCTTCGTGCCGGGCTTCTACCCCGCGAGCGTGATCGTAGTGCCGGCCTCCAGCGGACGGCGTGGGCGACCGCCATTTCATGGACCGGGCTCCGGCCCCCCGCACTCTCCCGGCCGGCCGTCGCCGGTGCCTGTGCTCACCACGCCGATCGTCCAGCCGCTGCTGCCGACGCGCGCATTCAACGGACTGAGTCGAGGCTGACGCGCTTCGCGCTCCGGGCCGCACTCGCAGTACGCCAGCGGCGACCTACTGGCTAACCATACACTGGGAGCCGTCGATCTTGAATTTCTGGGTCATCGTCGACGTGCTGCTCCCGCTCGCGTCCTTGGTCGTCTTCTTCACCGTGAGGGTCGCATCCCGACCATTGACGGCGAGCACTCCGTTCGCCTTGATGTCGTTCGAGAACTGCTGCTCCGTGGAGGACATGGTTCTCATCATGCCCGACATCATCGCGCGATCTTTCCGTCATGCACCAGCCCCATCTGCTTGCCGGCGATCTTACCGCAAGGATGATCGCGACAGACGCGCATCCCGCACGATGATCATGGAAGGTCTGTCCCTGTTCGGTGCCTTACCCCAGCAAGCGGGGCGCCAATTATAGCGAGGCGGAACGGCTGGACGCCGGCGCACCGCAGCAAGGGGCCGCCGCGCGCCGCGATGCAAGTCGTTTGACGAATCCCTGGCCAGAGAGCACGCTTTTTCGCCCGCAGCGCCACCTGCGCCGGTCCATGGGCCAACAGACAGTGGAGGAGAAGACGATGCCGACACGCAACCCATTCCTGCTTCGCTTCATCGTCACCGCCGCAGCGATCGCAAGCTGCGGCATCGCGGGCTTTGCGCCTGCCCAGACGATCATCGACGAATGGGCGTCGGTGCAAGCGCCGCCGCCTCCGACTCTCAAGCCGGTCGCGCTCGACAGGAAAACAACGGCGCTGCTGATGGTCGACTTCAATCAGCAGACCTGCAACATGGAACGCAGGCCGCGCTGTATTGCCTCGATCCCGAGGGTTATCCCGCTGCTGGCAGCGGCGCGCGCCGCGGGCATGCAGGTTGTCTTCACGCTCGGCGGGGGCGGCAAGCCTGGCGATCTTCCCAAGGAACTCACGCCAGGCGCAGCCGAGCCAGTCTTTCTGGCGGGCGTCGACAAGTTCGTGAACAGCGAACTCGAAAAGATCCTCAGGGACAAAGGCGTCTCGACAGTGATCGTCGTCGGCACAGCCTCGTTCGGTGCCGTGCTGTATACAGCGAGCACCGCCGCGATTCGCGGCTTCAAGGTGGTCGTTCCGGTGGACGGGATATCGGCCGACATCCCTTATGCGGAACAGTATGTTGTTTGGCAGTTCGCCAACGTCCCGGTAATCGGCCCGGCGATCACCTTGACCAAGCTCGCCGACGTCAAGTTCTGACGCCTGCCCGAGGGTCCGCAACAGACATGGCGGCATTCGGCACGCGCCTGCGCTACGGCTCGGTCGCGCAGCTCTTTCATTGGGCAACCGCCGTGCTCGTCGTCGCCGCGTTCACATTCGGGCCCGGCGGATCGGAGCAACGTGTCTATTCCCTCGCCAAGGAATTCGACCGGCAGCTCCACGAGACGCTGGGTCTGACCGTCCTCTCCCTCGCACTGCTGCGACTGGCGTGGCGGGCCTTCGATGCGACGCCGGACGACCCGCGCATGCCGCAGTGGATGAAGCTTTCCTCGAAGATCGTGCATGCGACGTTGTATGTGCTGTTGTTCCTCCTTCCGCTCACAGCGATCTCGGGTGCGTGGCTCGAGGGTCACCCGATCACACTGCTCGGGAGCGTTCGCATCGGCCCGTGGCTCGCGGAAGCCCACGCGCTTGGCGCTAGAGTCGCCTCGATCCACGCGTGGCTTGGGGACGCGATCCTGTGGGTCGCCGGGGTGCACGCGGCCGCCGGCCTGTACCACCACTTCGTGCTGCGCGACGGAGTGCTGCAGTCGATGTTGCCGGGGCCCTGACCTGGCAACCTGACATCGCCGAAAACAGGGTGATCTTCCCGCCGCTGTTACGGCGCCGGCGAGCCCGCGGGACGTCGCTTGACACATCGATCCCGCGGTACGACGATGGCACCGCAAGCGCGCTTATCCCCGTCTAACGAACAAGACTGCCCGGCGCTGACCGGGCCGTGAGGAGGATTCACCGATGATTCCGCGCGAGTTCGAATACCACGCGCCGAAGACGCTCCTCGATGCGCTGGGCCTGCTCAAGCAATTCGGCGATGAAGCGAAGCTGCTCGCCGGCGGTCATAGCCTCCTGCCGATGATGAAGCTTCGCTTCGCGCAGCCCGCGCATCTGATCGATCTCGCGAAGATCGCCGAGCTCAAGGGCATTCGCGAGGACGGCGCCACGCTCGTCATCGGTGCGATGACAACCGAGAACGAGATCATCTGGTCGAAGCTCCTCCAGGACAAGTGCCCGCTCCTCGTGGAGGGTGCACGGCAGATCTCCGATCCGCAGGTCCGCTACAAGGGGACGATCGGCGGCGACATCTCGCACGGAGACCCGGGCAACGACCACCCGGCGCTCATGCTCGCGCTCGGCGCGTCGTTCGTGCTGCGCGGTGCGGGCGGCGAGCGCGTCGTCCAGGCCGACGGCTTCTTCCGCGGCCTCTACGACACGGCGCTCGCTCCCGGCGAGATCATGACGCAGATTCGCATCCCAACTCCCGCTGCCGGAACCGGCTATTGCTACGCCAAGTTGAAGCGCAAGATCGGCGATTTCGCCGCCGCCGCCGCTGCGGTGCTGCTGCGCATGAAGGCGGGCGCTGTGGACGATGTCCGCATCGCGCTGACCAACGTCGCCGCGACCCCGCTCCGGGCGACGAAAGCTGAAGCTGCGTTGCGCGGCAAGAAACTCGACGACGCTTCGATCGTCGAGGCGGCACGCCTCGCGATGTCGATCTGCGCGCCCACGGCGGATCAGCGCGGCGATGCGGAGTACAAGACAGCGATGGCCGGCGAGATGACGGTGCGAGCGCTTTCCACTGCGCGCCAGCGCGCCGCCTGAGGCGACACTACGAGGAGCGAAGCATGGCGAAGAAACAGGCGGTGTCGTTCAAGCTCAACGGCAAGGAAGTCGACGTCGTAGTGGAGCCGCGGGAGCTCCTGATCCACACGCTGCGCGAGAAGCTGCAGCACACCGGGGCGCACATCGGCTGCGAGACGAGCCACTGCGGCGCGTGCACGGTCGACATGAACGGCATGTCGGTAAAATCCTGCACCGTTCTCACCGTGCAGTGCGACGGCGCAGACCTGCTGACCATCGAGGGCTTCGCGCCGGGCGGCGAGCTGCACGCCCTGCAGGAGGCTTTCCACCTCGACCATGCGTTGCAGTGCGGCTACTGCACGCCGGGGATGATCACGCGGGCCTACCGGCTGCTCAAGGAGATACCCAACCCGACCGAGGAAGAGATCCGCTACTGGATGGCGGGGAACCTCTGCCGCTGCACCGGGTACCAAAACATCGTCAAGGCCGTGCAGTCGGCCGCGAAGAAACTCTCGGCGAAAGCCGCTGCCTGATCACCTACCGGAGCCACCGTCATGCCGGACGACAAACTCGCGCGTGAACAGAAGCTGGAAGGAATGGGCGCCTCGCGCAAGCGCAAGGAGGACGCGCGCTTCATCCGCGGTCAGGGCAGCTACGTCGATGACATCAAGCTGCCGGGCATGCTCTTCGGCGCCATCGTGCGCAGCCCGTATGCGCACGCGCGCATCAAGTCGATCGACAAGAGCAAGGCGCTGAAGGTGCCGGGCGTGGTCGCGGTGCTGACCGCCGACGATCTTAAGCCCGTCAAGCTGCACTGGATGCCCACGCTCGGCGGCGACGTGCAGGCGGTGCTCGCGGACAAGAAGGTGTGCTTCCAGTATCAGGAGGTTGCCTTCGTGCTCGCGCAGGACCGCTACGCCGCAGCCGACGGCGCGGACGCAGTCGAGATCGAGTACGAGGAGCTGCCGGCGATCGTCGATCCGCGCAAATCGATGGCCAAGGATGCGCCGATCATCCGCGAAGACATCGCCGATAAGGACAATGTCAGCCACGGTCCGCGCACGCACCCGAATCACATCTTCACCTGGGACGCGGGCGACAAGGAAGGTACCGACGCGGTGTTCAAGAGCGCGCCGGTCACGGTGCGCGAGGAAATCCTCAATCCACGCGTGCATCCGTGCCCGCTGGAAACCTGCGGCTGCGTGGCCTCGTTCGACAAGGTGCGCGGGCAGCTCACCGTGTACCTTACCTCGCAGGCGCCGCACCTGGTGCGCACCGTGGTGGCCATGCTGTCCGGAATTCCGGAGAGCAAGATCCGCATCATCGGTGGCGACATCGGCGGCGGTTTCGGCAACAAGGTCCCGGTCTACCCGGGATACGTCGCGGCGATCGTCGCCTCGATCGTCACCGGCGTGCCGGTGAAATGGATCGAGTCGCGCATCGACAACATCTCGACTACCGGCTTCGCCCGCGACTACCACGGCGTAGGCGAGCTCGCGGCCGACAAGGACGGGCGGATAAAGGCGCTTCGCTTCACCGCGATCGCCGACCACGGCGCGTTCAACTCGCATGTCTCGGCGACGAAGTTCCCTGCGGGGCTGTTCAGCATCTGCACCGGCTCGTACGCGATTCCCAAGGCGTACTGCCGGGTCGACGCCGTGTACACGAACAAGGCGCCCGGCGGCGTCGCGTATCGCTGCTCGCTGCGCGTGACCGAGGCGGTGTATCTCATCGAGCGGATGATCGACGTGCTGGCGCAGAAGCTCGGCATCGACAAGGCGGAGATCCGCCGCCGCAATTTCGTGAAGGCCGAGCAGTTCCCCTACACGACGGCACTCGGCTGGACG
>DASVFM010000158.1:0-2413 GCA_036380055.1 Casimicrobiaceae bacterium
ATGCGGCCGGCAAGCTATCGTTCTCCTACGTGAACCCGGGCTGCGAAGCCTTGACGGGTTTGCCCGAGTCGGCGTTCAGGGAAGATGCGGAGGCTGTCTTCAACCTGATCGCCCCCGCCGAACGGCCGCACCTCGTCGCGACCCTCGAAGCCTCCGCCGACAAGCTCGTGACCTGGACCTGGGCGGGCCGGCTTGTGCCGCGCCACGAAGCCACCGAGCGCTGGATCAATATCCGTGCCCGCCCGCGAGAACTCGAGGGCGGCGAAGTCGTGTGGGACGGACTGGTCTTCGATGACACGCAGGGGCGGCTCGCGCAACTCGAGATCGAGCGCTCACGCGAGGAGCTGCGCGCGCTGTCGCGCCACCTGCAGACGATTCGCGAGGAGGAAAAGGCCCGCATTGCCCGCGAAGTCCACGACGAACTGGGATCGACCCTCACCGCGCTGAAGATGGACCTGGACTGGCTGGGCGAGCAGCTGGCGAGCGCGCCCGCGCAGGTCCGGCAGAAGCGCGCGGCGATGGGCAAGCTGGTCGATGCGGCGGTTGCGACGACGCGCAGGATCGTGACCGACCTGCGGCCGAGCATTCTCGACGATCTTGGCCTCCAGGCGGCTCTCCGCTGGCAAGCGGCCGAGTTCGGCAAGCACACCGGCGCGCGCGTGGAGGTCGAAGCACCCGAAACCGATCAGCGCGTCGACCGCGATATCGCACTCGCTCTTTTCCGGATCTTTCAGGAGACGCTGACCAACATCGCGCGCCATGCGAAAGCGACCGAGGTCGCGGTGAAGCTTTCGGCGAACCACGATTCGCTGGTCCTGCAGATCAGAGACAACGGGATAGGCCTCTCCGACGAAGATCTACGCAAGCCGACCTCGCTCGGCATTCGCGGCATGCGCGAGCGAGCCCAGCAGCTAGGCGGCGACCTTTCGGTCTCCGCCTCTCCGGGATCGGGGACCAGCGTCGTCATCTCGATCCCGAGAGCGAGACGCGCAGCGTAGGTCGCGCTGCGCCGAGAAGGCGTGCCCTACGATGTCTTGACCTGCAGGTTGTCGACCACGTTCTTCACACCCTCGGTCGACATCGCGATCTGCTTGGCGCGGTCGCGCATCGCATCCGAATCGACATTGCCGCTCAGCGTTACCGTCGCGTCCTTCGTATCGACGCTGATCTGCAGCGATTTGAGACCCGGCTCGGCGAGAATGGCAGCCTTCACCTTGGCCGTGATCGCCGTGTCGTCCGCCGCGGTCGCGACCTTGTCAGTCGCCCGGCTCGTCTTCGATTCGACGTTGGCCGTCGTCTGATCGGCGCTCCGGCTACTCGTCGTATCGCTCGGACTGCGTTGCTGGCAGCCGACGCCCAGCAGGGCCGCTGCCACTACCGCTACCACTAACGTCGGTTTTGCGTTCATGTTGCACTCCTCAACAAGAATCCCTTCTCGTATTGCGGGCCGAACTTTCGACCCGGAAATATCGCCGCTCAAGCATGCTGCGCATTACGCTCCCAGTAAGGCTTGGCGCCGAAATATGAATGGATGAACACGGCCCACTCGTGATCGAGCAGGGCGGCCATCATATCGAGCTGCATCGAAGGCGCATGCTCGACCCAGTCCTTGCGGGCGTTCACCTTGAGCTCCCCGCTGCCGTCGAATTGCAGCACGTTCCACGGCACCGCGATCAGACCTTCGCTCCAGTCCGGGGCGCGCTCCAATGCGACGACACCGTACGCGATCCGGCCAAGGCGGAGATCGAGCAGCATGTCCTTGAGCTCGCCGACGCGCACTCCTTCGCAGTCGACGACGTCGGTACCGAGCATGGCGTCGGCGCCGATGAGCCTGGCGGTCAGCGACCGAGGCGAAATAGATGTTGGCAGCAACTGGCTCTCCACAGGTGGGTCCCGAAAGGCATCGCATCAGCAGCGTAGAGTCTGACCTGGCGCGTGCGGCCGGTATATCGGCAGACATCCGTTTCTATTGTCGGAGACGCCGAACAGGACGTCGGACTGCGTCCTACG
Source organism: Casimicrobiaceae bacterium (assembly GCA_036380055.1). Classification (GTDB taxonomy): domain Bacteria; phylum Pseudomonadota; class Gammaproteobacteria; order Burkholderiales; family Casimicrobiaceae; genus PALSA-1003. The sequence continues at coordinate 2,011 of DASVFM010000158.1, forward strand.
CGGAGGGTTGCCGAGCGCGCTGCATCGCCGCTTCTCGGAGTCAAGCAGCGAGCAGAATACCCGAGGTCGGAGTCTGCAGACGGACGAGCCCGCCGCCGTCGGGAGCGGGCTCGATGAGAGGACTGAGGCGGCGCAGCCGTGCGCTCCCGAAGAATGTCGCGAAGGCGACGTCGCCCGCGTCACGGCCGGTGCCGATCCGCACGATGCTGTCGACGGGCGCGAGCTCGGTCGGATCAAAGCGCTGCCACCGGCCCCCGAGATAGGTCTCGAACACCGCGTGGAAGTCCTGCGGCGGCTCCAGGTACTTCGTGTAACCGGTCACGAATCGCGCCGGAATGTTCAGGGCGCGGCACAGCGCGACCGCGAGGTGGGCGAAGTCTCGACACACACCCGCGCGATTGGC
>DASVFM010000159.1:0-11770 GCA_036380055.1 Casimicrobiaceae bacterium
AGCGCGATTCTCTCGAGCTTTCATCGCCGCTGGGCCAGACAATAGCCGTGCTTAGTGGAGATGCGAGCGGCGTACGCTTTGAATCCGCGGACGGGCGGAGGGCAGCTGCGGATGACTGGATCGCTCTCACCGAAGCAGGACTTGGCTGGCGCCTGCCGGTCGGCGGCCTATCCTCCTGGATCCAGGGCGCGCCGCGAACGGGTGCCCCGTATTCGGTCGAGCCGGGGGATGACGGACGCCCTGCAGTCCTGCGGCAGGATGGGTGGACGATCGTGTATCTCGCTTATGCGCCGGGCGAGGACGCCACGCTGCGGCCTTCGCGCATGACGCTTGAATACCCCGAGATCGAATTGCGTCTCGCGGTCGACGCATGGCATTGAACGCGCAACGACCGCTGACGCTGCCCGCGCCGGCGAAGATTAACCTGTTTCTCAACGTGACCGGGCGGCGCGCCGATGGTTACCACACGCTCGAGACCCTTTTCGTTCCCATCGCGCAGGCCGACTTCATAACCTTCACGGAACGCAGCGATGGCGCCATCGTTCGCGAAGGCGGTGCGGCGGGGGTCGCGCCCGAAAACGACCTCGCGGTGCGCGCCGCCCGCCTGCTGCTGGATCACGGAGCCGCCGGTCGCGGCGTTACGCTTACCGTGCGGAAGAACCTCCCGCTCGGGGGCGGGCTCGGCGGTGGAAGCTCGGATGCGGCGACGGTGCTTCTCGGTTTGAACCGCCTCTGGGGGCTCGGGCACTCGCGGCGCGCGCTGATGAGCCTTGCGCTGGAGCTTGGCGCGGACGTTCCGTTCTTCCTCTTCGGCGAGCCAGCGCTCGGACGCGGCATCGGCCAGACCCTCGACGCGGTGAGCTTGCCGCCGACATGGTTCGTCGTGCTGGCGCCTCGAGCTTCCGTTTCGACCGGTGCGATTTTCGCGGCGCCCGAATTGACACGAAATAGCGGCTCCGTGAAAATGTTCGCCTTTCCCGACGGATTCGGCCGCAACGACCTGCAAGCCGTCGCGGCCGCGCGATTCCCGGAGATCGCAGACTGTCTCGACGTGCTCGGGAGCGAGGCGGAGGCGGCGCAGGCCACCGTGGGAGCGCGCATGTCGGGGTCGGGTTCATGCGTTTTCGCAGCATTCGGCGCCGAGGATGTTGCGGCGCAGGTTCTGGCCCGGTCGACGCGCGCCGGCCGCTGCACCGGGTTTGTAGCGCGGGCGCTCAACCGTCACCCGTTGTGGGAGTTTGCGACGTCTTGAGCTTGCCGACGCGACAGATTCTCTTGGGGAGTCGCCAAGTGGTAAGGCACCGGATTTTGATTCCGGCATTCGTAGGTTCGATCCCTACCTCCCCAGCCACTCACCGCACAGGGCGGGCCGCTCGATCAGGCGGGCCGCCCTGCTCAATAGCCGGCGGCTGCAATGCACTTTGAACGCTTGCGAGTATTCACCGGCACGGCGAACCCGAAGCTCGCCGAAGCAGTCGTCCGGCACCTGAATATCAGCCTTGGACGCTGCATCGTGGGCCGCTTCTCCGACGGAGAAGTGATGGTCGAGCTCCTGGAGAATGTACGCGGCAGGGACGTGTTCGTCCTGCAGTCGACCTGCGCGCCGACCAACGACAACCTGATGGAGATCCTGGTGATGATCGACGCGCTCAAACGCGCGTCGGCTGGACGGATCACTGCTGCGATACCGTACTTCGGCTATGCCCGCCAGGACCGCCGTCCGCGCTCCGCGCGTGTGCCGATTACGGCCAAGGTCGTCGCCGACATGCTGTCCTCCGTCGGCGTCAACCGCGTGATGACGATGGATCTGCACGCCGACCAGATCCAAGGCTTCTTCAACATCCCCGTGGACAACATCTATGCCACGCCGCTGCTTCTGGGGGATCTGTGGAAGCAGAACTACGAGAACCTGCTCGTCGTGTCTCCGGACGTCGGTGGCGTCGTCCGGGCGCGGGCAATCGCCAAGCGCCTCGACTCCGATCTCGCGATCATCGACAAGCGGCGGCCGAGGGCAAACGTCGCCGAGGTCATGAACATCATCGGCGACGTCGACGGGCGCACCTGCGTCATCATGGACGACATCGTCGACACGGCCAATACGCTCTGCAAGGCGGCGGCCGCGCTCAAGGAAAACGGTGCGCTCAAGGTGCTCGCGTATTGCACGCATCCCGTCCTTTCCGGCGGCGCCGTTGCGCGCATCGCGGAGTCCGACCTCGACGAGATCGTGGTGACCGACACGATCCCGCTGTCGGAGGAGGCGCGCTCGTGCAAGCGCATCCGCGCTCTTTCCTGCGCGCAACTGCTCGCCGAGACGATGAGCCGTATCTCCAACGAGGAATCGGTGAGCTCGCTGTTCACCGAATAGGAGCGCCTGCTTAGCGCCCTTGCAGGCAGTCTAGTTTTTCGTTTATAATTCAAAGCTTTCGCTGGGCTAGCAGCTTACAGGCTGCACAGCCCCGAAGCCTCTTACTGAACGCGCGCGGAGCTTGGCATGCATTTCGAATTCACGGCATTTCCACGCGGTACCGAAGGTCGCAGCGCGAACAGGCGCTTGCGCCGGTCCGGTCGTGCGCCCGGGATCGTCTACGGTGGTCCCGGCGAACCGCAGGCGATCGAGCTCGACCACAACGCGCTGATACACGCGCTCGAGAGCGAGGCCTTTCACGCCTCGATATTGACGATGCGTCTCGGGCAAGCCGCGCAGCCGGTGCTTCTGCGCGCTGTGCAGATGCACCCGTTCCGGAAGGAAGTCCTGCACGTCGACTTCCAACGGGTCGAGGCAAATCGGCGCATTCGCATGAAGGTTCCGTTGCACTTCGCGAATGGCGAAAATGCGCCTGCAGTAAAGCTTTCCGGCGCCATCATCAGTCACGTCCTGACAGAGCTGGACGTCTCGTGTCTGCCCAAGGATCTGCCCGAGTTCATCGAGGTGGACCTCTCCGAGCTCGCCTTGAACCAGTCGATCCATGTCTCCGATCTCAAGCTGCCAGGCGGCGTGACAGCCCTCGCGCACGCGGGTTTCGATCCGGTTGTCGCCACAGCGGTCATCCCGAAGGTGATCGAGGAAGCAGTCGAGGAGGCGCCTGTCGAGGGCGAAGCGGAGGTTGCCGCTCCGACCGAGGAAGCTACCGCAGCCGCAGGAGCCGAGAAGGCTCCGGAAAAGGGCACCGAGAAGACCGCAGACAAGGCACCGGACAAGGGTGCAGAGAAGGGCGGCAAGAGGGAAGAGAAGAAGTAGCGCAACGCTGCGCCAAGTGGCCTCACGAAACGGCCCGCCGGGTGTTCCCTGCGGGCTTTTTTGTTCGGCGAACGTCGCACGGCGGCACCCGGCAGCATGGCACCCTCACTGCGATTGATCATCGGCCTCGGCAACCCGGGACGCCGCTACGCGCCCACGCGGCACAACGCGGGCGCGTGGTTCGTCGACCAACTTGCCGAGTCGCTCGGCATCGCCCTGCGCTCGGAGGCCCGCTTTCGTTGCCTCGTCGGTCGGGCTGCGGCTGGAGAGGGCGAGGATCTCCGCCTCGCGCTGCCGCAGACCTACATGAACGAGAGCGGACTGGCAGTCGCGGCGCTAGCGAGCTTCTACCGGATCGCGCCTTCCTCCATCCTCGTCGCTCATGATGAGCTCGACCTCAAGCCGGGCAGCGTGAAGCTCAAGCTCGGCGGCGGCAATGCGGGCCACAACGGGTTGCGCGATGTAAGCGCGCAGCTCGGAACGAGCGACTACTGGCGCCTGCGCATCGGGATCGGCCATCCTCGCGATACCGAGCTCGCGGAGGCCGAGGTCGTCGATTACGTCCTGCATCCGCCGCGGAGCGAGGAACGGGCGTTGATTGAGGAGGCGATCACCCGGGCGCTTGCGATCTGGCCGCGTCTCGCTTCGGGCGACATGGAGCGTGCGATGCACGAGCTACACACACGCCCCAAACCGATCGAGCCGGAAGCGGGTGCGGCGGAAAAGGCTCCGAGGGGGCTGGCCGCACGAAGCAAGGGGCGCCCGGGGTGAGCTTGAGCTGCGGTATCGTCGGATTGCCCAACGTGGGCAAGTCGACGCTGTTCAACGCGCTCACCAAGGCCGGTATCGCCGCGGAGAATTACCCCTTCTGCACCATCGACCCGAACGTGGGCATCGTCGAAGTGCCCGACCCACGACTCGCAGCGCTCGCTTCGATCGTGCGCCCGGAGCGTACGCTGCCGACAACCGTCCAATTCGTCGACATCGCCGGTCTCGTGGCAGGAGCGTCGAAAGGAGAGGGGCTCGGCAATCAGTTTCTTGCCAACATCCGCGAAACGGATGCGATAGCGCATGTCGTGCGCTGCTTCGAGGACGACAACGTCGTGCATGTGGGCGGCGCGGTCAATCCGGCGTCGGATATCGAGATCATCAATACCGAACTCGCCCTGGCGGACCTTGCCAGCGTCGACAAGCAGCTCGCCAAGTACGCGAAGGTAGCGCGCGCGGGCGGAGACAAGGAGGCACAGCGTCTCGTCGCGGCCCTGGAAAAGGTCGGTGCTGCTCTGAACGAGGGCCAGCCAGCGCGCACTGTGGAGCTGTACGCCGAGGAACGGGCCGTGCTCAAGCCGCTCTTCCTGCTCACGATGAAGCCGACGATGTACGTCGCGAATGTCGCCGAGCACGGTTTTGTCGACAACCCGCTACTCGAATCGGTGCAAGCCATCGCGCAGCGGGAAGATGCGCCCGTCGTCGCGATCAGCGCCGCGCTCGAAGCACAGATCGCGGACCTGGCTCCGGAAGAAAAGCAGCTCTTCCTCGCCGATATGGGCTTCGCGGAGCCAGGCCTCGATAGAGTCATTCACGCGGCGTACAAGCTGCTCGGGCTCGACACGTTCTTCACGGCGGGACCGAAGGAAGTGAGGGCTTGGACCGTGCGCCACGGGAGCACCGCGCCGCAGGCTGCCGGCGCGATCCACACCGATTTCGAGCGCGGCTTCATTCGCGCGGAAGTGATCACGCTTGCAGACTTCGTAGCCTGCGGCGGCGAGCAGGGGGCGAAGGAAGCCGGTAAGATGCGCCTCGAAGGGCGCGAGTACGTGGTCAGGGACGGCGACGTAATGCATTTCCGCTTCAACGTATAGCATGCGTGCGATCACGGAAATGTCTGGCGGCGCACGCGTGGGCGACGGGCGAGGAGTGTTCCTGCTTCTCGCAATGCTCACGAGTGCCTGCGCATCGCTGACACCGCGAATAGAGGCTCCGCAGGTCAGTCTCCAGAGCGTTCGCCTCCTGCGCATCGCGGACGGGAAGGCGGAGATTGCTCTCGGACTGAGGATGTTCAATCCCAACGCCACCGCGCTGGCGATCCAGGCGCTCGACTACGAGATCACGCTCGACGGGCGTCCCGCCGCGAACGGCCGCACCGTGCGCGCCGAGACGCTGCCGGCCAACGGGGAAGCCAAGGTCGATCTTTACGGCCGCGTCGACACGGGCGCGGTGTTTACGGCGATGATGGCGCTCGGCTCGCAGCTGCCCGTCGCGTACACGCTCAAGGGGACCGTGACGGCGCAGGACTGGCCGCCTCTGCCGTTCTCGCGCAAGGGAGAAGTGGCGATCTCGAGGTTCGATTCGGGCGCGGGCACACGCGGCCGATGACCCGCCGGCTGAGCTTTACCAAGATGCAGGGGCTCGGCAACGATTTCATCGTGCTCGATGGCGTACGCGAGAGAATCGACCTCGAACCCGCGCAGCTGCGCGCGCTGGCGGACCGGCATTTCGGCGTCGGCTGCGATCAGGTCCTGCTGGTGGAACGGGCGCAGGGTCCCAATGCCGACTTCCGTTACCGCATCTTCAACGCCGATGGAGGCGAGGTCGAGCAGTGCGGAAACGGAGCCCGCTGCTTCGTGCATTTCGTGCGCGCGAAGGGGCTCACCGACAAGCGCAGACTGCGGGTCGAGACGGCGGGCGGAATCATCGAGCCTGCGCTGCAGGCCGACGGTCGCGTGAGCGTGGACATGGGCGTACCGCGCTTCGGTGCGCAGGAGATCCCTTTCGTCGACGGCGCTGGCGCTCCAGTCGAGCCGCTCGACGTGGACGGCCTGACGCTGCTCATCAGCGCGCTGTCGCTTGGCAACCCGCACGCCGTCCAGCAGGTAGCCGACGTCGACGCAGCGCCGGTGACCACGCAGGGACCGCGCATCGAAATGCATCCCAGGTTCCCGCGGCGCGTGAACGCGGGCTACATGCAGATCGTCGATCGCGCTACCATTCGCCTGCGAGTGTGGGAGCGCGGCGCTGGCGAGACGCTCGCCTGCGGGACCGGCGCGTGTGCGGCGGTGGTCGCGGGAGTGAGGCGCGGGTTGCTGGATGCCAAAGTGCGGGTGCTCACGCGTGGTGGTGAGCTTTCGGTCGCGTGGAGCGGCGCCACTTCGCCGGTGATCATGACCGGCCCCGCGGAGACCGTGTTCGAGGGGGAATGGAACGTTCCTGAGCGTTGACAACATGGACGGGGACCAATCGATGGAAGCGAGCGCTGTCGCAGAATATCTCAAGCAGAACCCGAGTTTCTTCGAGCAGTACGCGGATCTGCTCTCCGAGATCTTCGTGCCGCATCCGCACGGCGGCCGGGCGATCCCGATCGCGGAACGACAAATCGTGACTTTGCGCGAGAAGAACACGCAGCTCGAGACGAAGCTGCAGGAGCTCATCCAGTACGGCTCGGAGAACGATGCGATCAGTGAGAAGCTGCACCGTTCCACACTGGCGCTCTTCGCGGCGCAGGACCTCGAGACCACGCTCGGGGTTCTCTACCACAGCCTGCAGGATGACTTCCGCGTGCCGCAGGTCGCGCTGCGGCTCTGGGGAAGGGTACCCGAGCAGTCCTATCTGCCGGAACTCGCCGCGACGAGTCAGGAATTGCGCGAATACGCCGCGGGGCTCGGTGTTCCGTATTGCGGGACCCAGGCCCCGTTCGAGTCGCGCGACTGGTTCGACGCGCAGGCTACGCTGAAGTCGTTCGCCTTTCTGCCTTTGCGCACGCATCACACCTTCGGGCTTCTCGGGCTCGGCAGCGAGACGCCCGGGCGGTTCTACGCGGGCATGGGCACGGTCTACCTCACGCGGCTGGCGGAACTCGCGAGCGTGGCAACCGCGCGGTTCCTGCCGCAATCGTAGCGCGCGACGTGAGCTCGGCTCGGCACCGGGCCGGCAAGGCGGCGTCGCGTGACGACGATGCGCTACTGCGCGCCTACGCGGAGCATCTCGCGACGCGCCCCGCGCGCACGCGTGAAGCCTATCTGCGCGATCTCGCCGTACTGAAATCGCTCGCGGGGGACACGCCGCTTGCCCGCCTCGAACCGGCGACCGTGCGCCGCTTTCTGGCGCTTCTGCACGGCCGCGGCCTGTCGGGCCGCAGCCTGGCGCGCGTGCTTTCGGGTTGGCGGGCCTTCTACCGCTACGCCGTCGACCGCGACCCGCTATTGAACGACCCTTGCGCCGGCCTTCGGGCGCCGAAAGCCATGCGACGGTTGCCTGCCGTTCTCTCGCCAGACGAAGCGGTTCAGCTCGTCGCGATCGAGCAACGCGATCCACTCGCGGTCCGCGACCGCGCGCTATTCGAGCTCGCCTACTCTTCCGGGCTGCGGCTCTCGGAGCTGGCGGGACTCGACGTCGCCGCGCTCGACATGGAAACCGCCGAAGTGCGCGTCATGGGCAAGGGGTCCCGCGAGCGCATCGTACCGGTGGGCAGGCCCGCGCTCGACGCGATCCGCGCCTGGCTCACCGTGCGCGCAGGCCTTCCGTCGCGCAACACGACGGCGCTCTTCCTGTCGCGCGCCGGCCAGCGCATCACGCCTAGGTCAATCGAGCGGGCGCTTGCCGCGTGGGCGATCAAGCGCGGGCTGAGCCGACACGTCCATCCGCACATGCTGCGGCACTCCTTCGCGTCTCACCTGCTGCAGTCCTCGGGCGATCTACGCGCCGTGCAGGAAATGCTCGGACACGCAAGCATCGCGAGCACGCAGATCTACACACATCTCGATTTCCAGTATCTCGCCAAGGTCTACGACCAGGCACATCCGCGGGCGCGGAAGAAATCCTGACTATCCGGCGACCGACGTGATTCCCGGAAGCCAGGGCAGATCGGTGACGCCCGGATCGATGCCAGCCTGTTTGAGCAGCGTGGTGAGCTGTCCGCGGTGGTGCGTTCCGTGGTTGAACATGTGCACCACGGTGACCGCAGTCGGGAGCGAGCGAGTCCGACCGTCGACCCTGCTCGTGTACGAGAGCGTCCCGGCGAGCCACCCGCCCGGGAGCTCGTCGGCCCAATCGAGCATGAATTGATCCGTCGCCTCGCGCTCGCGGACGAGCACTTCAAAGGCGTCGAACATGTCTGCGCCGAAAGCGGGGTAGACGCATGGCGGTCCGGCGAAACGGCCCAGCCACATCCGATCGCCCCACAGCAGATGGTTGAGCGTGCCGTGGATCGAGCCGAAGAAGGCGCCGCGGTCCCGCTTGCGCTCCGCGTCGGGCAACCGCGCGCACGACGCGTAGAGCTGCTCGTTCATCCAGCGGTTGTAACGCGCCATCATCTGGCAGTAGGCGACGTCGATCATCCCGCAATTGTAGCCTTCGGCTGCAGCAGCCAACGGCCCCCCAAAAAAACGGGGCGCTGGCGCGCCCCGAGAGCCACTGAGGAGAACCTTCGAACGTCGCCTGCTTACTCCACCCGCTCGCCATGGAGACTTACATCGAGGCCTTCGCGCTCCTCTTCCTCGGAGACGCGCAGTCCGATGACCATGTCGATGACCTTGAGGATGATGTAGCTGCCCAGGCCGCTGACGACCAGCGTCGTAGCGACGGCACCAAGCTGGGTCACCATGCTCGCATCGGCCCCGCTTATCTCCTTGACGTTGAACATCCCGGTCAGCACCGCGCCTACGATCCCGCCGATGCAGTGGACGCCGAAGGCGTCGAGCGAGTCGTCGTAACCGAAGGCTTTCTTGACGGATGTTGCTGCGAAGAAGCAGAGCACGCCCGCGGCGATGCCGATGACGAACGCACCGGTTACGCCGACGAAGCCGGAGGCGGGCGTGATGGCGACGAGACCCGCGACTGCGCCCGAGGCGATCCCCAGAACGGAAGGCTTGCCCTTGACGAGCCACTCCGTGAACATCCAGGACAGAGCGGCCACGGCGGTCGCGAGTTGCGTCACCACCATCGCCATCCCGGCGCGACCGTCGGCCGCCACGGCAGAGCCAGCGTTGAAGCCGAACCAGCCAACCCACAGCAGCGAAGCACCGGTGAGGGTCAGGGTCAGGTTGTGCGGCATCATCGCTTCTTTACCGTAGCCGATCCGCTTGCCGAGAACCAGAGCGCAGACGAGGCCGGCAATCCCTGCGTTGATGTGAACGACCGTGCCACCTGCGAAGTCGAGCACCGGCGTTGCCGCGCTGGCCCAGAAGCCGGACGGCTCCCACATCATGTGGGCAATCGGCGAATAGACGAGCACCGACCATAAGCCCATGAACCACAGCATGGCTGAGAACTTCATCCGGTCTGCGAACGCGCCCGCAATCAGCGCCGGCGTGATGATCGCGAAGGTCATCTGGAAGGTCATGTACACCGACTCGGGGATCGTGAGCCCCAAGTGAGAGACGGTGAGCTTGCCGGCCTCCTTCTGGAACAGCATGCCGTTCAGGAAGAGGCGATCGAGGCTCCCGAAGAACTGTCCGCCTTTGGTGAAGGCAATGCTGTAACCGACGATGACCCACAGTACGGTCACGAGGCACGTGATCGCGAAGCTCTGCATCAGCGTAGCGAGCACATTTTTCTTGCGGACCATCCCGCCGTAGAACAGCGCGAGACCAGGGATCGTCATCATCAGCACCAGCGCCGTCGATGTGAGCATCCACGCCGTGTCGCCGCTGTTGATCTTGTCGGCCGCAACCAGCTGCGGCGTGTCTGGAGCGGGCGGCGCCGCCGCGGGCGCCGCGGCCGGAGCTGCGCCGCCTGCGTCCGCCTTGGGTGCCTCAGCAGCCTTCGCTTCGGGAGCCGGCGCCGCGGCAGGTGCAGCCGGCGCTGCCGCCTTCGCGGCATCGCCGCTCTTGATCTCGGGCATCGGCGTCTTGTCGTCCGCGAGGGTTAGGTTGCAGAGACCCAGCCCGCCGACGATGGCGATCAATGCAAGCAATCGCTTCATGATGTTCCCCTTAGAGCGCATCGGCGCCGGTCTCGCCGGTGCGGATGCGCACGACTTGTTCGAGATCGAAGACGAAGATCTTGCCGTCGCCGATCTTCCCGGTGTTGGCAGCCTTCTCCACGGCTTCTATGACGCGATCGAGCAAGTCGCTCTTGATCGCCGCCTCGATCTTCACCTTGGGCAGGAAATCGACCACGTACTCGGCGCCACGGTACAACTCCGTGTGCCCCTTCTGCCGGCCGAACCCCTTTACCTCGGTGACCGTGATGCCCTGCACGCCGATCGCCGAGAGGGCCTCGCGGACCTCGTCAAGCTTGAACGGCTTGATGATTGCGGTTACTAGTTTCATTTGTCGCCCCTTGGAAAATTCGCGGACGGTATACCGATCGCGCCCGGATCAGAACGTCTTCTGAACGAATACCGTGCCCGTAGACCTACCGATATTCTTGCCGGCTAGCGTGTACACCGAGCCATTCGCGTTGGTGTCGCTCCAGAACGCGCCGAAGTTCCAGCCGTTCACGGCATAGGTCAGCCCCAGCTTCCAGTCGGTGTAGTTGAAGACGCTGTTGGACACGCCGTTCTGGCTGCCGAGATACTCCTGACGGCCGACGTGAGCGTTGAAGGTCCACGAGTCGTTGATCGGATAGTTGGCGCTCAGGTCGAGATACCAGGCGTTGTCGGGGACGCCGAACGTGTGGTCGACGCTGTAGGAGTACTTCAGAGACACCCACTTCCACGAACCGGCGACGTAGACCTCCAGTGTGTTCGGGTTGGTGAACCCGGGGTTGTACTTACCGGGGTAGCCGTAGAAATACAGTCCCAGGTCCATGCCCCAGTCGTCGTTGAACGCGTACTTCCAACCTCCGTAGACGTCCCATTCCAGGCTACAACCATGCGCGCATGCGCCCGAATCGCTCAGCCAGCTGATGTTGGAAAGCCACGTCCCGACATACAACCCGTTCTTGTTCGCGTAATCGAATCCGCCCTGTGCCGCCGGCTTGGTATCGGTCTGGGTGAGACCACGAAAGATGTACTGGCTGTAGATGCCGAAGTTGCCGGTCAGCGTGTAGTCAGGCTCGGGGGCTTTGGCCGGGTCGGCCGCGGGCGCGGGCGTTTGGGCCAGCACCTGTCCGGCGAGCAGCGCCGAGACGAGAGTGGCAAAAAAGCGGGTGCCAAGACGAGCGGAAGGCGTCATATCGGAATCCATCGTGGTTGTTGTCGAGGAGAAGCGCAGATACTGACGCAACCGTCAGCATTTCTTGTGCCATCGCACAAAAACACGGTCAATCAATGTGATGCGAATCTTTTCTGAAAAGACCCGAGGTTTGATCAATGGCGGCGCACCAATTTCGAGCGCCGAATTCGACGCTCGGCACGAAAATGGCGCGACATGCGTCGGGAATTGCGTTGGTTCCATCGGCATCGGCCAATCGACCGATTGCGCGACACGCGCCCCTGCTAGACTGCAGACGGGTTTCGCCTCGCAGGGGAATGACGATGCTCAATACCGCGACGCTCGACGAACTGGCGAAGAAGATCGGTGAGGCGATCGCCGCCTCGCCGGCGCGCGACGTCGAGAGGAACATCAAGGCGCTGCTGCAGAGCAGTCTGCA
>DASVFM010000160.1:0-21033 GCA_036380055.1 Casimicrobiaceae bacterium
CGGCGGAAGGTAGCGATTGACGGGCTGATAGCCGAGCTCCGCAAGCAGCCCGAAGCCGCCGCGCTCTTCGCTCACGCGCGAGACCTCGGAGGCCGGATCGTCGAGGTCGCCGAACAGGCGTGCGTGCGTCGGGCAGGCAAGCACGCAGGCCGGCTGCCGGTCCTCGGGCGCAAGCATCGTATCGTAGATGCGATCGACGCAGAGCGTGCACTTCTTCATCGTGCCGGTTGCCTCGTCGAGCTCGCGCGCTCCGTACGGACAGGCCCACGCGCAAAGGTTGCAGCCCATGCATTTGTCCTGGTCGACGAGCACGATGCCGTCCTCGCGCTTGTACGATGCGCCCGTGGGACAGACGCTCACGCAATCGGCATCCTCGCAGTGCAGGCACGACATCGGAAAGTTGATCGTCTTGCTCAGCGGATACTCGCCGACCTCGTAGTGCCGCACGCGGTTGAACCACACGCCCGAGGGCTCGGCGCCGAAGGGCTGATAGTCGGACAGCGCGTTGCTCACCTTGGACGATGCGTTCCACTCCTTGCACGCCGTGGCGCAGGCATGGCAGCCCACGCAGGTGTCGAGATCGATCACGAGGCCAAGTTTCACGCCGGTTCCTTCGCGCTCGGATAGGCGTGGTAGCGCCAGATCCTCGGCCGGTAGCCGCGGTCCCCGGGCAAGGGCTTGACCGTCGCAAAGGTTGGCCAGATGCCGGTTTCGCCAACGGCGCACTTCGTTACTTTGACGCGCAGGTCGAACCACGCGGCCTGCCCGGTGACCGGATCGGAGTTGCTGAGGCGGCGCTCGTCTTGATGGCCCGCGGGCAGCAGCTCGGAGATCAGGTGATTGAGCAGGAAGCCTGCGGTCGCCTCGGAGGCATCGGGCGAGAGACCCCAGGCTCCGGGCTGCTTGCCCACTGCGTTCCAGGTCCAGACCGTGTGCGTCTCGACGCCTTCCATCGTCTTCAGCTGGCAGCGGACCTTGCCGTGGTGCGACTCCACCCACACCCAGTCGTAGTCGGCGAGCCCCATCGCGCGCGCGGTGGCGCGATTCATGTACAGGAAGTTCTCCGACAGGATCTGCCGCAGCCACGCGTTCTGCGAGTCCCAGGAGTGATACATCATCATCGGGCGCTGCGTGATCGCGTGAAACGGATACTCGTCGCCGACGCTGCGCGCCGCGCCGGCAGCGGAGCGCAGCTCGCGCGCGCCTTCGAGCGGCGGATACCAGAACGGAAGCGGATCGAAATACTTCGCGAGCCGCTCGCAGTCGGTGAGCGAGTCCGGCTGCGGACCCTCGTAGAGCCGCTGCCCGGCGAGGCGGAACTTCTGCAACGGCTCGGAATACAGTTGCAGGACGACCTGCACCGGCGGGTTGCCGAACAGCGCATGCTTCTCGGCGAACTCGAGATAGTCCCGGTTCGCGTAGCGATAGTAGCGCATGTTCTCCGGCCACGGATGCGTGAAGTAGCACTGGTGCTCGATGTAGCGCTCCCACTGCTGCGGATTGGGCTCGCCGCGCAGCGACTTCTCGCCGTCCTTGCCGCGCCAGCCCGCGAGGAATCCCACGCCCGGCACCTTCTCGTAATTGACGATGAAGTCCTTGTAGTCCTTGAACCTGCGCGAGCCGTCGGGCCGCGTGAAGGCGGGAAACTCGAGGCGCGAAGCGAGCTCGACCAGTACTTCCTGCCAGGGTCGCACGTCGCGATCGAGAGCGACCACCGGATGCCGGATTGCGTCAGCCGCCGCCTCCGGCTCGGAGATCGGCCGGTCGAGCAGAGAAATCGCATCGTAGCGCTCGAGATACGTCGTGTCGGGAAGCACGAGATCGGCGAACCCCACTGTCTCCGAATGGAACGCGTCCACGACGACCAGGAAGGGAATCGCGTACTCGCCGCTCGCGTCCTTGCGTGAAAGCATCTCCCGCACGCCGGTGGTGTTCATGGTCGAGTTCCAGGCCATGTTGGCCATGAACAGCAGCAGCGTGTCGATCGGATACGGGTCGCGGTTGACGGCGTTGGTGATCACCATGTGCATCAGGCCGTGCGCGGCGAGAGGCGATTCCCACGAGTACGCGTGGTCGATGCGCAGCGGCTTGCCGTCGCGGTCGATCACAAGCTCTTCGGGCCGGGTCGGATAGCCGTAGGTAGTGCGGTTGAGTGGCGTGTTCGGTGCGAAGATCACCGCCGGATCGTTCTCCGGCAGCGTGCGCATGGGGATGCGCCGCGGATACGGTGTGCGCGCGCGGAAGTTGCCCGGTCCGTCGAGCGCGCCGAGCAGCATCTGCAGCACATGCAGCGCGCGGCAGGTCTGGAAGCCATTGGAGTGGGCGGAGATCCCGCGCATGGCGTAGATCGCCACGGGACGCCCGACGACCTTGTCGCGCGTGCGTCCATGCATGTCGGTCCAGCGGATCGGCAGCTCGATCGCCTCGTTGAAGGCGACGTGCGCCAGCTCGAGGGCGATGCGCTCGATCGTCTCGGCGGGCACGCCGCATTCGGCGGCGACTGTCTGCGGAGCGTAGCGGTCGTCGAGGTAGCGCTCGGTAATGAGCGAAAACACGGTCTTCGCCCGCCGGCCGTCGGGCAGGTCGACGGTGGCGAGCAGCGCGGGCGCGATCTCGGGCAGCAGCGCGTTGATCGCGCATTGCGCCCGCGCGTCCCAGGCCAGGGGATCGCCCGCGCCGTCGCGCGCGAAGAGTCCGTCTCCCGAGATTCCCGGCGTCTGCACGATGAGCCACGGCGCGTTGGTGTACTTGATCAGGAAATCCCAGTCGATCAAGCCCCGCTTGAGAAGCACGTGCACCAGCGCGAGCGCAAGCAGTCCGTCGGTGCCCGGGCGGATGGGCAGCCACTCGTCCGCGATCGCCGAATAGCCGGTGCGCACCGGGTTGACCGAGATGAACTTGGCGCCGCGACGCTTGAGCTTCTCCAGGCCGATCTTGATCGGGTTCGAGGAGTGGTCCTCGGCCACGCCCCAGAGCATGAAGTACTTCGCCTGGTCCCAGTCCGGCGCGCCGAATTCCCAAAACGAATAGCCGATGCTGTAAAGACCCGCGACCGCCATGTTCACCGAGCAGAAACCGCCGTGCGAGGCCCAGTTGGGCGTCCCGAACTGCTGCGCCCACAGACCGGAGAGCGCCTGCATCTGATCGCGGCCGGTGAAGAAGGCGAGCTGCGTCGGGTCGGTGGCGCGGATTTTCCTGAGACGCCGCGTGAGGAGGTCGAGCGCCTCGTCCCAGCCGATCTCGTCGAACTCGCCTGCGCCCCGCTCGCTCCCCGCACGGCGCAACAGCGGCTTGCGCAGGCGGGCGGGCGAGTACTGCTTCATGATCCCGGCGGCGCCCTTGGCGCAGATCACGCCGCGGTTGACCGGGTGGTTTCGATTCCCCTGGATGAAGCGGACCTTGCCGTCTTCGAGCGTGACCTTGATGCCGCAGCGGCACGCGCACATGTAGCAAGTCGTGAACTCGACCTGCTGTCGCGCGTGGTCGTCGAAGGGGATCTTGCGCGTCATGCGGATCACTCTAGCATCGTCGGCCCGCGTCTTTCCTATGCCGGCAACTCGAGCAGCTTCAGCCGCTGCACTTTTCCGGAAGGCCCCTTTGGCAGCGCGTCCACGAGGCGGAACTCGCGCGGCGTCTTGTAGCGCCCGAGCTCCAGCTGGCAGTGCGTGCGCAACTCGGCTACGTCGCAGTGCACGCCCGGCTTGAGCACGACGCAGGCGAGAATGTCCTGCCCGTAGAGCGCGTCGGGAACACCGACCGCAGCAGCCTCCAGCACCGACGGATGCTTGAGCAGCGCCTCGTCGATCTCCCGCGGAGCGATGTTCTCGCCGCCCTTGATGATGAGCTCCTTGAGGCGCCCGGTGATGAAGTAGAAGCCGTCCGCGTCGCGATACCCGAGATCCCCGGTCGCGAGCCAACCGTCCTCCGAAACAGTGGATCGCGTGAGCTCCGGCGCACGGTAATAGCCAAGCATCACGCTTTCACCGCGCAGCTCGATCTCGCCCTGCGCGAGCGGCCCGAGCACCTGGCGGCCCGGAGAGACGACGCGCGCCTCGACGCCCAGCGGCCGTCCAACGCTGCCGTAGCGGCGCTCGCTCGGAGCGAGCGGGTTCGCGAAGGCGATCGAGGCCGCCTCGGTGAGCCCCATCGCCTCGATCACCGAGACGCCGAAGCGCGCCTCGAACGCGCGGTGCTGGGCGGGCGACAAGGGCGCGGAGGCGGCGCGGCCGAAGCGCACAGCACGGCACGCTTCGGCCTGCGCCGGCGTGAGCTCGGGCCCGGCCAGAAGGTAGGCCATGATCGTCGGCACCATGTTGAGCCAGGTCGGACGATAGCGCTCGACCAACGGCCACCACTGCGACGTGCTGAAGCGGTGCGGCATCACGACGCTGCCGCCGGAGACAAGCGGAGCGACGGTCGAGACGCATTGGCCGTTGATGTGGTAGAGCGGCAGCGAGGAGAGCACCCGGTCGCTTGCCGTCAGCGCCAGCGCATCGGCCACCGTGCGTCCGGCGTAGATCATGTTCCAATGCGAGAGCAGCGCTCCCTTGGGATCGCCCGTCGTACCCGAGGTGTACATGAGCATTGCGGGTGTGCTCGGATCCAGCGGCGCGAGCTCCGCTGCCTCGGATGCGGGGAGCGCCAGGCCGTCCGCGCTCGTCGCGCGCAAGTCCGCAGCGCACTTCCCCCGGTGGAGCAGGATCTCGAGGCGCGCGACGAACTCCGGAGCGGCAAAGATGAGGCGCGTCCCCGAGTGCGAGAGCACGTAGGCGAGCTGCGCATCCTGAGCGAGAAGGTTCAACGGCGAAACGATATAACCTGCGTACATCGCGCCGAGCAGGATCATGGCCGCGCTCACGCCGTTCGGCAGCATGAACGACACCACCGAGCCAGGGGGAAGTCCCTCGCGAGCGAGATGCGCCCCCAGCGCGCGAGCCGTGCGCTGCAGCTCGCCGTAGGTGACGGCCAGGCTCGCCTCCGGCGCGAGCAGGAAGGGCGCATCGGGCTGCGCCGCGGCATGCGCGTCGATCGCGTCGCGGAAGCTGCGCATCGCGCCCGAATTCACCGCGTGAGGCCGTACTTGCGCCGATACGCGCCGAACATTCTCTCCTCGTCGGGCTCGTCGATGCGATCGACGGGCAGCAGCCGGGACACGCGGGTGATGTTCAGGAAATGCCGGTAGTTCAGGTTGTCCGAGATGCTGTTGCCGCCCCAGGTCCCGCAACCCATCGACAGCGAGAAGGGAAGGCCGTTGTCGAAGCTTCCGCCCGTCGCGAAGCAGTGCGCCTGGTTCACGATGACGCGACAGACCGGCAGCGCGAGGCCGAGCTCGACGGCACGCTCGTCCCTTTTCGTGTGCAGTCCGATCGAGTGCCCCGCGCCTTCGTAGCTCAGTATGCGCGCTGCGAGAGCCGACGCAGCGGTGAAGTCGGCGGCGCGGTAGAAGGCGAGTACGGGGGAGAGCTTCTCGCCCGAGAACGGATGCCCGGCTCCAACCCCGTGCTCCTCGACGATCAGGAACTTCGCCGTACCGAGCGCGGCTCGCTCCAGGCCCGCCCGTCGGGCGATCGTCTGCGCATCCTGGGCGATGAATTCGGGAACGAGCTTTCCGTCTCGGAACATTGCGCGCTCGAGCCGGGCCCTCTCCTCCTTTTCGAGCAGAACGCCGCCGACGCGGGCCATCGCCTCCAGCAGCCGCTCAGCGACAGGGGCAACCGCGATGACGCTGTTTTCCGACGAGCAGCTCGTCGCGTTGTCGAATGCCTTGGAGCGCGCAATCTTGCCCGCCGCATCGGGAAGATCGGCCGTCTCATCGACGATCACCGCTACGTTCCCGACACCGACACCGATCGCCGGCGTGCCGCTCGCGTAGGCTGCCCGCACGTTCGTCTGCGAGCCCGTGGCCACGACGAGATCGACGTGTCGCATCAGCTCCGCGGTAGCTTCCCTCGTCACCGGCGGAGGCAGCTGCTGGACGAGATCGCGGGGCGCGTGCACCCGGTCCAGCTCGGCATGAACATACCTGAGCAGCAGCGCGAGGGTCGACGCGCCCTTGGGCGAAGGCGCGAGGATGATGGCATTGCGGCCCTTGAGCGCATTGATGATGTTGTTGACGGGAGTCGCCGCCGGGTTCGTCGACGGAGTGAGCGCCCCGACCACGCCGACGGGACGGGCGATCTCGGTAATGCCCAGCTCGGGAAGTTCTGCGATTATTCCCACCGACCTGGCTCCGGCGAGATCGCGCAACAGCCCGATCGTCTTGCGGCGGTTCTTGGCGATTTTGTCCTCGACGTTGCCAAGGCCGGTGTCGGCCACCGAGAGTTCAGCGAGCGCTCGGTTGCGCTCCGGATCGACGATCGCCCAGCCGACCGCGGTGACGACCTCGTCGACCTGCTCCTGCGAGGCCGAATCGAAGCTTGCCTGCGCGGCGCGCGCCCGCGCAACGAGGGCAGCGACCGTCGCGGCGTCGGTGCCGGTCATCGGGAGCCGATCCCTTCCCGTCATCTCAGTCGGCGGTGATCTTCGCCTCGCGGATCACGTACTCCCACTGCTTGAGCTCGTCGTGAATCCGGCGATCGAACTCGGCGGAGGTCGAGGATGTCGCCTCGGCCCCCTGCAGGAACAGCTTCTCTTTGACCTCGGGCTGGGCCAGCACCTTGGCGAACGCAGCCTGCAGCTTGGCGACGATAGCAGGCGGCGTCTTGGCGGGTGCGAGCGCTCCGTACCAGGAGTTGACCACGCAATCGGGCACGCCCGACTCCGCGATGGTTGGAATGTCTGGCGCGGCGAGGCTTCTCTTGTCGCTGGCTACCGCAAGCGCCTTGAGCTTGCCCGCCTTGACGTACTGCATCGCGGCGGGAATCGACACGAACAGCAGCTGGACCTGACCGCCCAGCGTATCGGTGACCGCCGGCCCTCCGCCCTTGTACGGGACGTGAACGATGTTGACACCGGTCTTGAGCTTGAACAGCTCGCCTGCGATGTGTCCGGGCGAGCCCGTTCCGACCGACGCGTAGTTGAGCTTGCCCGGCTCGCGCTTCGCGAGCGCGATGAGCTCCTGCACGTTGCTCACCGGCACCGACGGATGGGCTACGAGGATCTGCGGAATCAACGCCGCCAAACTGATCGGCACGAAATCCTTCTCAACGTCGAACGGCAGGTTGTGATAGAGCTTCGGGTTGATCGTGTGCGAGGACAGCGTGAACAGAATCGTGTAGCCGTCGGGAGCCGCCTTGGCAGCGACGTCCGTCCCGATGTTGCCGGCAGCCCCGCCCCGGTTGTCGATGACGATCGGCTGGCCAAGCACGGCGGCGAGCGGTTCCGCCACGATGCGCGCCACGATGTCGGTCCCGCCGGCCGGCGGATAAGGCACGATGAAACGGATCGGTCGGTTCGGGTAGTCCTGTGCGCCTGAGGTCGCGGCGAGCAATGACGCCAGCAGAAGCAGCAGGCTGGCCTGGCGGACGGGTTTCACTCGTCGTTTCTCCAAGTCTTCGGCGCGTGCGAAGCATCGGCTGCCCGCGCGGGCCAGCCCGCATTGTGCCACGGCCCCGCCGGGCTACGACTTTGCCGCGGTGGCTTTGTACTTGGCGAGGTGCCGCGTCGGCAGTGCCAGCGCGTCGCGGCGGAAGGGATCGCCCAGTTCGCGCGTGACCATCATCTCGAGGACGGTGGTCTTGCCCTCGCGCTGCGCTCGAGCCGCTGCGCGCAGCGCGGGGCCCACGTCGGAGAGCTTGTCGATGCGCTGGCCCTCGGCACCCATCGCCTGCGCGACCGCCGCCCACGACGGCTGCTTGTCGAGATTCACGCCGACGAAGCGACGGGCGTAGAAGTCGACGTGATTCTTCTTCTCCGCCCCCCACTGTCCGTTGTTGAACACGACAGCGGTGACGGGGATGCCCTCGCGCACGCAGGTCTGCAGCTCGCCGAAGCTCATGCCCCAGGCGCCGTCACCGACGTAAGCGATCGCCGGCCGATCCGGCGCGGCGACCTTCGCCCCGACGATAGTCGGGAAGGCGTAGCCGCAGTTGCCGAAGCTCATCGCCGCGAACATCGAGCGCGCGCGATCGAAGCGCAGGTACGAATTCGCGACCGAGCAGATGTTGCCGATGTCGGTGGAGACCACCGCGCCCTCGGGCATCGCGCGCTCGAGCTCGCGCAGCATCTGGCGCGGATGCATGTGGTTCGAGGCCTTCGCGACTTCGACGGACCACGGGTCGGTTTCGTGCGTCCAGCCGTCGAGCTCCTTCTCCCAGGCGGACTTTTCCTCGCGCAGCGCGGCGAGCCGTGCGTCGCGATTGGCGCTGCAGGCGAGGGCGCGTTTCTGCAGCCGGGCGAGCAATGCAGCCGCCGTCGCCTTGGCATCGCCGCAGATCCCGACCGAGACGGGCTTCACCAGGCCCAGCATCTTCGCATCGGCGTCGACCTGCACGATCTTCGCCTGTGCCGGCCAGTAGTCGAGCCCGTGCTGCGGCAGCGTGCCGAACGGCCCGAGCCGCGTGCCGAGGGCGAGCACGACATCGGCGCGGGCGATGAGCTTCATCGCCGCCTTCGAACCCTGGTAACCGAGCGGCCCGCACCACAGCGGGTGTTCCGCGGGAAACGCGTCGTTATGCAGATACGAGCAGCACACCGGCGCCTGCAGGAGCTCGGCGAGCCGGATCGTCTCGGCCCGCGCATCCGCCATGATCACGCCGCCGCCCGCGAGCAGGACCGGGAACTGCGCGCCAGCCAGGAGCTCCGCTGCTTCGTCGAGACTTCGCTCGCCCCCCGCGCCGCGCTCGATCGCGATCGGGCGCGGAATTTCGCATTCGATGTCGCCGTAGAAGAAGTCACGCGGAATGTTGAGCTGCGTCGGGCCCATCTCCAGCAGCGCGCGATCGAAGGCGCGACCAGTCAGCTCCGCCATGCGCGCCCGGTTGTTCACGTGCGCCTGATACTTGGTGATCTTCGAGAAGATCGGCAGCTGCTCAGTCTCCTGGAAGCCGCCGAGGCCGAGCGTCATCGAGCCGGTCTCGGGCGTGACCACGACCACCGCGGAATGCGCCCAGAAGGCCGCGGCGGTAGCGGTGACAAAGTTCGTGATGCCGGGACCGTTCTGCGCGATGCAGACGCCGTGCCTGCCGGACACGCGCGCGTAGCCGTCAGCCATGTGTCCAGCGCCCTGCTCGTGCGCGACCGAGATGAAGCGGATCCCGGCGAGCGGAAAGAGGTCGAGCGCGTCCATGTACGCCGAACCGACGATGCCGAACACGTCCTTCACGCCCTGCGCGACCAGCGTCTCGACGAACGCTTCCGACGGGGTCATTCTGTGTTTCCCCGTGACGGCAAGGCGTGCCGCATCGGTCATGGTGTTCATCGCATTGCCTCGACGAGCTGGATGTAATGTTTTATTTTGGCGGCGTCCTTCCGCCGGGGGCTAGGGCCAGCGCGCTGTCGCAGGTGGGTCCAGTGCGCAGGCGGGCCGTCTCGTCGCTACATCGCCGACTCCGGCGGCGCGTACTTGTAGCCCAGCGCTTCCGCCACCGGCTTGCAGGTGACCTTGCCCGCCGCGACGTTGAGCCCGTTCTTGAGATGTGGATCTTCTGCGAGCGCCCGCTTCCAGCCTTTGCCCGCGAGCGCCAGCACGAACGGGAGCGTCGCATTGTTGAGCGCGAAGGTCGACGTGCGCGGTACGCCGCCGGGCATGTTGGCCACGCAGTAGTGCGTCACCCCGTCGACGACATAGACCGGGTCGGCGTGCGTGGTTGGACGCGAGGTTTCGAAGCAACCGCCCTGATCGATCGCCACGTCGACCACGACCGAGCCCTGCTTCATCTTCGAGACGAGCTCGCGCGAGACGAGCTTCGGCGCGGACGCGCCTGGGATCAGCACGCCGCCGATCACCAGGTCGGCATCCGTCAAGTGGCGCTCGATCGCGTCGTGCGTCGAGAAGACCGTGTTGAGCGGCCGGCCGAACTGAACCCAGAGCCGCCGCAGCACGTCGACGCTGCGGTCGAGCGCCCAGACATCGGCGCCCATGCCCAGCGCGATGTGGATCGCGTGCGTGCCGACGACGCCGCCGCCGAGCACGACCACCTTCGCCGGATCGACGCCGGGCACGCCTCCGAGCAGCACGCCCAGGCCGCCGTGCGGCTTCTCGAGGTAATAGGCGCCCGCCTGCACCGCCATTCTTCCGGCCACTTCGCTCATCGGCGCGAGCAGCGGCAGCCCGCCCGCGGGAGAGGTGACGGTCTCGTACGCGATGCACACGGCCTTGCTCGCCACGAGGTCCTTCGCCTGCTCGGGGTCGGGTGCAAGGTGCAGGTAGGTAAAGAGCACCTGACCCTCGCGCAGCATGCGGCGCTCGACCGCCTGCGGCTCCTTCACCTTGACGATCATCTCGGCGCTGCCGAAGACCTCCGCTGCCGTGGCGGCAATCTCGGCGCCGGCACGACGGTACGCCTCGTCGTCCATGCCGATGCCCTGCCCCGCATTGTGCTCGACCACCACCGCGTGCCCGTGATGCGTCAGCTCGCGTACGCTGCCGGGCGTCAGCCCGACGCGGTTCTCGAGCACCTTGATCTCTTTCGGTACGCCTATTCGCATGTTCCGCCTCGCTTGCGCTCACTCCGCCGGCTTGCCGGTTTCGATCAAATGCTTGAGTCGCTGCACCTGCTCGGTGAGCACGCGATCCACGCCCGCTGCGCTCTTGTCGAGCGCGCTGGCGGTGGTGCCGTTGACCAGATAGCCGACCGTCAGGGCGGTGCCGCCGTCTGCGGGCTTCAGCTGGAACGTGAGCACGCCCTCCACCGCCTTCCCTTGCAGCGGACCCAGCGGCGCGGCGAGCCTGAGCAGCTTGTCGCGCAACACGAGAATCACCCGTCCATGCTCGACGCCGCCGTCCTTCCATCGCTCGCAGAAGCAGCCGCCGGGTTCCGCCATCAGGCTCAAGTTGCCGGCATCTTCCGAGTAGGTGTGCTCGGACGACCACCAGCGCTCGACATGCACGATTGCGTCGAAGACCGTGCGCGGCGGCGCAGAGATCTTCGCCTCGATCGCGATCGACAAGGTATCTGCAGCCGATTGCTTCACTTCGCCCCGCGCGGGCAGCGCGACCGCGAGCGCGATCAACAGCCATCCGATCCGACACGCAACGATCCCCATCCGTCTCTCCCTTCGATAACCCATCCGTCCGTCCCTACCGCTGCCGCGCATCGGCTTCTGTGGACGACGGTGCTTCACTCGCCTCCCGCATGCGCTTCATCACGTCGGCGAGAATCTCAATGCCGGGCTCGATGCGCTCGGCCGCGATCGACCCGTAGCCCAGGCGCGCGAAGTTCACCGGCGGCTTCGCCGCGGCGAAGAAGACATCGCCCGGCTCGATCAGCACTCCCCGCTCCTGTGCCGCTGCGGCGAGCCGTCGTGTGTCGATGCCCTCGGGAAAGCGGACCCAGAACGACGGGCCCCCGGTGACGGCCCGAAAGCTCGCCTCGGGCAGGTGCTGCGCGAGCGCATCCGTCAGAACCCGCGAGCGCTCGGCGGCGGACTGTCTCAGACGGCGCAGCAGCGCGTCGTGATAGCCCATGGCGAGGAAGAGCCCGGCCGAGCGCTCGTTGTTCGCGGCAGGATGGCGCAGCATCAACCGCCGCAGGGCGCGCGCCTCGCGGATCAAGGCGCGGCTCGCGACGATGTAGCCGATGCGAATCCCCGGCGCAAGCGTCTTCGACAGGCTGCTCACGTAAACGACCCGTCCCGCACGATCCAGGCTTTTCAGCGCGGGCTGCACCCGCCCGTCGACGCCCAGCTCGACCTCGTAGTCGTCCTCGATCAGCACGCGCTCGCGCTCCTCCGCCCAGTCGAGCAGCAGCTCGCGCCGCGCAAGCGGCATCGTGACATTGGTCGGGCACTGATGCGACGGCGTGACGTATACGTAGTCGCACGCATCGAGCGCGGCCGAGCGCGCGAGCCCGTGCTCGTCGAGCGGCAGAGCGACCACGCGCGGCGTGCGCGAGGCGAAGATATTGCGCGCGTCGGGGTAGCCCGGATCCTCGACGCCGACGCTCACCGACGAGTCCACGAGCAGCGTCGCGATGAGGAAGAGTGCGTGCTGGGCACCGACGGTGACGAGGATCTCGTCGGGTGCCGCCCAGACGCCGCGCCGCGCGAGCAGGCGTGTCTGGATCTGCTCGATCAGCAGCGGGTCATCCGCGTCGATCAGGTCGCCCGCCCAACCGCGCGCAGCCGCGCCCGAAGCCGCCTGCGCGCTGCATTCGCGCCAACCCGCGATCGGCAGCAAGGCCGGGTCGATCTGGCCGTAGACGAAAGGATAGGGATATTTCTGCCAGTCGGCCGGCTTGACGATGTTGCGTTGCTCCGCCGGCCAGAAGCGCATACGCGGCTTCCAGGCGAGCACAGGCCTCCCGTCGCGCAGCGGCGCACGCACCGGGCGCCCGAGCAGCCCGCCGGCCACGATCTCGGGGTTGACGAAGTGGCCGCTGCGGCTGCGCGTCTTGAGGTAACCCTCGTTGACGAGCAGTTCGTAGGCAAGCGCCACGGTGTTGCGCGCCACACCGAGCTGGTGCGCCAACACGCGAGTGGACGGCAGCGCCACGCCAACGGGGATCTGGCCGTTGAGGATTGCGCCGACGAGCATCTCGCGGATCTGCGCCTGCAGACTGATCTGGCTCTTGAACGTCAGCTGGATCAGCTGGTTCCACATCGGATCCGTGGAGCGGCTCATGGCGCAGGCGGTGGACGCAGATGCAGGCGGGCGGAGGAAACGGCATGATGCCGCGAGAGTACCGACGCCCGCAACCGCGCCGGCGCGCTGGCCCATGCGGCCTGCGGCAACTGGCTCTAGCCAAGACGCGGACGTTGAGACTACAAAGCAGCATCCCTCACCTACGCGCGAGCGCCCGTCGCCAGCCGGGGCGCCCGATACAGGAGATCCCCGATGGGCCACGCCGAATTCACCCTGCACGACCGGGCGCAGACGCGCCAGATCTCGCTCGACGAGTACTGGATGCCGTTCACGCCCAACCGCGATTTCAAGTCGAGCCCGAAGATGGTCGTCAAGGCCGAGGGCATGTACTACTGGAACGACCGTGGCGAGAAGCTGATCGACGCCTGCTCCGGCATGTTCTGCGTCAACGCCGGTCACGCACGCAAGGAGATCGCCGAGGCCGTGTATCGCCAACTCTCCGAACTCGACTTCATCGCGCCGTTCCTTCGCGCACACCCGAAGGGCTTCGAGCTCGCGCAACGTGTCGCCGAGCTTACGCCGGGCGATCTCAATCGCATCTTCTTCGTCAATTCCGGCTCGGAAGCCGTGGATACGGCGATGAAGGTCGCGCTCGCCTACCACCAGGCGCGCGGCCAGGGCGGGCGCAACATGTTCGTTTCACGCGAGCGCGCCTATCACGGCGTGAATTTCGGCGGCGTGTCGCTCTCCGGCATGGTCAACAACCGGCGCAAGTTCGGCCCGGCCCTGCCCGGGATCGCGCACATGCGGCACACGCACCTGAAGGAGAATCTTTTCATCAAGGGCGAGGGCGCCCACGGCGCCGATCTGGCCGAGGACCTGCAACGCTTCGTCGGACTCTATGGCGCGGAGAACATCGCCGCCTGCTTCGTCGAGCCGATCGCCGGCTCGACCGGCTGCCTCGTGCCGCCGCGCGGCTATTTGAAGCGATTGCGCGAAATCTGCGACCAGCACGGGATCCTGCTCGTCTTCGACGAAGTGATCTGCGGCTTCGGGCGCACGGGCAAAGCCTTCGCCGCGCAGAGCTTCGGGGTCACGCCGGACATGATCACCATGGCCAAGGGACTCACCAACGGCGCGCAACCCATGGGCGCCGTAGCCATTGCCGAGCGCGTCCACGACGCGATCGTCGGGGCCGCGCAGGACGGTGCCATCGAGTTCTTCCACGGCTACACCTATTCGGCGCATCCGGCAGCGTGTGCGGCGGGCCTCGCTACGCTCGACATCTATCGCACGGAGGGCCTGTTCGAGCGCGGTGAGGCGTTGTCGCCCTACTTCCTCGAGGGCCTGTGGTCGCTGCGCGACATGCCCGCCGTGGCGGACCTGCGCGGCTACGGCATGTTCGGGGCCATCGAGCTGCATCCGGCGGGCGGTCCGGGGGCGCGCGGCCATCGGTTCCAGAAGCAGCTCTTCGACAACGGGCTGCATCTGAAGACAACCGGGGAGGCGGCGATCATCGCCCCGCCGCTCATCGCCGAGAAGCAACATATCGATATGATCGTCGACATCTTGCGCAAGACGCTGACCGCGATCTAGCATCGCCGGTGAATGTGAACGGGCAACACGGGGAGGCAGTTCCCAGACGGGACCGCACTGCATCGAGGATCGAGGAGGCAAAATGAAGCGACTGTTGGCAGCACTCGCATTGGGCGCGGCGGCGATCATCGGAGCGACACCGGCGCTGGCGCAGAAGACGGTGACCTTCGCCTATCAGGACATGATGAATCCTTGGCGCTACGTGCAGCAGACCGGAGAGATCGAGAAGGCAACCGGATTCAAGATCAACTGGCGGCAGTTCGGCGGTGGAGGTGACGTGATCCGCGCCATGGCCTCGGGCGACGTGCAGCTCGGCGAGGTCGGCTCGACCGGTGTCGCCACCGCGATCAGCCAGGGCATGGACGTCGATCTGTTCTGGATTCTCGAGGACATCGCCGCGGCGGAGGCGCTGGTCGCCCGCAACGGCAGCGGCGTCAATACTATCGCCGACCTCAAGGGGAAGAAGGTAGGCACGCCGTTCGTGTCGACATCCCACTTCCAGCTCCTGTACGCGATGCAGCAGGCCGGCCTCAAGCCGGGCGACGTGCAGGTGCTCAACATGCGGCCGCCGGAAATCGCCGCCGCGTGGGGCCGTGGCGACATCGACGCAACGTTCATCTGGGATCCGGTGCTCACAACGGTGAAGAAGACCGGGAAAGTCCTGATGACGTCTGGCGACATCTGCAAGAAAGGCGCCTGTACCTTCGACGGCCTGATCGTCACGAAGAAGTTCGCCCAGGAGAACCCCGCCTTCATGGTCGCGCTGGTCAAGGCGCTGGGCAAGGCCGATGCCGACTACCGGGCGAATCCCAAGGCGTGGACTTCCGACAAGGCGAAGGTGGATGCGGTGGCGAAGTGGTCGGGCGGGAAGCCGGAAGACGTCGCCGATTCGATGGCGCTCTACGGATTTCCCAGCCTGCAGGAGCAGGCCTCGCCCGCATGGCTCGGCGGCGGCGCGAACGGTGCGGCAACCAAGGCACTCTCGCAGCAGGCCAACTTCCTCAAGGAGCAAGGGCGGCTCACTTCGGTCGCGCCTGACTTCAGCAAGAACGTCACGACCGAGTGGGTGACCAAGGCGATGCAGTAGCGCAGCCGGCCCGCGGCGAGGGGCCCCGCGTGAGCGGGGATCGCGCAAGGCGGGCTGCGCAGGCGGCCGACGCGCACCGAGTCGCGTTGCGGTAGCCGCGCAAGGAGGCCGCGCCGAGTGGCCGCTATGGCGCGGGCCGCAGCGAAATCGGCGATACTGCGCCCGGAACCGCGAGCCACCATGCCGGCGCTCAGCATCCGCAACCTCGGCGTTCGCTACGCCTCCGACACCGGCACGGTCGAGGCGCTTGCCGATGTAAGCCTCCACATGGCCGACGGCGACTTCCTGGTGGCCATCGGCGCGTCCGGTTGCGGCAAGACCACGCTGCTCAACTGCATCGCCGGGTTCCTGCCCGCGACCGAGGGGGCGATCGAGCTCGACGGCAAGCCGATCGCGGGCCCCGGCGCGGACCGCGGCGTCGTGTTCCAGAAGCACGCGCTGATGCCCTGGCTCAATGTGATCGAGAACGTCGAGTTCGGCTTGCGCATGCGCGGCATCGATGCCGCCGAGCGAAGACGCGTCGCGATGGACAAGCTGCGGCTGGTGGGACTCGAGGAGTTCGCGCGGCGGGCGATCTACGAGCTCTCAGGAGGCATGCAGCAGCGCGTCGGCATTGCGCGAGCGCTCGCCTCCGACCCGGAGCTCATGCTGATGGACGAGCCCCTGGGCGCGCTCGATGCCTTCACGCGCGAAGCGATCCAGGAGCTCATCCTCGACGTGTGGCACCGCACCGGCAAGATGATGTTCTTCATCACGCATTCGGTCGAAGAAGCGCTCTTTCTCGCCACGCACCTGGTCGTGATGACGCCGCGTCCGGGTCGCATCTCGCACGAGTACAAGCTCGACTTCGGACGACGCTTCGTCGCGACGCGCGATGCGCGCGCGATCAAATCCGCGCCGGACTTCATCCGCGTGCGCGAAGAGGTGCTGGCGGTGATCCAGCAGCGTGAAGCGCCGCTCGCGGCGGGAGGCTGATCGTGGCCGATGCGAGCGCCGGCAATCGGGCGAAGACTTCGAAGTTCGCTGAGCCGGGCGAGGGTTCGACCACCGCGATCAGCGTGGTGACGATGATCGCGCTCCTCGTGCTGTGGTGGCTCGCGAGCCATCTGCGCTGGCTGCCGCCGCTGTTCCTGCCTACTCCGGAGACGGTGTTCACGCGCCTGTACGAGTCCGCGCTGGGCCAGCTCACCGACGCGCCGCTTGCCGAGCATTTCGGCTGGTCGATGTTCCGCGTCTTCTCGGCTTTCGTCGCGGCCTGCATCACCGCCATCCCGATCGGCATCGCGATGGGCGTCTCACGGATCGCGCGCGGCATCTTCGATCCGCCGATCGAGTTCTACCGGCCGCTGCCGCCGCTTGCCTACCTGCCGCTGATCGTCATCTGGTTCGGGATCGACGAGCTGTCCAAGATCCTTCTCATCTACCTCGCCTGCTTCGCCCCGCTCGCGATGAGCGCGCGTGCCGGCGTGCGCTCGGTCTCCCAGGAGCAGATCCACGCGGCGTATTCGATGGGCGCGTCGCGCTGGCAGGTGATCCGCTACGTCATCGTCCCCGCCGCGATGCCCGAGATCTTGACCGCGATGCGCATCGCCATCGGCTTCGGGTGGACGACGCTGGTCGCTGCCGAGATGGTCGCGGCGACGAAGGGCCTGGGACAGATGGTGCTCAACGCGTCGAACTTTCTGCGCACCGATATCGTGATCATGGGCATCGTCGTGATCGGCGCGGTGGCCTACCTCTTCGACCTGCTCATGCGCTACGTCGAGCGGCTTGTCGTCCCGTGGAAGGGGAAAGTGTGAGCAGCGAGAGAGGCTCCGCGAGCTAGCGAGCGGAGGTCGAGCGTCCGCGAATCACTTTCGGCGGCCGACGCGCAATCGCGCCTTACCGTCCGTACCGCCCAAGGAGGCCGCGGTGTAGCCCCGTCGGCCCGCCCGGAACCACCCCCGATCGACGGCTGCCCCCTCGGGCGCGCCGGTCATCGGCGTGTAGTTGACAGGTGGGCCGCCGTTTGCCACGCTCGGTCATGGTCATCCGGCCGCATTTTCAACGGCTTGTCGATCGCGTACGCAATTTGCCGGCGCTGCGGGCGGCCGTTGTCTATCCGTGCGATCAGGATTCGCTGCAGAACGCGCTCTCGGCGCGTTTCGCGGGCTATCTGGAACCCACCCTCGTCGGCCCGGAAAAGAGAATCGCCGACGCCGCGGCGCATGCCGGGCTCGACCTATCGCGCATCGCCCTGATCGACACGCCGGATGATCCCTCCGTTGCCGCGCAGCGCGCCGTGGCCATGGCGAAGAGCGGCGAGTTCCAGGCGCTGATCAAGGGCAGCCTCTACCCCGACGAGCTGTTGCGCGTGGTCGTGGCGCCGGAGAGCGGCCTGCGCGGCGAGCGCCGGTTGACGCATGCCTTCTTCGTCGACGTGCCCGGTTACCCGCGCGCATTCGTTGTCTCCGACGCGCTGCTCAATATCGTGCCGAACCTGGCCGCCAAACGCGACATCGTTCAGAACGCGATCGATTTCGCGCAGGCCCTCGGCGTTGCAACTCCCCGTGTCGCAATCCTGAGCGCTGTCGAAGGCGTCACGGCCGCGCTGCCGGCGACCGGCGACGCGGCCGCGCTCGTGAAGATGGCGGCGCAGGACATGCTCACCGGTGGGATCGTCGAAGGACCGGTGACTGCGGACAGCGCCCTGTCTCCGACGGCTGCCCGCACAACCGGCAGCGCGACGCAGCCCTCCGGCAACGCCGACGTGCTCATCGTTCCGGGAATGGAAGCGGGTGCGCTGCTGCTGCGGGCGCTGGTCGGCATGTTCGGCGCCCTGGTCGCCGGCGTGGCGCTGGGCGCAAAGGTGCCGGTGGTGCTGTCCGGCCGCGGCGAATCGATGGAAGTTCGCATGGCCTCCTGTGTGCTGGCTTCGCTGGTCGCCCAAGCCCCGCGCGAGGCCGCGGAGGTCGCCGCAAAACCCGCTGCACCAGCTCGAGCGGTCAGCGTCGCCGCCTAGACTTTCTGCCGTCTTCGCGAGGCGCGCGGCCGGCGCGTTGCGCGAGCGGCGTCGATAGCCGCATCATCGCGGTTGTGCCGCCGGTTCCCCCAGTCGCATGTCGCGCCTCGCACTGAGGCTCTTTCCCGCGCTCGCCTGGCGCAACCGGGTGACGGCCCTCACGTTGCGGGCGGATCTCGCCGCGGGGCTGACAGGCGCCGTGATCGTGCTGCCGCAGGCAGTCGCCTTCGCGACGCTCGCCGGGATGCCTCCGGAATACGGCCTCTACGGCGCCATGCTCCCGGCCGTCGTCGGCGCGCTGTGGGGCTCGTCGTGGCACCTGGTGTCGGGGCCGACCAACGCGACCTCGCTCATGGTGTTTGCTTCGCTCGGCGCGCTTGCCGTGCCCTTCACGCCCGACTACGTCCGTCTAGTGCTCACCGTCAATCTCATGATCGGATTGATCAAGCTCGCGCTCGGCGTTGCGCGCCTCGGCGCGCTGGTCAACTTCATCTCCATCACGGTGATCGTCGGCTTCACCGCAGGTGCCGCGCTGCTGATCATCGGCGCCCAGCTGCGCAACTTCTTCGGCCTCGACGTAGTCCAGCAGGCGGACTTTCTCGGGGCGCTCTCCACGTTCGCGGGCCACGCGCGCGAGATCGATCCCTGGTCGGCGCTCGTCGGCGCCGTCTCGCTCGCCGCCGCGCTCGCGGGAAAACGCTTCTTCCCGCGCATCCCGCATCTGCTCACCGGACTCATTGCGGGCAGCGCCGTCGCCTATCTGCTCGCGCGCGAAGGCGTAGCGCACGTCGCCACGCTGGGAGCGCTGCCCTCCGCCATTCCGAGCCTCTCGCTTCCCGATTTTTCGGCGGGGACCTGGCGCAACCTGGCCCCGCTCGCCCTCGCGCTCACCGTCATCGGCCTGGCGGAAGCCGTCTCGAGCGCGCGCGCCGTGGCGGCGAAGTCGGGCCAGCGCCTCGACGGCAATCAGGAATTGATCGGCCAGGGGCTCGCCAACGTCGTCGGAGCCTTCAGCTCCTCCTATCCGACCTCGGGCTCCTTCAACCGCAGCGGCGCCAACTACGAGGCCGGCGCGAAGACGCCGCTCGCGAGCGTGTTCGCGGCAGGACTCCTGCTGTTCGTGCTGCTCTTCGTGGCCCCGCTCGGGGCGTATCTGCCGCTCGCCACGATGGCGGCGCTGCTGTTCATCGTCGCGTGGGGTCTCATCGACTATCAGCGCATCGTCGAGATCCTGCGCAGCGGCCACGGCGAGATGCTCGTGCTGGTGGTGACTTTCCTCGCGACGCTGCTCGTCCAGCTGGATTTCGCGATCCTCGTCGGGGTGCTCTGCTCGCTGCTCATGTACCTCAACCGCACTACGCACCCGGCCATTCATGCGGTCGCTCCGGATCCCTCGTCGCCGCTGCGGCGCTTCGCTCCGGTGCGCGACGGCGCTCTTGCGGAGTGTCCGCAGCTCGCGCTCGAGCGCGTCGACGGCTCGCTTTTCTTCGGCGCGGTCGAGCACGTGCACGAGGAGCTCGAGTCGGTCCGCAAGGCACGCCCCGAGCGGCGCAATCTGCTGCTCATCGGCAGCGGCATCAACTTCATCGACATCGCTGGCGGGGAGCTGCTCGTCGATCAGGCGCGGCTGCAGCGCGAGCACGGCGGCAGCCTTTACCTGTCCAACCTCAAGGCGCCGGTGACAAGATTGCTGGAAAGCGGCGGCTTCGCCGAACGGATCGGACGCGACAACATCTTCGCCAACAAGGACGGGGCGGTGCGGCGGATATACCTGCGCCTCGATTCCGAGATCTGCAGAACCTGCCGGGCGCGCATCTTCGTCGAATGCCGCGAGACGCTGCCTGACGGCTCGCGCCGCGAAGACGCCGGATGATCCTCGGGCGCGTCAGCGCGCCCGCACGCAGTCGAGGAAGTAGCGCAGCTTGCCGCCGTCGTTCTCCTCGATCAAGCCGTGGATGTCGGTATCGAAGCCGGGAAACTGCTGGTTGAAATTGCGCGCGAACTGCAGGAACTGGATGATGGTGCGGTTGAAGCGCTCGCCCGGGATGAGCAGAGGGATGCCCGGCGGATAGGGCGTGAGCAGCACACTGGTCACGCGCCCCTCGAGGTGGTCGATCTCAACCCGGTCGATGTCGCGGTGCGAGAGATACGCGAAGGCTTCCGAGGGTTTCATCGCTGGCTGCATGTCGGAGAGATACATCTCCGTGGTGACCCGAGCCACATCGTTCGCCTTGTACATGTCGTGGATCTGCTGGCACAGGTCGCGCAAGCCCACCCGCTCGTAGGAAGGCTGCTGGGCGCAGAACTCCGGGAGGATCTTCCACAGCGGGTGGTTCTTGTCGTAGTCGTCCTTGAACTGCTGCAGCGCGGTCACCAGCGTGTTCCAGCGACCCTTGGTGATGCCGATGGTGAACATGATGAAGAACGAGTACAGGCCGGTCTTCTCGACGATGACACCGTGCTCGGCGAGGTACTTGGTCACGATCGAGGCCGGGATGCCCGTCTTCGCGAACTTGCCGGACACGTCGAGCCCCGGAGTGATGACCGTGGCCTTGATCGGGTCCAGCATGTTGAAGCCCGGGGCCAGGTTGCCGAAGCCGTGCCACTTCTCGTTGGCGCGCAGCATCCAGTCGTCGCGCCTGCCAATGCCTTCCTCGGCGAGTTTTT
>DASVFM010000161.1:0-30185 GCA_036380055.1 Casimicrobiaceae bacterium
GCGGTCATCCAGTTGACGTCTCCCGGTTCGATGCGCTGCACCGTGCCGAGACTGTCACGGTGCATCATCGCCCCGTCGAACAGGTAGGTGACGGTCGCGAGCCCGATGTGCGGGTGCGGTCGGACATCGGCGCCGTTCCCCGGCCCGAACGCTGCCGGGCCGAAATGATCGAAAAAGATGAAAGGACCCACCATCTTGTGCGGGAACGCAGGCAGTAACCGCTGTACATGCAGCCCCCCGAGGTCGCGGAGATTTGGATTGAGCACGATCATGATGGCCTTCCCGCGCCAGCAGTTTAGTCCGCCAGCGACTGCTGCGGTAGGGCGGCGGTTTCGCACGCCGCACCCACCGCGAGTCCGCCGGGGGATTCGCTGAGAACAAATGCGCTTTGCCTACTATGAGCGCCTCTCGCGCGCGAAGCAGGCGATCTACCGCCGCAGCGACGCGATCGACACGCTGGGGCTGCCACGGGAGCTCGAGCTCGGCGCGACGGTTGGGCACCTCGAGCGCGCGTTGCGGGCAGAGGATCACGCTTCGGTGCAGCGTGAGTGCTCGCAGCTGATCGACGCGCTGACCCGCGGCTACCGGGTGCCGCAGGTTCGCGTGCACGTCCTCGCGCGACGGCCTGCAGACGACTACGGCGAGCTGCACGGGCTGTACGAACCGGCGGAACGACGGACGCCGGCGCGAATCACGGTGTGGATGCGTACTGCGCAGCGGCAGCAGGTCGTCGCGTTCCGCACCTTTCTGCGTACGCTGATCCACGAGTTGTGCCACCACCTCGATTACGAGCTCTTCGCGCTGGAGGAGACCTTTCACACCGAAGGGTTTTACAAGCGCGAATCGAGCCTCGCCAATGCGCTGCTCGAGCAGCGGAACCTCAAGGACGCACCGTTGGACGGCAAGGCGTGAGCGCTGCGCTTGGGGGTTATCTATCCCTGCGCTATACTCGTTCTTCCGCTCCGAGGAGCGTTGCAACAGGCCGCCGAGATCACAACGGCGGCGCCTGCCAGGCTCGGAGCTGTCCGATATGGAAACGGCGCTCGTTGAACCGCGACTCGCACGCGGGGAGACGGGTTCCGATCTCCCCGCAGCGTGGTCGCTCGACAAGGAGTGACTGATGAACGCTGTGTCCGACACCAAAAATTTCGCCGATTTCAAGGTTGCCGACCTGGGCCTCGCGGATTGGGGCCGCAAGGAGATCGCGATCGCCGAGACCGAGATGCCCGGGCTGATGGCGATCCGCGAGGAGTTCGCCCCGGAGCAACCGCTGCGCGGGGCGCGAATCGCTGGCTCGCTGCACATGACCATTCAGACTGCCGTGCTGATCGAGACGCTGAAAGCCCTCGGCGCCGAAGTGCGCTGGGCGTCGTGCAACATCTACTCGACGCAGGATCATGCCGCCGCGGCGATCGCCGCCGCGGGCACGCCGGTCTTCGCCTACAAGGGCGAGACGCTGGCGGAGTACTGGGAATTCACACACCGCATTTTCGCGTGGGCGGACGGCGGCACGCCGAACATGATCCTCGACGACGGCGGCGACGCGACGCTGCTGATCCATCTCGGCGCGCGGGCGGAAGGCGACCGGAGTGCTATCTCGCATCCGGCTAGCGACGAGGAGGCGGCACTTTTCGCGGCGATCTCGAAGCGGCTCGACGCCGACCCGCATTTCTACTCGCACATCCGCGCCGGCATCAAAGGCGTGACCGAGGAGACCACGACCGGGGTCAAGCGGCTCTACCAGATGCACAAGGAAGGACGGCTCGGTTTTCCCGCGATCAACGTCAACGATTCGGTCACGAAATCGAAGTTCGACAACTTGTACGGCTGCCGCGAGTCACTCGTGGACGGCATCAAGCGCGCAACCGATGTGATGATCGCGGGCAAGGTCGCAGTCGTGAACGGTTACGGGGACGTGGGGAAGGGATCGGCGCAGGCGCTGCGGGCCCTGTCCGCCCAGATCTGGGTCACGGAGATCGACCCGATCTGCGCTCTGCAGGCCTCGATGGAGGGGTATCGCGTCGTGACCATGGATTACGCCTGCGACAAGGCGGACATCTTCGTAACGGCGACCGGCAACATCGACGTGATCACGCACGAGCACATGAAGCGCATGAAGCACAACGCGATCGTGTGCAACATCGGGCACTTCGACAACGAGATCGACGTTGCAGCGCTGCGCCAATACCGTTGGGAGAACATCAAGCCGCAGGTCGATCACATCATCTTCTCCGACGGCAAGCGGATCATCTTGCTCGCGGAAGGCCGTCTCGTGAACCTCGGCTGCGCGACCGGGCATCCGAGCTATGTCATGTCCAGTTCGTTCACCAACCAGGTGATGGCGCAGATCGAGCTCTGGACCGACGCGCAAACCCGCGGCGGCAAGTACCCGGTAGGCGTGTATGTGCTGCCGAAGCATCTCGACGAGAAGGTCGCCCGGCTGCAGTTGAAGAAGCTCGGCGCAATGCTCACCGAGCTCTCGGCCAAGCAGGCGCGCTATATCGGCGTGGGCCAGGAAGGTCCATACAAACCGGAGACATATCGGTACTAGGAGGTCGGATGCGGCTGCTGATCGCCTGGCTGATCAATACGGCGGCGCTTCTGGCGCTGCCGTATCTGATGTCGTCAATTCACGTTGACTCTCCGGTCTCGGCGCTGATTGCGGCGCTTGTCCTCGGGCTGATCAACACGTTCATTCGGCCGCTTCTCATTCTGCTCACGCTGCCGGTGACACTCGTGACCCTGGGCCTGTTCATTCTCGTCATCAACGGAGTGTTGTTCT
This sequence comes from Casimicrobiaceae bacterium, assembly GCA_036380055.1. Classification (GTDB taxonomy): domain Bacteria; phylum Pseudomonadota; class Gammaproteobacteria; order Burkholderiales; family Casimicrobiaceae; genus PALSA-1003. The sequence goes on from DASVFM010000161.1 coordinate 2,783, forward strand.
GGGCGGTCGGCTCGTGGATCGAGGGTTTTCACGTCGCCGGCTTCTGGTCCGGTGTCGGCGGCGCCATTCTCTACAGCATCATCTCATGGGCGCTGTCGGCCATTTTTCTACGGCGTGATTCGGGCAGCCGGTCATAAGGGCGCACGGAGATGAGGGTCGTCGTATTCGGTGCGGGAGGCGTGGGCGGCTACTTCGGAGCCCGGCTTGCCGCGGCGGGCAACGAGGTCGGATTTATAGCCCGCGGACGTCATCTCGAGGCGATCCGCGCCGGCGGGCTCAGGGTGCGCAGCGCACTCGGCGATATCCATCTGCCATCGCCGCCTGCGAGCGACGACCCGGGAGCGATGGGACGCGCCGATGTCGTGGTCTTTACTGTCAAGCTCTGGGACACCGAGGCCGCTGCGGCGGCCGCTCGACCGCTTCTGGGCGGAGGCGGGATCGTGATTCCGTTCCAGAACGGGGTCGAGAGCGTGGAGCGGATCGGCGCTGCGACGGGCGCCGACCGCGTCCTCGGCGGAGCGGCGTATATCGCGGCGACCATCTCGGAGCCGGGGACGATCACGCACACCGGGACGATGGCGCGGCTGCGGTTTGGCGCGTTGCGCCCCGGACAGGTCGAGGCCGCGAAGGCGTTTCATGCCGCCTGTGTTGCCGCAGGGGTCGATGCCGAGCTCGTCGCCGACGTCGAGCGCGTGCTTTGGGAGAAGTTTGCGTTCCTTGCGCCGATGTCCGGTCTCACCAGCGTGGCGCGCTGTTCGATCGGGCCCATACGCTCCGATCCGGAGATGCGCGAGACGCTACGTCTCGCGATCGAGGAAACCTGGAACCTCGGTCGTGCCCGCGGGGTAGCGCTGCCTGATGATTTCGTTGCGCGCCAGCTTGTGTTTGCAGATGGCTTGCCCGCGCAGATGAAATCCTCGATGCTGCACGATCTCGAGGCGGGCAGAAGGCTGGAGGCGCCATGGCTCTCGGGCGCCGTGGCGCGCATGTCGCGCGCTGTCGGGCTCTCAGCTCCGGTGAACGCGACGCTTTACGCCGCGCTAAAGCCGTATTGCGAAGGACGGGGATGACGGCCGCACCGGAGCGGGTCTTCAGCTTCGAGTTCTTCCCGCCGGCGACACCCGAAGGCGCGCGAAAGCTCGCCGAGACCCGTGCCGAGCTCGCCCGCCTCGGGCCGAAATTCTTCTCGGTCACTTTCGGCGCCGGCGGCTCGACGCGCGACCGGACCCTTGCGACCGTGCTCGAGATCCAGGCCGCCGGTCAGCGGGCGGCTCCTCACATCTCGTGCATCGGATCGACGCGGGAGAGCATTCGCGCGACGCTCGCCACCTATCGCGAGCGCGGCATCAGACATCTCGTGGCGCTGCGCGGTGATCTCCCCTCGGGCACCGCGGACGCCGGCGAGTTCCACTACGCGAGCGAGCTCGTCTCATTCATTCGCACGGCGACCGGCGACTGGTTCCACATAGAGGTGGCCTGCTACCCCGAGTATCACCCCCAGTCGCGCAGCCCGCGAGAAGATCTCGTGCACTTCAAGCGCAAGATCGACGCCGGCGCCAACTCGGCGATCACGCAATACTTCTTCAACGCCGACAGCTACTACCACTTCGTCGACCAGGCGACTTCGTTGGGGCTGCGCATCCCGATCGTACCGGGCGTCATGCCGATCCTGAGCTTCACGAAACTCGCTCGATTTTCGGATGCTTGCGGCGCGGAGATCCCGCGCTGGATCAGACGCAAGATGGAAGGCTTCGGGGACGACACGGCATCGATCCGCGCCTTCGGTCTAGATGTCGTTACGGACCTCTGCGCCGATCTGCTGGCGCATGGCGCACCGGGCCTGCATTTCTACACGCTGAACCAGGCCTCGCTGACGACCGTCATCTGGCAGCGGCTCGGGCTCTCATAGCGGCCCGGGTTGGAACGACACCAGCTCGAACACCCGGGACTCGGTACGGATCGTCGCGGAGTCCGGGCCGTCCATCTCCGTGTATTCAGCCTCGCGCGCCTCGCGCAGGGGTGCCTTGACCTCGGCTGCGTACCAGATCGCGTCGCGGCGCGTCGTTCGCGTGCGCCAGAACTCCTCGTCGTCGAGCTGCACGACGCGATAGACGTAAATCGCTTCGTACGTTCCAGCTGGAGCACTCGCTGGCGCCCGCCCATCGACCTTGCCGTAGATCAGGATCTGACCATCGAGATCGAGGTCCGTCCGGAAGGTATTGATCACCTGACGCCAGGTCTTCCCGGGCGCAAGGGGAAAGGCGAGCAGCTGTACCGGAGGATCGAACGGTCTCTCCATCGGGCGCCCCAGCACGCCCGAGCTTAGTCCGCCTCGGCCATCGACTTGGTCTACCCATTGCGTGCGAGCGAATTCGTCGGCGTAGCGGAAGCGGAGCTGCGCCGTCGTGCCCGCCACGGCAGTCACTTCCACTTCCAGAAGGGAGGCCGCGCCGCGACGCAGATTGTCCGTCACGCGATATTGCCAGCGATCGCCGACGACGAGACTCGGCGCATCGACCGGCGGGCCCGACGGAGCCGATGCGCAGCCGGCGAGAGCGCTTAGAACGCACGTTGCGGCGAGAACGCGCAGAAGCGTCTTGCGTCGCACGAGCTATCTCGACCGCGATCGGCCCCGGAGCTTAACGTCGATCAGCGCGACCCCGGACGAAACGAAAGCAGCTCGCGGGTCGTGTTCTCGGTGCGAATCGTCGTGAACGTGCCGCCGCCGATCTGGTTGTAGGACGCGTCGCGCGTTTCTTTTGCCGCGGCTTTCGCCTGCGGGGCAAACCACACGAAGTCCCGGCGGTCGGTCCGGGTTCGCCAGAACTGCTCGTCGTCGAGCTGTATGACCCGATACAGATAGATTGCGTCGAAAGTGCCAGCCGGCACGGTGACCTGAGCCGAGCCCTGCACCGTGCCGTAGACGAGGATTTGCGCGGGGAGCCCGGTATCAGGGCTCGTCGTGTTGGCGACCTGCCGCCAGCTCGTTCCTGCTTGCAGCGGAAAGTCGTACAGCTCGATGGGCGTCGGGTATCGCCGCGTCGGCTCTTCCTTGAGCGTCCCGACGACGAGCGCGCCGCTGGCGCTGATCTCCTCGGTTTTCTCGCTGCGCGCTCCGAGAGGATCGGTGTAGACGAGGCGAAGCAATGCCACGCCGCCGCTGATCGACGCGACCTCCGCGTCGAGTATGGTGACTGCGCCGCGGCGCAGATTGTCGGTGATCCTGTACTGCCAGTGATCGCCGACGGCGAGCACGGGTGCGGGCACCGGCGGGCCTGCGGATGTCGCAGGTCCCGAGCCGGATCCGCAGGCCGCGAGCCAGAGAGCGGCAAGCGGCAGAAGCCACAAAGCGAAGCGAATCTTGGGAGCCGAGAAGCACGAGGCTAACATAGGACCTCTCCTTCCTTCCTGCGGAGAACAGCTGGCCTTGCTTGCCTAATCCTATCGCGCCCGACCTTAGAAGCCCAGTGGCGCGCCGTTCAGGGACGATCGGTGATCGCGCCGATGCTCGCGGTCGAGACGAGCTTCATGTACTTGGCGAGGAGCCCGCTCGTGTAGCGGGGCGGCGGCGGTTTCCACTGCGCGCGGCGGCGGGCCAGCTCGGCTTCCGCCACGTTGAGCTGAACCAGCAGCCGGTCTGCGTCGATGGTGATCGAATCCCCTTCCTCGACCAGGGCGATCGTTCCGCCGGCGTACGCCTCGGGGGCGATGTGACCCACGACCATGCCCCAGGTGCCCCCGGAGAAGCGCCCGTCGGTTATCAAGCCGACGCTCTCCCCCAGCCCCTGACCGATGAGGGCAGAGGTTGGCGCGAGCATCTCCTGCATGCCCGGCCCTCCCCGCGGCCCCTCGTAACGGATCACGATGACGTCGCCAGGGCGAATCTGCCTCGCCATGATCGCATCGAGACATGCCGGCTCGGAATCGAAAACCCGCGCGGGCCCGGTGATCGATCGGCTTTTGAGCCCGGTGATCTTCGCCACGCAGCCCTCCGGTGCCAGGTTGCCCCGGAGAATTGCGAGGTGACCGTGCGGGTACACCGGGCGCGCCCACGGCCTGATCACTTCCTGGTCAGCGCGTGGCTCGGACGCGATGCCGGCGAGTTCCTGGGCCATCGTGCGGCCGGTAATCGTCATGCAATCGCCGTGCAGGAGGCCGTGATCGAGCAGGATGCGGAGCACCTGCGGCACGCCGCCCGCTGCATGAAAATCGGTCGCGACGAACCGCCCCGAAGGCTTGAGTTCGCAGAGCACCGGCACGCGCTTGCGCACGCGCTCGAAGTCATCGATGGTCCACTCGACCCCCGCCGCTGCGGCGATCGCAAGATAGTGCAAGACCGCGTTGGTCGATCCTCCGGTCGCCATCACGAGGGCGATAGCGTTCTCGATCGAGTTGCGCGTGATGATGTCGCGCGGCTTCAGGTCGTGCTCGACGGCGCGCGCGAGCACACGCGCCGACGCGGCGGCCGAGTCCGCCTTCTCCGCATCGGGCGAGGCCATCTGCGAGCTGCCGAGTAGGCTCATGCCCAGCGCTTCGAACGAGGAGGACATCGTATTCGCGGTGTACTGGCCGCCGCAGGCGCCAACGCTGGGACAGGCGTTGCGCTCGATGCCCTCGAAATCCTCCTTGCTCATCTTTCCCGCCGCGAAGGCCCCCACGGCCTCGAACGGACTTACGATCGTAAGCTTCTCCCCTTTCCAGTAGCCGGGTTTGATGGTGCCCGCGTAGACGAAGATGCCGGGGACGTTGATGCGCGCCATCGCCATCATGCTGCCGGGCATGTTCTTGTCGCAGCCGCCGACGCAGAGGACGCCGTCCATGCACTGGCCGTTGACCGCGACCTCGATGGCATCGGCGATCACTTCGCGCGACACCAGCGAATACTTCATGCCTTCGGTGCCCATGCCGATACCGTCGGTCACGGTGGGAAAGCCGAAGACCTGCGGCATGGCACCGGCTTCCTTGAGCGCGGTCATTACGCGCTCGACCAGCGGCTGGATGCCCGCGTTGCACGGATTCATCGTGCTGTGACCGTTGGCCACGCCGACGATCGGCTTGTCGAAGTCTGCATCCGCGAAGCCGACGGCGCGCAGCATCGCGCGATTTGGCGAACGCGCCACGCCATGGGTGATGATGCGGCTCCTGCGGTTGCCCGGCATCGCTCGATCCTCTCTCGTATAATCGACTCATTCTAACAAAGCTGCTGCCGCGACAGAGGCGCGCGATCGTAGATGCTCGTTCATCCGCAATTCGATCCGATCGCGCTCCACGTGGGTCCGCTCGCCATACGCTGGTACGGGCTCATGTATCTCGTCGGGTTCGTGCTGTTCATCATCCTCGGTAAGGTACGCGCGCGGCAGAATCTGCTCACCGGCTGGCATCCGCGCGACGTCGACGACATGCTTTTCTACGGCGTTTTCGGCGTGATCCTCGGTGGACGGCTCGGCTACGTCCTGTTCTACAAGCCGCTTTACTACGCAGTGCATCCGCTCGAGATCATCGAATTGTGGCAAGGCGGTATGAGTTTTCACGGCGGCCTTCTCGGCGTCATGATCGCTCTCGCGCTCTTCGCGCACAGGCGTCACAAGCGTTGGCTCGAAGTCACCGATTTCGTCGCGCCACTCGCCCCGCTGGGTCTGGCCGCGGGCCGATTGGGCAATTTCATCAATGGAGAGCTTTGGGGCAGACCGACTGATCTGCCCTGGGGCATGGTGTTCCCCCAGGTCGATCAACTGCCTCGGCATCCGTCGCAGCTCTACGAACTCGCCCTCGAGGGAATCGTGTTGTTCGCTCTGCTCTGGATCTATGCGCGGCGGCGACGACCGGTAGGCGCGGTGTCGGGATTGTTCCTGGTCGGCTACGGCGCCTTCCGCTTCATCGTGGAGTACGCACGAGAGCCGGACCGATTTCTGGGCACACTGGGGCTTGGCCTGTCGATGGGACAATGGCTGTCGCTGCCGATGATCGCCGCGGGATTAGCGCTCATCGTGTGGGCCTACTGGCGCTCGCGCAAAGCGCAGCCGACTCTCTTCGGTCCGTAGCGACGAAAGCTGCCGCGCTCGTCCAGCGCGCCGCGAACTAGTCGACGCGCTGATATTCGCCGTTCAGCGTGTCGCGGCCGAAGCCTCGTGCGACAGTCGCAGGCTGCGCCGCAAACGATGGACCGAGATTGAACGGGAACAGCAGCAGGAGCAGTGCGATCACATCGGAGATCAGCCCAGGCAGAATCAACAGGAGGGCAGCGAGCACTTTGCGTGCGCTGTCGAGTTGCCCGCGCAGCAGCGGCCGATCGCCGCGCAGCGCTGCCAGGGTTTGCGCGCGGAAGGCGAGGCGCTCGCGCCGCAGCAGGGCGATGCCGGCGAGTGCCGACGCCACCAGCCATACCGCTGCCGGGATCCCCGTCCAGCGAGCGAAGCGAAGTGTCGCCAACACATCGAGGACTGGGAAACTCAGTACAATCAACAAAACTACGAAGCGCATGAATGCTCCAGCTACTCCCATGACTCACTCCGCCCTGCTCGTGCTGACCACGCTGCCCGACCGGGCGAGTGCCGAGGTGCTTGCACGCGAGCTGCTTGGTGGCCGACTGGCGGCGTGTGTTCAGATCGGTGCCGCACTGCGTTCACTCTATCACTGGCGGGGCGAAATCGAAACGGCCGAGGAGACCCCAGTCGCCATCAAGACGCGGAGGGAGCTCTACGCGCGTGTCGAGAAGGCGATCCGTGAGAGGCATCCTTACGAACTTCCAGAGATCGTCGCTGTCCCCATCACCGATGGATCGTCTGCCTACATCGACTGGATTGCTGCCGAAACGGCAGCCGCGTGACGGCCGAGCCCTGCCGGCGCTCGGCACGGCGCTTTTGCTCGTGGCGCTGTCAGCATTCAGCCAGGGCAATCCCCTGCCTGCGGAAAAGGCCTTCCGCTTCAGCGCAAGGCTCCTCGACGCGCACACGGTGGAGGCGCGGTTTTTCATCGCCGACGGCTACTATCTGTATCGGGATAAGGTGCATTTCGCTGTCGAGCCGGCGAGCGCTGGGCTGTCGGTCCCACCCCTCCCGGGGGGCAAGGTCAAGGAGGACCAATTCTTCGGGCGCGTCGAAACCTACCGTGGCGACGTGGTCGTGAACCTCACCTTGAATGACGCCAAGCCTGGACAGCACGTCGTAATCGAGGCCCAGTCGCAGGGCTGCGCTGACATTGGCCTTTGCTATCCGCCCACGGTGCAGCGGATTACCCTGGCGCTGCCTGAGGCGAGCGTGGTTCCGCAGACGTCGGGCGACGGCGGAAAGAAGCCCTGGTTCAACTGAAGTGGGCGCTCGCTGTCTTGTGACACCTTGAACCGTGGGTCGCCGGGTTCGAAACGCTCTATTGCTTGGCGGCGTCGGAGCGCTCGCTCTCACCGCGGGCGTCTGGTTTGCCGCGTGGGATCGTGGGAAGCCATCGAGTGACGGGCTTTTCGCGCTGGAGCTCCCTGATACTGCAGGCGTGAAACAGCCGCTGAGGCAGTGGCGCGGCAAAATTCTCGTGGTCAACTTCTGGGCGACGTGGTGCGAGCCTTGCCGCGAGGAAATGCCCGAGTTTGCCCGGACCCAGTCCGAGCTCGGTCCCCGCGGGGTGCAGTTCGTCGGCATCGCGGTGGACCAGGCTGACAAGGTCGGCCGATTCGCGAAGGAAATCAATCTGAACTACCCGGCACTCGTAGGGGGGTATGAGGCGATGGAGCTCTCGCGCAGCGTGGGGAACGAGCTTGTCGCACTGCCGTTCACCATCGTGATCGACCGCAACGGCCGCATCGTCGACACTCATCTGGGGCCCATGAAACCGCAGCAACTTCGCTCTATCCTTAATAAAATGCTCTGATGATCACCCAACTTCGCTACCTTCCAACTTCTCAGACACTCGCCGACTGCGCCTTCGACGGGTTGCCCGACAAGACTGTCGAGCTGCTTACAATTCTTGTCAACACTAGACAATCTGCCGTTATCTGCGGCAAACTGCAGTTAATCTGGGGAACCGCCGGCTAGGGGACCGACGGTCAACTCGGCGACCCAGCGCTTTGGGCTGATCGGCCCCGGAAAACCCAACGCAACTCCCTTTCGGTCGGCGGCGCATCGAGGCGGCCGCATTAATGCCTTGTGGGGGGCCAAGTCATGGACTTGCGCAAACTGAAGACGCTGATCGAACTCGTCGAAAGCTCGGGCATTGCCGAACTCGAGATTTCCGAGGGTGAGGAGCGCGTGAGGATTACGCGGTCCCTTCCTGCCGCCTCGGCGGCTCCGGCAGCGGCGCCCGCACCGGCGGGCGTGGCCACAGTTGCTGCCACCGCCGGGGAGCACTCCACTCCGCCCGGCGCAGCCCCGCCGGCGGTCGAGCCCGAAGGGCATACGGTCAAATCCCCAATGGTCGGGACCTTCTATCGCGCCGCCTCCCCTGGGGCCACTGCGTTCGTGGAGGTTGGTGATCAGGTGCAGGTGGGTGACCCCCTGTGCATCATCGAAGCGATGAAGCTCATGAACGAGATCGAAGCCGATCGCGCGGGAGTGGTCAAGGCGATCCTCGTGGAAAACGGGCAACCTGTAGAGTATGGCCAGCCCCTCGTCGTGATCGGCTGAGCGTGTAATCGCCGCGAGTTTCACCGCGCAGCCCGGCGCATCCGCCCTCACCGTGTCGACCAAGAATCCGGACCACCTCTTCGACAAAGTGCTGATCGCTAACCGCGGCGAGATCGCACTGCGCGTCCAGCGGGCATGCCGGGAGCTCGGCATCAAGACGGTGGTTGTGCACTCGGAGGCCGACGCCGATGCAAAGTACGTCCGCCTGGCCGACGAGTCCGTGTGCATCGGCCCGGCCCCGTCTGCGCAGAGTTACCTAAACATACCGGCGATCATCAGCGCCGCCGAGGTCACCGATGCGCAGGCGATCCACCCGGGCTACGGGTTCCTGTCGGAGAACGCCGATTTCGCCGAGAAAGTCGAGAAGAGCGGATTCGTCTTCATCGGGCCGCGCCCGGACACAATCCGTTTGATGGGGGACAAGGTCAGCGCTCGCGCTGCGATGGCGAAGGCCGGCATTCCGTGCGTCCCGGGCTCGAACGGCGCTCTGCCCGAGGATGCCAAGGAGGTGGTAAAGCTCGCCCGCGAGATCAAGTACCCTGTGATCATCAAGGCGGCCGGCGGAGGCGGCGGGCGTGGCATGCGGGTCGTGCATACCGAGGCGGCGCTGCTGTCCGCGGTCAGCCTGACGAGGGGCGAGGCTGCCGCCGCTTTCGGCGATCCTACGATCTACATGGAGAAGTACCTGGAGAACCCCCGCCACATCGAAATCCAGGTGCTGGCGGACGAGCACAAGAACACCGTCCACCTTTTCGAGCGGGATTGCTCGATGCAACGTCGGCACCAGAAGATCATCGAGGAAGCCCCTGCGCCGGCGATCCCGCTTAGGGCGCTGACCAGGATTGGCGAGCGCGCCGCAGAAGCCTGCCGCAAGATCGAGTACCGCGGCGCGGGGACCTTCGAATTCCTCTATCTCGATGGCGAGTTCTTCTTCATCGAGATGAACACGCGTATCCAGGTCGAACATCCCGTGACCGAATTCATTACGGGCATCGACCTCGTGCAACAGCAACTGCGCATTGCTGCCGGGCAAAAGTTGCCCTTTCGCCAGCGCGACATCGTGCGCAGGGGCCATGCGATCGAGTGCCGCATCAACGCGGAGGATCCAGAAACCTTCGCACCCTCTCCCGGGCGGATTACGTCGTATCACGCGCCGGGCGGTCCGGGCATCCGCGTCGATTCCCACGTCTATCAGAACTACTTCGTTCCGCCGAACTATGACTCCATGGTGGGCAAAGTGATCGCGTACGGCGATTCGCGCGAGCAGGCGATCGCACGGATGCGGGTTGCGCTATCCGAGATGATCGTCGAGGGCATCAAGACCAACATCCCGCTGCACCAGGAGCTTTTGCTCGACGACTCGTTCCTCCGGGGCGGAACTTCGATTCACTATCTCGAACAGCGGATGGCCAAGCGCCGGCAGGCCTGACCAGCGACTGGCGCTGCGACTTCGATGCCCTTTCTCGCACTGCGCTTCGACGCCGAGGCGGAGACCGCCGAGCATCTTGCCGATGCGCTAATCGCCGCGGGCGCGTTGTCGGTGGACGTGGCCGACGCTTCAGCGGGTACGCCGATGGAAATATCGCTCTACGACGAGTCGAGCAGCTCGCTGCGCTGGCCTGTCAACCGGGTGACGGTGCTCTTTGCGGACGGCTGCGACGCGGACCGTGCTCTCGCGCAGACGGCGGCTGCGCTCGGCGTTCCCCTGCCTCCGCACGTCGTGGAGCCCATCGCCGACCGGGACTGGGTGCGTTCGACGCAAGCCCAATTCCAGCCTCTGGAAGTGAGCGAGGGACTCTGGATAGTGCCCACGTGGTGCAAACCTGTCCAGCCGCAGGCGATCAACGTCTGCATCGACCCGGGCCTGGCGTTCGGCACCGGCAGTCATGCAACGACGCGGCTCTGCATCCGCTGGCTGGCCCAGAATCTGCGCGCCGGAGCCAAGCTGCTCGACTACGGCTGCGGCTCGGGCGTGCTGGCCATCGTCGCGGCGAAGCTCGGAGCACGCCCGGTCGTCGGAGTCGATATCGATGCTGAGGCGATCGCGACCAGCCGGGCCAACGCGATCGCAAACGACGTTTCGGCAACGTTCCATCTGCCTGCGGAGCTGCCGCCGCAAATCTTCGACGTAGTGGTGGCGAATATTCTCGCCGGTCCGATCGAGCTGCTCGCTCCGCTCTTCGCATCGCGAGTGCGCGAGGGCGGCAACGTCGTCCTCTGTGGCATCCTCGGTTCGCAGGCTGCGCCGGTGCTCGCTGCCTACGAGCGATGGTTTAATATTTCCCTATGGGAACGCGAAGAGGAGTGGGCCGCGCTGGTCGGAGTGCGTACGGCATGACGACCCCTGAGCGTGCGGTCGTTAGGTGATGGCGGAAGAAAAATTCACGCGCTGTCCGGGATGCAAGACGATCTTTCGCGTCACCTCGGCGCAGCTCGCGATCCGCGCCGGCCAGGTGCGCTGTGGCCACTGCCATACCGTGTTCGACGGGGTCGCGCAGCAGGTCTCGCTCGCGCCGCGGCCGCGTGGCGCGCGCGAGGAGCCGGAACTCGACGAAGCCGCCCTCGGCCCGCCGACGGTGACCCTGCGCAGCGAGCGCGCGCTCGAACCTCCGCCGGAAATCGAGACCGCACGCCCCGAGGAGGACGAACCATCATTCGAGTCCGGGCCTCCGCTGACCGAACCACCGAGCACGGGCGATGCGGAGATGGCGTATGCAGCGCGATTCTCGTGGCAGGAGAAACGCTCTCGGCGCCACATCCCGGGATGGCTATACGCTTCGGCTGTCCCTGTGCTGCTGCTCGCCCTGGCGGGACAGGCGTTGTTTCACTTTCGCGACGCCATCGCGGCGCACTGGCCGATGACGAAGCCGGCGTTGATCAGGCTGTGCGCTGCAACGAATTGTGAAATCCGCCCGCTGCAGGAGATCAACGCGCTGTCGATCGAGGCCTCGGATCTGCAGGCCGACCCCGCGCATCGGGGACTGCTCATTCTGACTGCGACGGTGCGCAATCGCGCCCCGTACGCGCTTGCTTACCCATATCTCGAGCTCACGCTGTCGGATGTGCAGAAACAGACGCAGCAGGACATCGTCGTCGTACGCCGCGCGTTCACCCCGCAGGAGTACTTGAGCGGCACAGTCGACCTCGCCAGCGGAATCCCCGCCAATGCGGAAGTCAACGTGAAGCTCTTCATCGACGCCAGCGCGACAACGCAAGCGGGTTACCAGGTCTATCTGTTCTACCCGTGAACTGACCTGCGGGCTTCGGATCCCGCGAGCTTCGCGCTCACCGAGCAGCTAGCTTTGGATCCAGGGAAGGCCCGCCTTGCGCCAGCCGCCGAGCGTGCCACGGTGCCCCTGAGCATCCTTCGCCCCTTCGAACCCCTCCAGTACGTTGAAAGCCTTGGTGTAGCCTGCGGCGGCGGCCACCCGGGCGGCGCCGTCCGAGCGCTGGCCGCTCCGGCAGATGAATAGCACCGGCGCCTCGCGGTCGGCCGCAACAGCGCGCAATTCTTCAACAAACGATGGATTGCGGGTTCCGGCAGGATAAGTGTTCCATTCGATAAGGGTGCTGCCCGGCACGCGGCCCACATAGTCCCACTCCGGGCGCGTCCTGACGTCGATCAAGACAGTGGCCGGATCGGCGGTGAGGAGCGTATACGCCTCGCTCGGCGTGACTGCACCGAAATAGGACAGCCCCTCCCCGTCGGCGCGCTTGCGCGCCGCAGCAATGACGGCGTCAGCTCGCCTCGGGGACTCGTCTGTGGGCACGCCTGATGGCACCGGTCAAAAGCCAAGGGGGAACATCCGCTCCCTCGCATGGCGTCTTCACTCTAGCACGGAGGGGGAGGCCGGAGCCAGCCGCAGAAGGATGCTCGACCGCTGATTGCTGCACCACGGAGTCGCAAAGCCTCGTCGCCTGCCCCAAGAAGGTGCTGGCGAATGCCGCGATGCGCGCGAAAACCCCTCCCTTCCCTCGCAACCCCCCCGTGTCAGCGCCGCTCCCTTATGGCATAGTTTCTGCTTTTCGTACTTTCGCAAGAAATCCCGCCTTCCGGCCTCAATTCCCCCGGCTTCACTTACGTATCCAGAGGAGAAACCAGCATGGCTGCACCGGCCGATGTTCTGAAGATGCTCAAGGACAAGGAGGTCAAGTTCGTCGACCTTCGCTTTACCGACACTCGCGGCAAGGAGCAGCACGTTCAGGTTCCGGCGAAGGTTTTCACGCAGGACAAGTTCGATCACGGCCACGCGTTCGACGGCTCTTCGATTGCCGGCTGGAAGGGAATCGAGGCCTCCGACATGTTGTTGTCGCCCGATCCGGATTCGGCGCGCATCGATCCGTTTACCGATGAGACGACGCTCAACATCACCTGCGACGTGATCGAACCGACCGACGGGAAGGGTTATGATCGCGACCCCCGCTCGCTCGCGAAGCGTGCAGAGGCCTACCTCAAGTCCACCGGCATCGGTGACACCGCGTACTTCGGTCCGGAGCCCGAGTTTTTCATCTTTGACTCGGTCACCTGGGGCGTTGACATGTCGGGCTGCTTCGTGAAGATCAAGTCGGAGGAAGCACCCTGGTCGTCGGGAGAGGAGTACGAAGACGGCAACATGGCGCATCGCGCGCCCGTCAAGGGCGGCTATTTTCCGGTACCGCCGATCGACACGCTGCAGGACATTCGCAATGCGATTGCGCTTGCGCTCGAGGAGCAGGGGGTCGAGGTCGAGGTGTTCCACCACGAAGTGGCAGCGGCTGGTCAGAACGAGATCGGCACCAAGTTCAACACGCTGGTGAAGCGCGCCGACTGGATGCAGATTCTCAAGTACACCGTGCACATGGTCGCGCACAGCTACGGCAAGACGGCGACGTTCATGCCGAAACCGATCGTTGGCGATAACGGCTCGGGCATGCACGTGCATCAGTCAGTATGGAAGGGCGGGCAGAATCTTTTCGCGGGCAACGGCTACGCCGGACTGTCCGAGCTTGCCCTGTACTACATCGGCGGCATCATCAAGCACACCAAGGCGCTGAACGCCATCACCAATCCCGGCACCAATTCCTACAAGCGGCTGGTTCCCGGTTTCGAGGCGCCGATAAATCTCGCCTACTCGGCCCGCAATCGCTCCGCGGCGTGTCGCATCCCCTACGTGAGCAACCCGAAGGGTCGGCGCGTCGAGGTGCGCTTTCCCGATCCGACAACGAATCCGTATCTCGCGTTCGCCGCGATGCTGATGGCGGGTCTCGACGGCATTCAGAACAAGGTGCACCCCGGTGACCCTCTGGACAAGAACCTGTACGACCTCGAGCCCGAGGAAGCGGCGAAGGTGCCGCATCCTTGCGCGTCGCTCGACGAGGCGCTCGACAACCTGGATCACGACCGCGCCTTCCTGACTCGTGGCGGCGTGTTCTCCGACGACATGATCAACGCTTACATCGCGCTCAAGATGGAGGAGGTCACGCGCTTCCGCATGACCACGCATCCGATCGAGTTCGAGATGTACTACAGTTTGTAGCATGGGCCCTGCGCATGACGCGGGGATCCTGCGAGGCGAGTCGCCGTAGAGAGGCAGCGGCGGTCAGCCGAACGGCAGCTGCGGCGTTAAGGATGGGGCGGGGCAGCGACGGCCTGCCCCGTTCATTTGGTAAACTCGACCCGCCATGCTGCGCTCTTCGCGACGAACCTGCTCGATGTGGTGCGCCGGCGGCTTCGCTTGCTGCGCACTGGTGCTTGCGGCTTCTCCGGCGACGGCAGATATCTGCAAATACGTCGATCGCGACGGGAATCTTCACTACACCAACGTTGCACCGGAGGCGGGCTGGAAGAAGCTCTCCTGCGGCGTGGGCGGCAGCGGTTCGAGCGGCGAGCGCGCGGCGAAGACGCCCACTCCGGCAGGATTTCCAAAGGTAGATGCGAGCACGCAGAAGAGTCGCGACGACCTTCGCCGCAAGGTACTGACCGAAGAGCTCTCCACCGAGGAAAAACTGCTCGCCGAGGCGCGGGTTGCGTATGCCAACGGTGCGCCGACGGCGCTTCCGGAAGAGAAGGGGGCTCCTCAGAAGTACGCGGACCGGGTCGCCAAGCTCAGGCAGACGCTAAGTCTGCACGAGAAGAACGTCGACGCGCTGAAGAAGGAACTGGCGGCGACGAAGTAGATTGGGGCAAAGCGTATCGCGGGCGCAGAACTTGCTACTATCGTCACTGCATTGCTCCCGCACCAGGATGCTCCGCCCGCCACCGTTTTTCTCTCCCGCCGACGAAGGCGCCAGCCCGTACCCGGGGCTGGAACTGCTCGCGACAGCGGTTCTGCTGCTCGGCGAGGATCTCGTCGTTCGCTACGCAAATCCGGGGGCCGAGAACCTTTTCGAGCTGTCCCGACGACAGCTCGCCGGACATTCCGCGCGGGCGCTGTTCGGCGACGCACCGGCGCTTTTTCTCGCGGTGAACAAGGCGCTCGCAACCGGAGCTTCCTACACCGAACAGGAACTGGAGCTCGGCGTCGTCGACAAGCCGCGCCTGCACCTCTCCTGCACCGTGTCGGTGGTGGAGGCCGGCGGCACCGCCCTGTTGCTCGAATTCCGACACATCGATCAGCAGCTCAAGATCGCTCGCGAGGAGCGCTTGATGGAGCAGCAGCAGGCGAACCGCGAGCTGATCCGCAGTCTCGCGCACGAAATAAAGAATCCGCTGGGAGGCATCCGCGGCGCCGCACAGCTCCTGGAACACGAGCTGGATCGCCCGCCGCTCATCGAGTACACGCAGGTGATCATCCGCGAGGCAGACCGCCTGCAGACGCTCGTCAACCGGTTGCTGACGCCGCACCGGCTGCCGACCTATCGCAGGACGAACATCCACGAGCTGCTGACGCGCGTTGCCAGCGTAGTTCAAGCGGAATTCCCCGACACGGCGTTCGCTACCGACTTCGATATAAGCCTTCCGGAGTTCGACGCCGACCCCGAGCAGCTCACGCAGGCGATTCTGAACATCGTGAGGAACGCCGCGCAGGCGCTGCGCGAAGTCGCCGGCCCGCGCGAGATACGCCTCACCACGCGCGTCGCGAGAAGCGTCACCCTCGCGAAGCGCCGCTACCAGCTCGCGCTCGCGGTGGCAATCGAGGACAACGGCCCGGGGGTGCCCGAGGCGATTTGCGACAAGATCTTCTTCCCGCTCGTGTCGGGCCGCGAAGGAGGCAGTGGACTCGGGCTGACGATCGCTCAGACCTTCGTCGCACAACACAACGGTACGATCGAGTGCGAAAGCAAACCAGGTCGCACCATCTTTACGATTCTTCTGCCGCTGGAGTTCAATCGCGCCGGCGCGTAGAGTGACGAGATTGACAAGCATGCACGCATATGAAGATCAGTACGCGCCTGGTAATCCGGTGAAACCGGTTTGGATCGTGGACGACGACCGGTCCATACGCTGGGTTCTCGAGAAGGCGCTCGCGCGCGAGGGAATCGCCTACCGGACCTTCGCTTCTGCGGGCGACATGCTGCAGGCGTTGCAGCAGAGCCGCCCGCAAGTGCTGGTGTCGGACATCCGCATGCCGGGCGGGTCGGGGCTCGCGCTGCTGAGCGAGATCAAGCAGCGCTATCCGGACGTTCCAGTGATCATCATGACGGCGTACTCGGATCTCGACAGCGCCGTGGCCGCGTTTCAGGGCGGCGCATTCGAGTATCTGCCCAAGCCGTTCGATGTCGATCACGCGATTGCGCTCATCCGGCGTGCGAGCGCGGAGAGCGGTCCGGCCACGCCAGCCGCTCCGGTGGCCGTCGATTCGGCCGACATGCTCGGGCAGGCGCCGGCGATGCAGGAGGTCTTCCGCGCGATCGGCCGCCTGTCGCAATCGAACGTGACCGTGTTGATCACGGGTGAATCCGGGACAGGCAAGGAGCTGGTGGCGCGCGCGCTGCATCGCCACAGCCCCCGCGCGGGCGGACCGTTCGTCGCCATCAACACCGCCGCGATTCCAAAGGACCTGCTGGAATCGGAGCTCTTCGGACACGAGCGCGGCGCGTTCACTGGAGCCCAGAGCGCGCGGCGCGGTCGCTTCGAGCAGGCCGAAGGCGGCACGCTCTTTCTGGACGAGATCGGCGACATGCCGGCGGATCTCCAGGTGCGCCTCCTGCGCGTACTGGCTGATGGCGAGTACTATCGTGTGGGCGGCCATGCTCCGCTCAAAGCCAACGTGCGGATCATCGCCGCCACCCACCAGAATCTCGACGAGCGCGTCCGCCAGGGCCTGTTTCGCGAGGACCTGTTGCATCGGCTCGACGTTGTGCGCCTTCGCCTGCCGCCGCTGCGCGAGCGCGCTGAAGACATTGCGCCGCTGGCGCGCCATTTCCTGCGCAAGAGCGCGCGCGACTTGGCGGTGGAGCCGAAAACGCTATCGGAGCCCGCGTTGCAGATGCTCTCGACGTTCCCGTTTCCTGGCAACGTGCGCCAGCTCGAGAACATCTGTCACTGGCTGACCGTCATGGCGCCAGGCGCCAGGATCGATGTGGGAGATCTTCCTCCCGAGCTGCGCTCGGCGGCTGAAGGCGGCGCGAGCCAGCCCGAGAGCAACTGGCAGCAGGTGCTCGACCACGCACTGGCACAGGCGCTCGCGCGCGGCGAACACGCGGTGGGCGAGCGGCTGGAGCGGGAGTTCGAGAAGACGCTCATCCTGCGCGCGCTGCAGCACACGGGCGGGCATCGCATGGAGGCCGCACGCTGGCTCGGCTGGGGACGCAACACGCTGACGCGCAAGATCCGAGAGCTTAAGCTCGATCCGGACAAGCGCTGAAGGCCTGCCGGTCAGTTAGGCCCGAGATCCGCGACGATCGGAGCGTGATCCGAAGGTTTCTCGCCCTTGCGGGCCTGGCGATCGATGCGGCATGAGGTGCACGCTATTGCGAGCGCCGGCGAGAGCAGTATGTGGTCGATGCGCAGGCCGTTGTTCTTCGGAAAGGCGAGCTGCCGGTAGTCCCACCAGGTGAACGACTTCTCCGGCTGATCGAAGAGCCGGAACGCATCCTTCAATCCCAGAGCAAGCCAGTCACGGAACGCCTTGCGCTCCGCCTCCGTGCACAGCACCTGGTCGCGCCAAAGCTCCGGATCGTGCACGTCGCGATCCTCGGGTGCTATGTTCATGTCGCCCACGACCGCGAGGTGCGGATGGCGCGCGAGTTCGCCGCGGATGTAGTCGGTCGCCGCCGCCAGCCAGCGCAGCTTGTACTGGTATTTGTCGGATCCGACGGATTGGCCGTTGGGCACGTAGAAGCACACGAAGCGTATGGCGCCGACCGTCGCCGCGAGCACGCGCTTGTGATCGTCGGGGAACTCCGGCATGTCGGGTCGGACCTCGGTCGGTGCCAGTCGCGACAGGATCGCCACGCCGTTGTACGTGCGCTGGCCGCGGAAGACGGCCTTGTAGCCGGCGGCCTCGAGCTCCATGGCGGGAAAGCGCGCGTCCTCGAGCTTCGTTTCCTGCAGGCCGAGGATGTCGGGTTGCGTGGTCGCGAGCCAGTCGAGCAACCGCGGCAGGCGCACCGTGAGCGAGTTGACGTTCCAGGACGCGACCTTCACGGCGTGGCTTTGGCGGCCGACACCGCGCTCAATGCCGGCCGCCCATCATGTGGTCGGGCAGCCAGGTGGCGATTTCCGGGAAGAAGCAGAGGATGACGATCGCCAGCATCATGCACACCACGTAGGGAATGGTTCCCCACATCACGCGCGTAACCGGCACATCGGGCGCGATCGCGCTGACGATGTAGATGTTGAGCCCAACGGGGGGATGGATGAGGCCGATCTCCATATTGATTGTCAGGATGACACCGAACCACACCGGATCAAAGCCCGCGGCGCTGATGATGGGGTAGAGGATCGGCGCCGTCATCAGAATGATTGCGGCGGGCGGGATGAAAAAGCCGCACACCAGGAGGAAGACGTTGATCATTGCCATCAGCACCCAGCGGTTGACGTGTGTCTCGGCGATCGCCTGGGCGAGCGTCTGGGTGAGGTAGAGCGAGGTGAGCACGTAGCCGAACAGGACGGCGGCGGCGATGATCATCAGGATCATGACCGACTCGCGCGTCGTGTCGCGGAGAATGATCCACCACTGCTTGGGACGCCACATGCGATAGATCACTACGGCGAGCACCACGCACAACGCCGCGCCGACGCCTGCTGCCTCCGACGGGGTCGCTACCCCACCATAGAGAACGTACATCACGCCGACGATGATCGCCAGGAACGGTGCGATCTTGGGAATCGATGCCAGCTTCTGCGACCAGGTGTAGCGAAAGCCCGGGGCGTGCGACCGGAAGCCGCGCTTCCAGATGATGAACAGCGTCCACAGCATGAAAAGCGCCGTGAGCATCAGACCAGGCAGGACGCCTGCCAGGAACAGCCGGCCGATCGATGTTTCTGTGGCGATGCCGTAGAGAATGAAGGTGATCGACGGCGGAATGAGGATCCCGAGTGTGCCGCCGGCGCATATCGAACCGGTCGCGATGTCATCGGGATAGCCGCGTCGGCGCATCTCTGGAATACCCATCTTGCCGATGGCCGCGCAGCAGGCCGGCGAGGACCCGGTCAGAGCTGCGAAGAGCGCGCAGGCACCGATGTTGGAGATCACGAGGCCGCCTGGCAGACGGTAGAGCCAGCGGTCGAGCGCTTCGTACAGATCCTTCCCCGCGGGTGAGGAACCAATCGCCGCGCCCATCATTACGAACATCGGAATCGCCACGAGTGTGAATTCGTCGAGGCCGGACCAGAACGTCTCCGCGACGACGCGCAGCGCGTCGAAGCCCTGGAACAGCAACAGGAAGACGATCGAGATCGCGCCCAGGCCGAACGCCACGGGGATGCCGGAGAGCAGCATGAGCAGGGTGACGATCAGCACGAGCGTCCCCTGGCCGGTCGGAGTTATGGCGCGTCCTCCAGGGTCTGTCGCGCCTGCGCGAGGGCCAAATCGTCGGCCTGTTCGCCCCTCCTGATCCCGAACGGCGGCGAGCGACCCGTTGCGACACACAACAGCCCTGCGACGTATTGGAGCACCAGCAACCCCAGTCCTATCGGCATCGAAAGGTAAGGAATCCAGAGGTGCGCACGCCACACCGTGTTCGACAGCCATGATTCGGCGTACGCCTGATACCAGAAGCGGCTGCAGAGCACGAAAAGTACGACGCAGAAGGAGAGCGCGACCCCGGACGTAGCGAGGTCCAGCCAGTAGCGTGCGCGCGGACCCAGATGCAACGGAAGAACATCGACGTTGACGTGGCCCCGCAGCATCAGCACGTAGGGACTGCCCATGAACGTCGCGGCGACGATGCTGTAGGTGACCACGTCGATCTGCCAGATCGTGGTCCGGTTCAGGAAATACCGTTCGATCACCATGTCGCAGACGACGATCACGGCGAGGGCGATGAGGCCGGCCGCGACCATACCTGCCACGCGTGAGAGCGTGCTCACGATGGCGACGTAAGTGCCGAGCGCTCCTTTCTCGGGGCGCTCTGGCGGGGGCGCGCCCGCGATCGGGCCGCTAGGTGATTCCGGCGCGCGATCGGGGCGGGGGGTGCGCTCCCGCCCGCGGCGGGTCATTTGACGGCGAGCGCTTCGTCGATGAGCTTCTGACCGTCTGGCACGTCCTTGGCGAAGCGGGCGTAGCTCGACTTCTTCGCCACGTCGATCCACGCCTGGTAGTCGGCGTCGCTCAGGGTCACGACTTTCACCTTGTGATCCTCGAACGCCTTGATGGCTTCCTTGTTCACCTCGTCCGCCTTCGCCTCGTAGTACGACTGCGCCGCCTTGCCGGCCTTGAGGATGACATCCTGCTGCTTCTTGTCGAGCCTGTCGAAGCTCTTCTTGGACATGAGCACCGGCTCGTACATGAACCAGAGCGCGTTGTTGCCGGGGGCGGTCAGGCAGTCGGTCACTTCATAGAGGCGCATGGAGGCGAAGGTGCCGAGGCTGGTGTCGGTACCGCTTACCACCCCGCTCTGGAACGCGTTATAGATCTCGTTCGAGGGAGGGCTCACGATGCTCGCCCCGGCCGCCTCCCACATGTTTGCGAAGGTCGGCCCCGCGGCGCGGAACTTCATACCCTGCATGTCCTTGGGCTGGACGATGCAGCTCTTCTTCGACGCCATGCCGCCCGCGAACCAGGCGTCGGAAAGCACGATCGCGCCGTGCTTCTCGATCTCGGCACGGATGTCCTTCATGAACTGTGAATCGTTGATGCGCTTCGCGCGCTCCTGGCTGCGGATCAAGCCCGGCATGAGCGTCGCGCTGAATACGGGAACCTTGCCGCTCGCGTAGTCGAGCGGAAAGAGCGTGATGTCGAGCTGACCGTTGACTATGGCATTCCATTGGTCGTTCGGCTTGAAGAGCGACGCGCCCGGATAGACCTGGACCTCGAGATCGACGCCGGCCGCCTTCGCGTCGCGCGCGATCATCTGCACCATGTCGTCGCGCACGTCGCCTTTGCCGCCAGGAAACTGATGCGATGCGCGCAAGATCACCGGGGCCGCACTCGCCGATGCGGCGAAGAGCACACCGGCGACCGCCAGCACGCCGATTCTTGTCAATCGCTTCATGAGATGCCTCCTCCAGATTGAGGTGGGGGACGATTCTGTTCCGGTTGTCCGGCGTGGCCCCTTCCAGCCTTCATTGTAAGCGTGGCTCATCGAGGCGCCAATAAGGATGGGAGGCCCCCGCCGCGTTGTGCCGCAGCGGTCGGCCTCCCGCAACTAGCGTCCTCCTGAATCGGCCTACGCGCTAGGAGCCCTTGCCTTGCGCCTTGCACGAGGGCACCACGTCCTGAGGCAGCGGGTTGCCCTTCGACGGCGGGACGCCAGCATCCAAGCCGGCCTGCAGCAGCCGCGAGTACATGGCTTGCGTGTCTTCGCAGAGCAGGAAGCGGTCCTTGACCAGTTGGTCGATCGCATTCATCACGGCTGCGCGATACATCGCGAACGACGGATAGCGCTCCTGAACCGAAGGACGCGGATCGCCGGCCGCAATGCGCGCGGCCTTCGTCGCCTGGAACGGTATGTACTGCCCGGAAGCTTCGCAGCCATCGTTCGCCCAGACGCCCGAGCGCAGACCCCATCCGGTGTAGGTCGCGAGCGGCACGGTCAACTCGGGCAGGCGAATGCCGGCGATGTCGTTGCCGTCGCTGTCCACTCTGGGCACATAGCTCGGGTAGATCGGCCCGTTGGCCGGGTTGTCCTCATACGGAGGGCCACCGGCAGGCGGGTTGATCGTCGGGATGCCAGTCGAATAAAACAAGGGTCCGTAATTGAAGCGGTAGCGCGTCGTTTTCAGACCGGTATACGTCACGCCGGGTATGCCGACATATAAACCATCGGTCAGAGACGGGTCGGGCGGCGGCACGAGCGTTCCATCGGCGAGTCCGGGCACGCGAGAGGGCGGCGGCGCGATACCCATGGTCGACCACGCGTCGAGATCTTGCCAGAGCGCCCGCTGCACCTGTTCGGAGGCGAGTGGATTGAGGAACTGCTGACAGGATCCCTTGCTCTTTGGATTGCCCGGGCCGCCGTGTTGTTTGCTCGACAACAGATACACGCGCGCCTCGGGTTGATCGGGCAGATCGAAGGTCCCCGTGGGGTCGGTGCTCATGAGCGATCCGGCCTTCACCCAGAATTCGTTGGCCGAATAGAACTCCATCGCCAGCGGACAGGTATTGGTCTCGCTGCACTTCTTGTAGCGGCCATCGGTCTGGCCCGAGATGGGATCGAACGTCGTCTGGTTAGCAAACGGGAACAGCCCCTCCAGGTAGAGCTCCTCCTGGCGATTGCGCTCGGTGCGTTTGGTCTGCGACCAGCGATAGTTCATGTTGAGGCCGTCACCCGCGCCGATCCACTGCATCATCCCGTCGAACACCTTGTTGCCGTCCTCGTCCTGGTTGAAGCCGAGGTGCACGAAGTCGTTGAGCGTGCGCGCGGGCTGGGACGACGTTTCGGTGTAGATCCGGGTCACGTCGCCCGCGAGCGGATTGCCTTTGTCCGCGGGCGCATAGCGCAGGAAGGAATTGAAGTCGCGAATCGCCGCGAAGCCGAGGCCGTTAACAGTCGGATTCATCGCGGTGTAGGTGAATTCGTAGATGTCGTTGTTGACGAAGGATTGCGCGGCGTTCGCGGGTGACACCAGGGAGATCACCGTCGCGCTGTTGTATTTCCAGCACACCGCTGCGCTCGCGCATGCCGCCGACCCGAACGGCGGAATCGTAGTCTTGGGCGTCGGCATGCTCGTTTCCGTGTCGTCCAGATGGATGCGATGCGTGAGCACGCCGTTGGTGGTCGGATCTGTCGTAAATGCGGGATATGCGAGCGTATACGTAGCACCGGGGCTGACGATGTACTCGTACCCGGGCCCTGTAATCGTCGAGCCGCCAGGATTCTTCGCGACCGGCAATGCGGCTGTCGCCGTCAGTCCGGTCAGCGGGCCGAGGTTGTTTTCCCAGCCGCTCCACACGGTCGTGTAGCCGCGCGACCAGAGAAACGAGTTTCCAAGCTCGCCGGGAAAGGCCGCTTCCGTGAGAGTCGTCGCGGGGTCGTTCCCGCCGTCGGGAGTACGGTTCAGCTCCTGGTATGTCTTTCTTCCGCGGTTCGGCGGCTCGTACATCATCTTGTGGTTGCCTTTGGAAAGGTCGACCGGTCGCAGGATGTAGAAGTTGAACTGATAGACGACGTTGTTGTTGCCATTCTTAGGCGCGAGCGCGATATCGGTGATCACCGCGTTTTTCGGGTCGGCCGGATCGACTTCACCCGTCGCAATTCCGGTGATCACCTCGTACTGCCCGACGCCCGGGAAGGAATAGCCGCCGAAGGCGAGCACCGGTGGGTTGGCGGCGATACTCGTGATTCGCCCCTCCGCGGCCGGCACCGCGCAAAGCGCGCCCGCCGCGAGTGCAGCGGCGATGCTCAGTTGGAGGACGTTCCGGTGCTTGCGAAAGATGCTGTTGATGCTCGTCTCAACCATGATGTCTGCTCCGCTTCGATCAATGAGCTCCCGGGTGCAGTGCTGAAGCCGTTGGTGCTGCGCAGCGTTACCGCTGCGCAGCGCCCCGCGTGCTCGTTCTTCTCGCCGTAGGTCAGGGAATCGACGCAGCTTGGGCCTGGCCGATCGCCAGAGCAGCATCCTGCGGAAGCAGGAAACGCTGCGCGACCAGGCTGTTCGCAGCCGCGGTGACCTTGTCGACGTAGTCCTGGTGCGTCGGATAGCGTTCGGCCCACGAAGGTCGCGGATCACCGACCGCGTTGCGCTGCGCTTGTGTGCGGAAGAACGGGATGTACCCGCCTGTCAGGTCACACGAGTCGCCCTCGCTGAAGCCGGCCTTGCGCGGATTCCAGCCGGTGTAGGTTCCCAGGGGGACTTGCATGAACACGTCACGCAGCCCGTCGACGTCATTCCCGTCCGAGTCGACCTTGGGCACGAGCAGACTGTACGCGCCGCCCGGCACCGGTGGCTCCGCCATCACGCCCGAGATGTCGGCGACGTTGAACGCCGGCCCACGATCGAGATAGAACTTTTGCGCTGCCAGGCCCGCGACGGTAAACCCAACTGCGGGTACATATGGCGCGACGATCGAGCTGGCGGGCACGAGCGTACCGGCCGCGAGTGTCGAATACGTGCTCGGCGGCGGTTCGGTCCCGTTGACGATCCACTGTTGCAGAGCCACAAGCAGGGCACGCTGGCCTGGGATGAACGGGTTCGGATTCGTCGGCAGTTGGCAGTTGCCCGGCGTGGACGGCACCGTGCCGGGAAGCGCGGTGGGGCTTCCTCCACCATGCATCGTTCCCGCGAAGTGATAGATGCGCACTTCCGGCGGAATGGGGAAGTCATGCCCGCCGAAGGAGTCCGTCGTGTTGAGCGCCATGTACGCCTGCCAGTATTCGGTGTCCGTCATCGTCGCGGTGATCTTGGGACAGGTACCGCTCGTACGGCAGCGATCGAGCTGGCTCGCGGTGATGCCGGAGATCGAATCGTGGCTCACGTTCCAGGTCTGCGACGATTCGGCACCCGGAAACTGCTTCTCGGTGTGCTGTGTGCCGGACAGTCGCGTCGGCTGTGCAAAGCGCACGTTGAAAGCGCCACGATTGGACGCCTTGTGCGGAATCGCGCCTTCTACCACCTGATGATGATTCTCGTCCTGATTGAAGCCGAGCTCGATGAAGGTCCGGATCCAGCGGCCGCTCTGCGACGAGCCGTAGATGATCGCGTTCTGGATCGAGTCGCCCAGCGGGTTCGTTGGGCTGGGTCCGCTTGGCGGACAAGTGGCACCCTTGCCCTGCCCGTTACTGCTCGAGTTGCCGGGCTTGCAGTTTCCGTTGCCGTTCCCGTTACCGTTTCCCTTGCCGGCGCCGTTGCTGTTGCGCAGGAAAGAGATGAAATCACGCGTCGCCGCGAATCCAATGCCGGCGACAGTCGGGTTCTGCGCGGTGTAGACGAGCTCGTAGATGTGATTGGTGTCGAAGTTGCCGCTCAGGCAGACCTTCGTCGGATTGGGCACTCCGGGAAACGGCGTCGAGGTGCAATCGGCGAAGGCCCAGTCACTGTTGGGGATGAGCACCTTTGGATCGTCCTGGTGGACGCGCATCGTCAAGGTGTCGCCGGTATTGTCCGTGCTGACCGACGCGTACGCCGGCCGCGCGGTCACGTCGACCGTCGAGGCAGGTGAGCTGTTGAGGATGTACTCCGCGCGTACGCGTCCCGTGATCACGCTGCCGTCTGGATTATGGGCGATAGGCAGGTTGATCTTGATGCCCGTCGTGATGTCGCCCTCCCAGCCGCTGAAGACCAGTGTGTAACCTTGGCTCTCCAGAAATCCGTCTCCCGGGTTGTTGCCGCTGCTCCCGATATTGAGCGCGGGGATGCTCATGTTGCCGCGGTTGACGACGTCATAGAGCAGCGTGTGATTGCCCTTCGACGGGTCGGTCGGCACGAAGATCGAGAAGTCCATCGAGTATTCGACCATCCCGTTCGCATTGCGCGGAGCTAGCGCGATGTCGGTGATGATGGCGTTCAGCGGGTCGTTGGGGTCGACTTCCCCGTAGGCAGTACCGACGAGATTCTGGTAGGTACCTACGGTTCCAAAGGACGCGCCACCGAAAGCGGCAGTCTGGCTGGTGATCGTGAGTTGCGTGATACGGGCGTCCGCGGGTGCAGTCGCCCAGAAGGTTCCAGCGAGAGCACTGGCGACGCCCAATTGCAGGAGCTTGCTCTTTCTTGCGACGGACCAATTACCGACCCTGGACATATTCGCTCCTCGTTGTTGCGGCCGATGATCTCGAGTCGGCCGGTGAAATAGAAACCGCGTGCGGACCTTCTTCGGATCGATGACCTTGACGGATTTGCTACCGACGATCTTCAGCGACGAAGCTCGCGCCCCATCGCGCGGAACTCATGTCACTGGAGCATGTGTGCTGGCTGACCTCTGTCGAACGGCTCCGATGGCGGCCGACGGAAACACCGCGGCGCACGCCGCGCACCCCCTCCGCAACGGCGACGAGCGGTTGTAAGGGGCTGCCATGGGACTCCTCCTCGACGTCAGACGACGTCGGTAACCGGTTTTCGGAGGATTCTAGGCCCGGTTGAGATATACAGATTCGGTGCTTTGTAACAATTTATTGCGTACAACTGTATACGTTATTCATGTTTAGCCATAAAATCAAATAGATGGAGCATCCTCCTCGCCTTGCAAGGAGGACCGGGGCCCAGCTCAGGCGGACGCCGTGAGCGGGGTCTCCGCCGAGCCGCCGATCTGATTGGCGCGCAGGCTGTCGAGCGAGGCGAGCAGATCGGCGAATCGCGTGCCTTGGACAAGGATGTGCTGCCGCAGGCGATCGGCGGCGGCTTCCGGATCGCCTTGCGCAATGGCCTCCACGATTTGCACGTGCTCACTGAACGATGTCGACATGCGATTACGGACGCGCAACTGCAGGCGCCGATAGGGCCGCAGCCGCCGCTGGAGCGCTATTGCCAGCTCGGCCAGGAAGCCGCTGTGCGACGCGCGGTAGATGGCATGATGAAAGCGCTCGTTCTTGTGATAGTAATCGTCCGGATCCGCGGCCGTGACGGCAGCCTCGCACGCGCGATGCGCTGCGAGAAGCTCCTCCTCGTCGGCCTTGGACATTCGGCGCGCTGCGAGGCGGGCGCACATCGCTTCGAGCTCCGCCATCACCTCGAACATCTCGAGCAGCCGCTGCGGCGTGACGTCAGCCACCACGGCTCCGCGGCGCGGCCGCGTCGACACCACACCCATCGACGAAAGCTGTATGAGCGCCTCGCGAAGCGGCGTTCGCGATACCCCGAATTGCTGCGCGAGCTCCGACTCGTCGAGCCGCATCCCGGGTGGAAAGGCTCCCGTCGCGATGCGGTCTTCGATGGCCTCGCGCAACGCCTGGGTCCGGGTCGCAGCGCCCTCTCCCCTGTTCCTTCGTTTTGTCTTCATGATCGCCCCCTTCGATTGTGATGGCTCGGTTGGCAACAGGCACCGAACATGTGATTATTGTATGCAGATACGACCGAATGGTATACGGACGTGAACCCTTCGCTATTCCTCAACCGCCTGTTCAGCGGTCGAAGCAAACCGCCGCGGTCCGTTCCCCGTGCGTCCCAAAGGGCGGCGCGGCGCGCCGTCGAGCTCTGTCATGCGCTGATGTCGGAGCGGGGCGAAGTCTCGGGCGCCCGAGTCGCGCGGGAAGCACTTGCCGCGTATCGAGGGCTCGACGCTGCTGCTGCGGCGCTCTTCTTCGATCTCCTTGCGACGGAATTTTCGCCCGAT
>DASVFM010000162.1:0-29798 GCA_036380055.1 Casimicrobiaceae bacterium
CCGTTGCTGCATTGCAAGAGCAATTTTCGCCACACCCGACGCCGCCGCTCCCTCGAAATCGTTGCCCCGCGCGCCACCGATGCCTTAGACTCGTTTTTGAAGCCGCTTTACAGGCCTACCCTCAGGAGATCGTCGATGCAAAAGTTACTCGGACTTGGGCTGCTTGCGCTGTTCGCCTGCGCCAACGCATATGCAGCGGACGACGCGAAGACCATGAATTCCCAGCAAAACAAGATGAAGACATGTCAGGCTCAGGCGGGTGAAAAGAAGCTCGAAGGCCAGGCGCGACAGGATTACGTCAACAACTGCCTGAAAGCCAAGCCCGCCAAGACCACCGATTCCAAGAACAAGATGGCCGAATGCAACGCCAAGACCAAGGGCATGACCAAGGACGAGGCGAACAAGGCGCGCGCGGACTGCATGAAGGCGAGCTGATCTGCAGCACGAGTTGGCAAACACGGCCGGGTGACCTCCTGTCCACCCGACCGCACTGACGGGGCGGCGCCGGAGTCAACCGGTTGCCGCCTTGTCTTTTGACACGACGGACGCGACGCCGGAACGCGCGCAAGCCGGCGCCTCGCGAACAGTCGCGCCTCGATGATCCACGTCATGACCGTTCATTGGAGGATCGACTTCTGGGTCGATGCCCAGCTCTCGCGTCTGCGCAAATACATCCGGGAGCCGTTTCGAACTTACGCCTTCTGCGACGGAACCAAGCGCGACCACTCCGCGAAGTTCGACTACTGCGCGCCGGTCAAGGGCGTGCTCGACCACGCGAGCAAGCTCAACGCGCTGGCGAGCGTGGTGTGCGCATCGGCGCCCGACGAAGACGTCCTGCTGTTCTGCGACAGCGACGCCTTCCCTATCCGGGACATGACGGACTACATCCGGCAGGGGCTCGACCGCTGGCCGCTCATTGCCGTGCAGCGCCTCGAGAACGCCGGGGATATGCAGCCGCACCCGTGCTTCGCCATCACCACCGCAGGGCTGTGGCGCCGCGTCAACGGCGACTGGCGGGCCGGTCCGACCTGGAACAACGCCTTCGGCGAGACCGTCACCGACGTGGGCGCAAATCTTCTGCGCTCGCTCAGCCTGAATGACGTGCCCTGGGGCAAGATGCTGCGCTCCAACCGCGTGAACCTGCATCCGCTGCTCTTCGCGGTCTACGCCGGCATGGTCTATCACCACGGCGCGGGTTCGCGCCCGACGCGCGGGGGCCGAGGCGTCATCGGGCGCGAACTTGCCCACCTCGATTCCGCCGCAGCGGCACGGCGCACGAAGGAACTGCAGCAGGAAATCGTCGAGCCCTCGCGGCGCATCCTCGACATCATCGCGCGCGAGCGCGACGACGAGCTTCTGGCGCTGCTCTGCTGAGTCGGTGGGCCTAGCGTCTGCGAGGGATCGTCGGCGTCTCAGGACGGACTGCGCGTCGCGGTGTCTCGTCCGTAGCCGAGCAGCATCGCGGTCTCGCCGCAAATGCGCCACACGGGCTCGACGCGAGGATCGTCCGGCTCCCAGTCGCCTGACCTCGACGCGTCCACCGGGATTGCCCCCACAGCCTCTCCAGCCCAGCCGAGAAACGCGCCGATGGTGCTGGCGGCACGCGCCGGCTCGCTGCAAACGTCTTCGTAGGCTATCTCGAGATAGCGACCGTCGCCGAGAGTGGCGCGGCCGTACCGCGCGACGCGGCGGACCTGGAAATTCCACGAATATGCGTTGTGCAGATAGGGTTCGTCGCTGGCGATTCGATCGACGTCGCGCTCGGCATACCGGTAAGCCGCGGGAAGCGTGACCGCGCCCACCGGATTGTTGAGCCTCGAGCTCATGTGCGTGCGCCGCAGAGACGAGGTCACCGGGTGGCGAATGAGATGCACGACCTTCGCTTGCGGGAACGCGTCGATCAGAAGCGGCAGCACGAGCATCGTCTCCGGCAGCTTGAGCCCCCAGGGGCACGACCTGCGACGCGGGGCGAGGCTCAGAATGCGCTGCGCCTGTTCGCGGATCGCGCCGCGATAGCTCGATCCGGTCGGCAGCTCACGGCCGCCGCCCGCTTCCGCAACCATGCGGTAGACGAGCGGGACCCATTCGGTGGAATCGCCGGATTTGTTCGCTTCGTTGCCGATGAAGAGGCCGATTCGCTCGGCGAGCTGCGAAAGCATGCGCGTACCCGAGCCGCCGCGTCCGATGAGCAGCACGGGCGCATCGATACGTTCGGAGAGCGCGGAAGCCAAACGTTATCTCGAGCTCGGGATGCGCGATGATGGCACCGACCGTTGGCATCGTCCATTCGTCTGACGCAGGCACGGTCTTTCGGAACGTTAATGCGAGTGTGGCGAGGGTCCACACCGACACGCCGCATTTTCAACCTACCGAGGAGATCGCAATGAAGACTTTCCACGCACTGGCTCTTGCAGGTCTGATCGCCGTCGCGGCGCCCGGCGCATACGCCGACGACAACGCCACGCCCCCGCGCGCCGCGAAGACCGCGAGCGCAGCGACGCCGACGAAGATTTCGCAGCAGGACAAGATGCGTCAGTGCGCGAAGCAGGCCACGGGGAAGAAGGGTGCCGAGCGCAAGGCGTTCATGAAGACTTGTCTGTCAAAGAAGGCTTAGCGCCGGTCGGGCGCGATCCCCGCGCGGATGCCAGCGGGGATCGCGCGCGGCTGCGGCCGACGCGTGGGCAGCGTCGATGCCCTTGGCCACGATCTACGCGGTGCGGCGGATGAGCAGGCCCTTGAGGTAATCGCCCTCGGGAAAGCTCAGGGCGACCGGATGATCCGCGGAAGGACCGAATCTGCCGACGATCGCGGCATCGACGTGCGCGTCGAGCGTCGCGTCGGCGACGATCTTCTGGAAGAGCTCCGCGGAAATGCCACCCGAACAGGAAAAGGTCGCGAGCCGGCCTCCCGGACGGAGCAGCTTCAGGCCGAGCAGGTTGACGTCCTTGTATGCCCGGGCCGCCTTCTCCGCGTGGCGCGCGGTGGGCGCGAGCTTCGGCGGGTCGAGCACGATCAGATCGAAGCTGGTCGCAGCGTCGCGCAGTCTCCGCAGGTGCGCAAAGACGTCGGCGTCGCGCCACTCGACGCGCCGGGACTCGAAGCCATTCGCCGCAACGTTCGCTCGAGCGAGGTCGAGAGCCGCTGCCGAGCTGTCGATCGCCAGAACGGAGCGCGCGCCGCCCGCGAGCGCGGCGCAGGTGAAGCCGCCGCTGTAGCAAAACGCGTCAAGCACGTCGCAGCCGTCGGCGAGAGCGCCGACGCGCGCGCGATTGTCCCTCTGGTCGAGGAAGAATCCCGTCTTCTGGCCGCGAGCCACGTCGACGCCGTAGCGCAACCCGTTCTCGAGCAGAGTCACGCGTGCTGGCGCATCGCCGCGCAGCGGGCCGGCGCGCGGCTCGAGCCCTTCGAGCTCGCGCGTGTCGGCGTCCGAACGCTCGTAGACGCTCGTGCAAACTGAGGCGTCGCACAGCGCAGCGACCAGCACATCGCGCCACGCCTCCGCGCCCGCGGCAAGCAGCTGCACGACGAGCACGTCGTCGTAGCGGTCAGCGATGAATCCCGGCAGGCCGTCGGACTCCGCGTTGACGAGGCGGCAGCCGTTGTTTCTTGCGTCGCGCAGGCCGTCGCGAGCCCGTACCCCGATCTCGACGCGCGTGCGCAGGAACGCGGCATCGATCCCCTCGCGCGGATCGAAACTCCAGACACGGGCGCGGATGTTGGACACCGGGCTCCAGGCCGCACGCGCCATGAAGGTCCCGTCGGCGGCATGAAGCTCCACCGTCGCACCGGCCGCTGGCGAACCTTCGACGTGGGCAATCGCCCCCGAGAAAACCCACGGGTGACGGCGCAGCAGGGATTTCTCGCGGCCGGCGCGCAGCGTGACGCGAGGCAGCTTCACTTCAGGAGATGCCGACGCCGAAGAGTCTGCCGACCGCGAAGGTGATCGAGCCCGCAAGGCCGCCAAGCAGCAACATGCGCAGGCCCGACAGCATCGCCCCGCGGCCGGTGAACAGCGACAGCGTGGCACCGATTGCGAATAGCGCGATCGCGGTCAGCGCGATCGTGATCCAGAGCGCGTGCGCGCCGGCGCCGAAGATGAAAGGCAGCAGCGGAATTGCAGCGCCTACTGCGAAGGAGAGCAGCGAGGAGATCGCTGCACCCCACGGCGAGCCGAGCTCATCGGGGTTCAAGCCCAGCTCCTCGCGGGCGAGCGTGTCGAGCGCGTGCTCGGGGTCGGAGACGAGCTGCTTCGCTACGCGCTCAGCCTCGCCGCCGGACAGTCCCTTGGCCTTGTAGATCAAAGCAAGCTCCTGCGCCTCCGCATCGGGATACTCGGCGAGCTCGTCGCGTTCCAGACCGATCTGGTATTCGAACAGCTCGCGCTGGGAGCGTACCGAGACGAACTCGCCTGCCGCCATGGCGAATGCTCCCGCCGTCAGTCCGGCAACGCCGGTGAGCAGAACCACGACCGGATCGGGGTTCGCGCCGGCGACGCCGAAGATGAGGCTCGCGTTGGAGACGAGTCCGTCGTTCACGCCAAACACGGCGGCGCGCAGGTTGCCGCCGCCGCCGAGTCCGCGATGGCGATGCTCCACGTTCCCCGCAATCGGGGCGCTGTGCCCGCCGGGCTCGTGCCGGCTGTAGATCGCCATGCCGCGTACCTTCATCGCGGCGAGCACCGCGCGCAGGCGGCTCGGTCCGAGCACCTGCACGAGCCTTGCGACGAGGCGGGTACGCACATCGGGAACGAATGGCGGCGGGGCAGGCTTGCCGCTCGCCGTGAGCTGTGCGCGCCAGATCGCCGCCTGGGCTTCGGCCTCGCCGGCGAGGCGGCGGAACAGGTCCGAGCGGGACGTGCCGGCCTCCGCGTCGGCGCATGCGCGGTACAAATAGGCCGAGCGCTGCTCTTCGGTCCAGCTCTCCAGAGGGTTGCTCATCGTGGCCGATCTTCGAGCGCTTCGTCGATCCGTGCAAGCACGTCGGCCGACAGCTTCGGCAGGACCTCGAGGGCACCCATGTTCTCGCTCACCTGCGCTACGCGCGTCGCGCCGGTGATCACTGTGCTGACGTTGGGGTTGCGCAGGCACCACGCGAGCGCGAGCTGCGCGAGCGTGCAGCCGAGATCTGCAGCGACGGGCACGAGGCGTCGCACCTTGGCGATCTTGGCCGGGTCGACGATGCGCTCGGCAAGCCACTCGTAACCCCTGAGCGTGGCGCGCGAGCCCGGCGGGACGCCATCGTTGTATTTGCCGGTCAGCACGCCGGAGGCGAGCGGGCTCCATGTCGTGGTTCCGAGCCCGATGTCCTGATACAGGCGCAGGTATTCCTTCTCCACGCGCTCCCGGCGGAAGAGGTTGTATTCCGGCTGCTCCATCACCGGCTTGGCGAGGTGGTGCCGCTCTGCGATCTGCCAGGCCGCCATGATCTCGGCCGCCGTCCACTCCGAGGTGCCCCAGTAGCTTGCCTTGCCCGAGCGAACGATGTCGTGCATGGCCCACACCGTCTCTTCGATCGGTGTTTCGGGATCCGCGCGGTGGCAGAAGACGAGATCGACGTAATCGAGCTGCAGGCGCTTGAGCGAGCCGTCGATCGCCTGCAGCAGGTACTTGCGATTGAGCGTGCTCTTCTCGTTCGGACCGTCGTGCAGGCCCCAGAAGAACTTGGTCGATACGATGTAGGAAGAGCGCCGCCAGCCGAGCTTCTTCAGCGCGTTGCCCATGATGATCTCGGCCTGCCCCTTGGCGTACACCTCGGCGTTGTCGAAGAAATTCACGCCCGCCGCATAGGCCGCAGCCATGCACTCGCGCGCGGGCTCTTCACCCAACTGGTTGCCGTAGGTGACCCAGGAACCGAGAGAGAGCGCGCTCACGCGCAGGCCGGAGGAACCGAGGCGGCGGTATAGCATCATAGTGGGCGCGAGTTTACCGCATCGCAGCAGGCACTCGAATCGCCGCCCCTGTACAATCCGCCGGTTGCGCGGCGGGCCCCTCGGCCCGAGATCACCTCAACAATCCTTCCCGGAGTTTTCATGCCTCGAAGAAAGCGCCCGTTCAGCGTCGAAGATCTCTGGGCGGTCAAGCGCATCGGCTCACCCACGCTCTCTCCCGACGGACGCTTCGCGTGCGCCGCCGTCACCGCCTACGACATGGAGAAGAACGAGGGTAGCACGGAGCTGTGGCTGTTCCCGACCGACGGCGGCCGGGCGAAGCGGCTGACCGCCGGTGACAAGGACAGCGATCCGACCTGGTCGCCGGACGGCAAGTGGATCGCCTTCGCAGCCAAGCGCAAGGACGACGAGGAGCCGCAGATCTACCTGATTGCTCCGGACGGGGGAGAGGCGAGACGGCTCACCTCGGTGCCGAACGGCGCGGCCGGCCTGCGCTGGTTCGGCGACGGCAAGCGGATTGCATTCGTCTCCTGGGTCTGGCCCGATCTTGCGACCGACGCCGCGCAGGCGAAGCGCAAGAAGGAGCGCAAGGAGGCAAAGGTCAAGGTACACATCACCGATCGCGCGGAATACCGTTTCTGGGATCACTGGCTCACTGACGGGCGCGCGCCGCACGTCTTCGCCGCGGACGTGACGACCGGCCGCTCGCGCGACCTGCTAGCCGGCACCGGCCTTGCGCTAGAGCCGTGGGAGCCGAGCGCGCTGCTCTACGACATCAGCCCGGACGGGCGCGAGCTCGCGCTCACCGCAGATCTCGCGCCGGAGCCTGGGATGATGCACGAGACGGACATTGTGGTGGTGAGCCTCGCTACGGGCCGCCACAAAGTGCTGACGGCCGAAAGCGGTTTGAGCGACGCCGGGCCGCGCTATTCGCCCGATGGCCGCCACATCGCATGGAATTCTTACAACCTGAAGCGTTCCTTCAACGATCAGGGGCGACTCACGCTGTACGATCGTCGCGGCGGGCGCACGCGCCGGCTCGTGCCGCGGCTCGACCGCCCGATCACGCGACATGCCTGGGCGCCGGATGGGAGCGCGCTCTATGCGCTCGTCGAGGACCGCGGCCGGCACGGCCTCTTCAGGATCGGACTGGAATCGGCGCAGCCCGTTTCGGTTGCCCCAAGCGGGACGATCGGCGGTTTCGCGCTCTCGCGCGACGGCAGGCGCATCGCGTTCGACCGCGCGACGCTCTCGCACCCGCCGGCGCTCTTCGCAATCGATGCCGATGGGCGTGCTGAGCGTCCCATCGAGACGCTCAATCGCTCGCTGCTCGCACGGGCGGCGCTCGGCGCAACGCGCGAGTTTACGGTCCGGGGATGGCGCGGGCACCCGGTGCAGGTGTGGGTGATCTATCCGCCGGGGTTCGATCCCCAGCGGAAGTGGCCGTTGCTGCACACGATCCACGGCGGTCCGCACGCCGCACATATCGATGGCTGGCATTTTCGCTGGAACACCCAGGTCTTCGCGGGGCACGGGTACGTGGTGGTCGGCGTCAACTATCACGGCTCGACAGGCTTTGGCCAGCAGTGGATCGAATCGATCACGGGCGACTACGGCGCGCGGGAGTTCGCCGACACGGAGGCAGCGACCGATTTCATGCTGCGCCAGGGCTACATCGATCGCGACCGGCTCGTAGCGACCGGGGGAAGCTACGGCGGCTTCATGGTGGCTTACATGAACGGCCACACCGACCGCTACAACACCTTCGTCTGCCACGCCGGCTGCTACGACTGGGTCAGCATGATGGCGACCGACGGTTATCGCTTCTTCGCCAAGGAGCTCGGCGCATTTCACTGGGACAATCCGGTACGCGTGATGCGGCAGTCACCTCATCACTACGCGCGCCGGATGAAGACGCCGACGCTGGTCATCCACGGAGAGCTCGACTATCGCGTGCCGGCGACACAAGCGCTGCAGTACTACAACACGCTGCGCGCGCGCGAGATCCCGGCGCGACTTGTCTATTTTCCCGACGAGAATCACTGGATACTCAAGCCGCAGAACTCGCGCCTGTGGTACCGCGAGTTCTTCAGCTGGGTGAGGCGCTACGTCCGCCCCGGGCCGCGGCGCCGCGGCCGCTGAGACGGCGCTCTTTCGCGGAGCCGGCTAGAGGGAAGGCCCTCCCGGCTTGCCGTGCGCGTGCTCGAACGCCTCCTGGCACGCGATGCAGCGCAACGCCGTCGGGTTCGCGTTGAGACGCGGCCAGCCGATCGGTTCGCCACAGGTCCGGCAGGTGCCGTAACTGCCGTCGGCAAGACCGGTCAGCGCGGCATCCACCTCGTGCAGCTCGGCGGTGTCGCGGGTGACCATCGCGATGTCGAGATCGCCCAGGATGTCCGCGAGCACCCAGTCCTCGGTCTCAGCCAGCTGGTCCTTCAGCCCGGCGACCCGCGGGTCGTCGCTGTTCGCGAGCGGTTCCTGCACCTCGGCGCGCAGCACCTGCCTGCGCTCGGTCAGCCGCTCGCGCAGCGTTTCGAGTTGTTCCGCGGTCAACGGTTTCATCGGCGCTGCTCTCCCTGCGGGCGCTCAAGGCGCGCGACTTCGGCTCCCCGGCCGCCTTTCCGGGGCTTGAATTGCTCCCTTGGCGAACACAGATTTGGCTTGGCAGGACCGGCGGCGGGCCCGCGCCCGGCGTGCCGGCCCCACACTCGACAAGAAAGGAGCGGAATATGGCGAATCTGATCCGGTACGACCCGTTCGGCGATGCAGGCTTTGACGAGCTCTTCAGCGGCTTCTTCCAGCCGATTCGACGCGAAGGGCGCAATCAGCCGCTGAACATCAAGATGGACGTCACCGAGGACAACAAGTCCTACATCGTCCACGCCGAAATCCCCGGCGTCAACAAAAGCGACATCCACGTCACGATCGAGGGGAACCAAGTGACGCTTGCCGCGGAGGTAAAGCGCGAGAAGGAGATCAAGGGTGATCAACGTGTTCTCCACACTGAACGCTACTATGGCAACGCCGTGCGCAGCTTTACGCTGCCGACGGAGGTCGATGAATCCGCCAGCGAAGCCAAATACGAAAACGGCGTCCTCGAGCTCAAATTGGTCAAGAAGGCTCAGCTCGCGGGCAAGAGGCTGAACGTACAGTAGCCGAGTCCGATCCGTGGAGGGTCGCGGGCGCGGCCCTCTCGGTCGGACCTGTCAGCGGATACGCTTCGCCGGGTACTCTTCGTCGATGTTGTCGCGGAAAAAGCTCCACGGTGACGACGCGCCGGCAAAGCGGCGCCAGGTCTCCGCGGTGACCCCGGCATACTCGAAGGTCCCGGCCGTGAGCTCGACGACAAGCTTGCGATTGCGCTCGTCATAGCCGGCGGCGCGCAAATTGCCGCCGGACAGCCGCTTCATCTCCATCGCTTCCCTTTGGCGTGAGCAGCTACGGGTGCGTCAGCGCTTCTGCTGCGCCTTCTTCTTCTTGCGCGGCCGCTTCTTGCCATAGCTGCCATTGAAGATCTTGCCGCGCCTGCTACGAACGTCGCCCTTGCCCATCGCCTCTCCGAGACCGCCAAAGCCAGATGATAGGATTATAACGTCGCGCCGCCCGGCGGCGTGCACGGAATCGAGACTCCCACTGGTGATCTACCGCTGCCTGCTTGGTGCCGCCGCGCTCGCGCTCGCACTCACGAGCGCCGGGGCGGCTGACATGCGAAAGACGCTGCACGCGGAGTTCGCGATCGCCGAGACGAGCTTCGACCCCGTGCAAGGGTGGGACGCCGCCTCGGACGCGGTGATCGAGCACATCCAGGACCCGATGCTCGAGTACGAATACCTGCGCCGACCGGTACGGCTCAAGCCTGCCACGCTGGAGCGCCTGCCCGAGGCATCCGACCACGGCGCGACTTATCTCTGTCGTGTGCGCAAGGGCATCTACTTCACGCCGGATCCTGCCTTCAAGGGCAAGGCGCGGGAACTGACCGCGGCGGACTACGCGTACTCGATCAAGCGCCTGCTCGATCCGGCCATCAAGTCGCCCTGGGCCTGGCTGGTCGAAGGCAAGCTCGCCGGCGGCGATGCCCTGCAGGAGCAGGCTCGCAAGAGCGGCAGGTTCGACTATGACGCTGCGATTCCGGGGCTCGAGGTCGTCGATCGGTACACGCTGCGCATCCGTTTGCGGGAACCCGACTACAACTTCCCCTATATCCTCGCCATGCCGGCGACTTCCGCGGTTGCTCGCGAGGTCGTGGAAGCCTATGGGGTCGATGTCGGTGCCCATCCGGTTGGAACCGGCCCCTACCTTCTCAAGGAATATCGACGCAGCAGCCGGATCGTTCTCGAAGCGAATCCCGGCTACCGGGAGGAGCGCTTCGTGGAGGCCGCGCCGGACGATCCGGCGGACGCGGCCATCGCCGGTGAGCTCGCCGGCAAGCTCCTGCCGCAGATCGGCCGCATCGAGATCTCCGTCATCGAGGAGGACCAGTCACGCTGGCTCTCGTTTCTGGACGGCCAGCTCGACTACCTGCAGCGGGTGCCGCTCGACTTCACCGAGAAGGTGCTCGCGGAGGGCAAGCTGAGACCCGAATTCGCCGCCCGGGGCATACGCCACCAGGTGTTGCTGCGGCCGAACACCTGGTGGGCGTACTTCAACATGGAGGACCCGGTAGTCGGCGGCTATACGCCGGAGAAAATTGCGCTGCGCCGCGCGATCAGCATGGCGTTCAGCACCGAAGAGTTCATCCGGGTGCTCGCGAAAGGGCGGGCGATACCGGCGCAGGGCCCGATTCCGCCGGACATCGGCGGATACGATCCCAAGCTCAAGACGCAGGCGCAGCTCTACGATCCCGCTGCTGCGCGCGCCCTGCTCGATCGCTTCGGCTACAAGGACCGCGACGGAGACGGTTACCGCGAGTTGCCCGACGGCCGCCCGCTCACCATCGAGCGCTGGTCGGTGCCGATCTCGAGCCAGCGCCAATCCGACGAGCTGTGGAAGAAAAGCATGGACGCGATCGGCATCCGCATGGTGTTCAAGAAGGACAAGCTGCCAGAGCTGCGCAAGATGGCGCGCGCGGGCAAGATACAGATGCGCAGCGACGGCTGGAACGCGGATTACCCGGACGCGCAGAACTTCATGCAGCTGCTCTACGGTCCCAACATCGGGCAGGGCAACGACTCCCGCTTCAAGCTCCCCGAGTTCGACCGCCTCTACGAGCAGGCGCGCACGATGCCGGACTCGCCGGAGCGCACGCGCATCTTCGATCGCATGACCGAGCTCATGCTCGCCTACGCGCCGTGGAAGCTCACTTACCACCTGCTCGAGGACAGCGTCCAGCAGCCCTGGGTCGTTGGCTACAAGCCCCACCCCATCCGGGCCGAGATCTGGAAGTACCTCGATATCGACGAGAGCCGGCGCGCGAGGAAGTGAGCAGGTCGCTGCGCGTCGCACTGCAACCGGGCGCCTCGACCGCTACTTGCCGTCCTTGGTCAGGGAGTAGGGCTCGCACGGGCCGACCTTCACGGTGACGCCGGTGGTGTGGTCGGTCAGCACGAGATCGTTGCCCTTGCCGCGGAGCTCGAGGTTGCCGTTGCTGTAGGCGGCGCCC
Organism: Casimicrobiaceae bacterium; assembly: GCA_036380055.1. GTDB lineage: Bacteria > Pseudomonadota > Gammaproteobacteria > Burkholderiales > Casimicrobiaceae > PALSA-1003. The sequence goes on from DASVFM010000162.1 coordinate 11,487, forward strand.
GTCGTGCTCGGAACCTGGTAGAGGATCGTGCGATCGCCCCCCGGCATGAGCATCCGCGCCTCGCCCATGTCGAAGCGGATCACCAGCCGCTCGCCCTCGAGATGGCAGACGATCGTGTTCTTCGCCGCTTCCTGCTCCTCCTTGCTCGGGTTGTCCACGCAGCCGGCCAGCACGGCCGCGCCGATCAGGAAGCAAGCGATACGCAGGCAACTCATCGCTTCTCGTCGCAAAGTCGGGAGGTCTGGGCGCGGCCACCGGTCTGGGGCTTGAGGACGAAGGCACACAGATCGAACTTCTCTGCGGATAGCACCGCGACCGCGGAGCGCAGCGCTTCGTCCGACAGCGACGGTTGTCGCGCGAGAATGCGGCCGTAGCCCAGCGACGGTTCTCCGATCACGATCCATTGATCTTGGGGGCCGGCCGCGATCACCACTTGGTTGCGCCCGAGCGGGTACCACCAGATGCCGAGTTGATTCACGAAGGTGACCTTGAGCACGGCGGGCAGACTGGGATCGAGCGGCCGCGCCCGGCCCTCGCTCTGTTCGAGGCCGCCGTCCGCATTTCGACAGCGGGTTCGTACGATCAACGCACCGTCATCCCCGGGCTGGTACTCGGCTCGTGTGTCGCGCACACAACGGTTGCGGAAGGCGCCGGGAATCGCCGCGATCTCGTACCACTCGCCGCGATAACGCGACACCTCGAAAGAGCTAACGGGGGTGAGTGCGACAGCCGGCGCGATCGCGGCGAGGGCGAGCAGTGCGGCGGCTAAGGCGTAAGGCTTTCTCAGGAGCACGATGTCAGGTGCGCGGCGCTGCGGCGCTTCCGAGCGATGGAGCCGGCTCCGCGGAGACCGCGGGCCAGCCGGCGATCAGGCACTCGACCTCGTCAGCGGTCGTGCAGTTCCTGAGTTGCACGCGAAAAGCCCGGTCGCAGAACATGTTCGCGGCGTTGGCCATGAGCTGCAGGTGACGGTCGGTGGCGCTGGCGGGCACGAGAAGCGTCAGGACGTTGGACACCGGCTGGCCGTCGGGTGCATCGAACGGAATCGGGCTGCGCGTGCGGACAAACGCGCCCGCCGGCTGTTGCAATTGCTTCATCCGGGCATGAGGGACCGCTGTGCCATGCCCCAGTGCGGTCGATCCGAGCCGCTCCCGCTCCGTCAGGGCCTCGAGCACCGGCTCGCGAGGCAGCCCCTGACGTCGGGCCACGATGGCAGCGACGCGCTCGAGGAGTTCGCCCTTGCTAGAAACGGCCACATCGAGGTCGATGTCCTCAGGCTGTAACAATTCGCCGATGGGGTTCATTGGAAACGTCGAGCAGAAGCGACAAGCATCGCCTGGCTTCGGGCGATTGTATAGCGATTTCGCGCACGTGGTCAGCTCGGAACCGCGCGAAACCAGCCCGGCGCGCGATCATGGCGCAAGGCCGAAGGTCCTCGTTCGGTCGAATCACGCCTCGCTCTCCTCGTCCTCTTCCTCGTGACGCGGCAGGTAGAGCGTATTCGTGTCCTGGTCGTAGTCCAGTATCTCCGCGTAGCGACCCCACGCGACCAGCGTCTCGAACAACTTGTCGGAGCGATCGTAGGGAAGCAGTGCAGCGAGGTGCTCCAGAACCTCCTCGGCGGCTACGCGGTTGTCGGGCGCCTCTTCGAGCTGCTCGAGCAGGATCTGGAACAACCTGAGCTTCATGATCGCCTGCTTGAACAGCGTCTTTCGGGCAGGCAGGGGGTCGGCGAGGAAATACCAGCCGAGCTCGGTCATGAGCACGTCGTCCTTGGGCGTATCGACCAGATTCAGCATCTCGGCCGCCTTGACGATCGCTATCGTTTCGCCGAAATCCTTGGCGATCCGGGCGCTCAGGTCGAATACGTTGATGGTCTCCTCGCTGTCCTTCAGGATCTCCAGCAGTCCCAGCATCTCGGAAACCCCGGCAGCAGGGATCGACTCGATGCGCCTTATCGCCGGCGCGGGCGCTGGCGCGGTCGCGATCGCTTCAACGGTGGCTGTAGGCGGAGTCACCGCTTCCGGCAGCGGTTCGTCCGGGAGAACGAGCGCCGTGATCGCCGCGTGGATCTGGTCGACCATGGAAGCAAACTCTTTCGAGTTGGTATCGCGCGGATACGGCAGGGGATTGGTAATGATCTGCCTGACCCGCCCCGGGTGCGAGGAGATGATGACGATGCGGCTCGCCATGTACGCCGCCTCGGCGATGTCGTGAGTGACGAAGAAGATGCTCTTCAGCCAGTCGTGCGCCTCGCTGCGCCAAAGCTCGACCACTTCGGAGCGCAGGCTCTCGGCGGTCAGCACGTCGAGCCCGCTGAACGCCTCGTCCATGCAGAGAACCTCGGGGCGAGCGACGATCGCACGCGCAAACCCGACGCGCTGACGCATGCCGCCGGAAAGCTGCTTGGGATAGGCATTCTCGTAACCGGAGAGCCCGATGAGCTGCAGCGCTCGCTCGATCTCGTCGCGCCCCTCCCGCTCGTCCAGGCGGCGGTGAATGAGTCCGACCTGCACGTTCTCCTCGACCGTCAGCCAAGGGTAGAGCGCGAAACTCTGGAACACGATGGCCAGATGCGGATTGACGCCCGCCAGCGGCTCGCCATGGCTGAGCACGCTGCCATGCGTGGGCTCGGTGAGTCCGGCCATGAGGCGCAGGATCGTCGATTTGCCTGACCCCGATTGTCCGAGGAGCGCCAGCAGCTCGCCTGCGCGTACCTCGAGGTTGACGCCGTCGACGACCGTCACGTGCGGGCCGTTGTCTGCGGTCGCAAAGGATTTCGACACGTGACGCAACTCGATGAGGGGGGCAGCTGCCGATGCAAGCTGCCACTCGGCGGCTCTTGGGTCCCTCAATGCTGAAGGACTGGTCGAAGATGTCATCGCGATGCCCGAAGGCTCAGTCGAGTCCGAATTTGCGCTCGGCCAGGTCGTAGAGTCGCCGCCAGACCACGCGATTGATCAGCACGACGAAGAGCGACATGACGACGATGCTGAAATAGATCGCCGGCTGATCTCCCTTCTCGGTGACCTGCGTGATGTAGGCGCCGAGACCGTCGGCAACGAGCTTGTCGTGTCCCCAGCTCGCCACTTCCGCGACGATGCTGGCGTTCCACGCGCCGCCGCTCGCCGTGAGCGCCCCCGTAACCCAGAACGGGAAGACGGCCGGAATGAACAGCGTCCGCCACAAGCGCCAGCGCCGCAGCCCGAACGCCGTCGCGGCTTCGCGCAGATCAGAGGGACTGGCCATGGCGCCCGCGATGACGTTGAACAGGATGTACCACTGGGTACCCAACGCCATCAGCAGCACGCTGCCGAAGTTGATCGGCAGATGCGTGGCGATGAAGAAGCCGACGACAAAGGGGAATGTCATATTGACGGGAAAGGACGCGGCGATCTGTGCCAGCGGCTGTGCGATACGAGCCACGCGCGGCCGCAGGCCGATCCATACGCCGATCGGCGTCCATACGAGGGTGGCAAGAACGACCATCGTCATGACGCGCAGCAGAGTCAGCACGCCGAGCCACACGACGTGCAGCATCTCCGACCGGTCCAGCGCCGTCTCGATCTCGCGCACGACGCCCAATGCGGCACTGGCAAGCCAGGCGATACAGGTGATCGCACTGATCCACAGAGCGACGGCGAGGATCCTGCGCAGCGGACGGGGTGTCCCGGTTACCAGCGTGCGCGTGGTGTCGGTCGCGGTCGTGGATATCCGATCGGAGGCTTGGGACAGCACCGACCCCACGTGCTCCGAGAGCCATGCCAGCACGAACGAGCGGCGCAGCAGATTCAGCACCCACGATCTCGGGACGTCGGAGGCTTCGGTCTGCTCGAGCTTGAACTTCTCGGCCCATGCGACCAGGGGTCGCCAGAACAGCTGGTCGAGCAGAACGATCGTCATGATCATCGCCGCGATGGCGTAGAGCGCCGCGCGCGTATCACCCGCCTCGACAGCCGCGGCCATGTACGAGCCGAGACCCGGCAGCTTGATGTTCTTGTTCAGCACCGAGATCGCCTCGCTCTGCGCGACGAAGAACCAGCCGCCGCCGAAGCTCATCATGGAATTCCAGACCAGACCGATCGCGGAGGACGGCAGCTCGAGCTTCGTGATTCGCTGCCAGCCGTTGAGCCTGTAGATGTAGGCAGCGTCGCGCAGGTCGGCGGGGATCGTGACCAGCGAGCGGTAGAAACCGAAGGTCATATTCCAGGCCTGTGCCGTGAAGACGGCGAAGATGCTTGCGCATTCCACGCCGAGGAGGCTGCCGGGGAAAAGCGCGATGAAGCCCGTTACGGTCACCGAGAGGAAGCCGAGCACGGGCACCGACTGCAGGATGTCGAGCAGCGGCAGCATGAGCGCACGTGCGCGTGCATTCTTTGCCGCTAGGTAGCCGTAGCCGAAGGTGAAGAGGAGCGAGGCGATGAAGGCGATGAACATCCTCAGGACCGTCCGCCCGGTGTAGTAGGGGATCAGCGCGGGATCGAGCGACAGCGCCGGGGGATGCAGCTCGTCGAACTGCACGCGCATGTCGCCCGAGAGCGCGAGGATCAGCCACAGCAGCACGAGAACGGCCACGACGACGGCTGCGTCGACCCAGCCGAGGTGCCAGCCGCGGCGAACCTGCTGTGCCGTTGTGTGCGGATACGAGCGTGCTGCCATCGATTCGGCCCCGGCTACTCCTCGTCGAGGTCCGGCATTATAGAAGCGGCTCGGTTTCGCCGCTAAGGCGCTACGAATAGCCCGGCGAGGACGGACTCTCTGACGCTTGTCGCGTCGCGCGCCTCCCGCAGCACCGCACGGAAAGCACCGCGGGACACCCTTACGCCGTCTTTACGTCCGGACGCCGGGCATTTTACGAAGTCCTGATGTGCACGTCTCTATCCTCATAAATTGACCGAGAAAACCTGAGAGGGAGTGGAGCCGATCGTGGACCTGATGGCGGATGTTGTATTCATCGCGTTGATCGTAGCGTTCTTCGCCGCAACGGCGGGGTTGATCCGTTTTTGCTCCAACCTGCTCGGCGATAACGGGGGCCACTCATGAACTGGGTTTACTGGTTGAGCGGGCTGGTCTCGCTCGGCATCTTCGTCTATCTGCTGCTCGCGATGTTCAAGCCGGAGATCTTCGAATGAACGCCTCGGGCTGGCTGCAGCTTGGCCTCTACGTCATCGTCCTGCTGCTTCTCGCGAAGCCGCTCGGCGCGTACATGGCCGCGGTCTACGAAGGACACGCCACGCGCGTGCAGCGGGTCGGCGGCCCGCTCGAGCGCCTGATCTATCGGGCAGCCGGGATCAATCCGGACGAGGAGATGCACTGGACGCGCTACGCACTGGCGATGCTCTGGTTCAATCTCGCCGGTGGGCTCGTCGTCTACGCTGTGCAGCGGCTACAGCAGTGGCTGCCGCTCAATCCACAGTCGATGGCGGCAGTCAGCGCCGATTCGTCCTTCAATACGGCGACGAGCTTTATCACCAACACCAACTGGCAGGGCTACGGCGGCGAGAGCACCATGAGCTACCTCACGCAGATGTTCGCGCTCACGGTGCAGAACTTTGTCTCGGCGGCGACGGGCATGGCGGTGCTGGTCGCGCTCGTGCGCGGGTTCGTACGCAAGGAGGCGCAGGCGATTGGCAACTTCTGGGTCGATCTCGTGCGCACGACGGTGTACATCCTGCTGCCGCTTGCGTTCGTCTTTGCGCTGGTCCTCGTCTGGCAGGGCATCCCGCAGACCTTCGACAAGTACGCGACCGTCACGCTGACCCAGCCGGTGACCTACGACAATCCAAAGACCGGGCCTGACGGGCAGCCGCTCAAGGACGAGAAGGGCAATCCGGTCACCGAGAAGGCGACCGCGACCGAGCAGACGATTCCGCTCGGGCCCGTTGCCTCGCAAATCGCGATCAAGCAGCTTGGCACCAACGGCGGCGGCTACTACAACGTCAACTCGGCGCATCCGCTGGAGAACCCAACGCCGCTTACCGATTTCCTGGAGATGCTCGCCATCCTCGCAATCCCCGCGGCGCTCTGCTACACGTTCGGGCGCATGATCGGCAGCACGCGCGAAGGCTGGGCGCTGCTCGCCGCGATGACCATCACCTTCGCCGCGCTCCTGCCGTTCACGTATTCGATCGAGCAGGGGGGCAATCCGATACTCACGAAGCTGGGGACCGACTCTGTCCAGACTGCCACGAACCCCGGCGGCAACATGGAGGGCAAGGAGGTTCGGCTCGGCGTCGCCAATTCGGCGCTCTGGGCAACTGCGACAACCGCAGCCTCGAACGGGTCGGTGAACTCGATGCACGACTCGTTCATGCCGCTCGCCGGGATGATCCCGATGTGGTTGATCCAGCTGGGTGAGGTGATCTTCGGCGGCGTGGGCTCCGGGCTCTACGGCATGATCATGTTCGCCGTCGTTGCAGTGTTCATCGCCGGATTGATGATCGGACGCACGCCGGAGTACCTGGGCAAGAAGATCGGCGCCTTCGAGATCAAGATGGCCTCTATCGCCATCCTGCTTCCGCCCCTGCTCGTTCTGTGTGGGACCGCGGTCGCCGTGATGCTCGATGCCGGCAAGGCCGGAGCATCGAACCCGGCCGAGCACGGCTTCTCGGAGATCCTCTACGCGTTCTCCTCGGCGAGCAACAACAACGGCAGCGCGTTCGCCGGGGTCAACGCCAATACCCCGTTTTACAACACCGCGCTGGGCATCTGCATGCTCTTCGCCCGCTACTGGCTGGCAATCCCGGTGCTCGCGCTCGCGGGGGCGCTGGCCGCGGCGAAGCGTGTCCCGCCTTCCGCGGGTACGCTGCCAACGCACACGCCGCTGTTCGTTTTCGTGCTGATCGGCACCGTAATCACCGTGGGCGCGCTTACTTTCGTTCCCGCGTTGGCGCTGGGACCGGTGGTCGAGCACCTCTTGCTCTATGCGGCACCATAACACGTACGGCCCATTGAGACCCCAATCATGTCGAGCGTAACCGCAAGACAATCCGCGCTGTCCTGGTTCATGAGCGGCGATCTGTTGAAGACGGCGCTTGTCGACAGCTTCCGCCGGCTGACGCCGCGTTACCAGTGGCGCAACCCGGTGATGTTCGTCGTCTACATCGGCAGCATCCTGACCACGATCCTCTGGCTGCAGGCGCTGCTCGGGCAGGGCGAGGCGCCGGCGGGATTCATCCTAGCGGTGACGCTCTGGCTCTGGATCACGCTGCTTTTCGCCAACTTCGCGGAAGCGATTGCCGAGGGCCGCAGCAAGGCGCAGGCGGCGTCGCTCAAGAGCGCGCGTCGCGAGACAACGGCGAAAAAGCTCGCCAAGCCCGAGCGTGGCGCAGCGCAAACGCAGGTACCTTCCGCGAGCTTGCGCAAGGGAGACGCCGTCCTGGTCGTTCAGGGTGATCTGGTGCCAGGCGACGGCGAGGTCATCGAAGGTGCGGCGTCGATCGACGAGTCGGCGATCACGGGCGAGAGCGCGCCCGTCATCCGCGCCGCGGGGAGCGACTTCGACACCGTCACCGGCGGCACGCGCGTGCTCTCCGACTGGATCATAGTCCGCATCAACGTCAACCCGGGCGAGGCCTTCCTCGATCGAATGATCGGCATGGTCGAGGGCGCGAAGCGGCAGAAGACGCCCAACGAGATCGCGCTCACCATCCTGCTGGTGGCGATGACGCTGGTGTTCCTGCTCGCGACGGTGACGCTCTTGCCCTATTCCCTGTATAGCGTCGAGGTCGCTAAGGCGGGCACACCGGTGACGATCACGGTGCTCGTGGCGCTCCTGGTGTGCCTGATTCCGACCACGATCGGCGGACTGCTCTCGGCGATCGGCGTGGCCGGAATGGGCCGGATGATGCGTGCCAACGTCGTCGCCACCTCGGGTCGCGCCGTAGAGGCAGCCGGAGACTGCGACGTGCTGCTTCTCGACAAGACTGGAACGATCACGTTCGGTAACCGTCAGGCCTCCGCCATCTACCCGGTGGCGACGGTCCCTGCAACGCAGCTCGCTGAAGCCACCCTGCTCGCCTCGCTCGGCGATGAGACGCCCGAGGGCAAGAGCATCGTCGTCTATATCAAGCGAGCCTGGGGCGTGGTACCGCCGGCGCTCGAGCCGGGCCAGTTCACGATCGTTCCGTTTTCGGCGCAGACGCGGATGAGCGGTGTCAACTACCGCGGGCGCGAGATCCGTAAGGGAGCGCTCGATGCAGTCAAGGTATGGATCGGGTCGCAGGGCGGCAGCGTCGACGCGGAGGTGATCACGCGCGTCGAGCAAATCGCGCGGCGTGGCTCGACGCCGCTCGCAGTCGCGGAAGGACGGCACGTCCTCGGGGTGATCGAGCTCAAGGACATCGTCAAGACCCACATCAAGGAGCGCTTCGCGGAGCTGCGCCAGATGGGCATCCGCACCATCATGATCACCGGCGACAACAAGCTCACCGCAGCGTCGATCGCCGCGGAAGCAGGCGTGGACGACTTCGTCGCCGAGATCAACCCGGAGGCCAAGCTTAAGCTGATCCGCGGCATCCAGGCAGAGGGCAAGCTCGTGGCGATGACCGGCGACGGGACCAACGACGCGCCGGCGCTGGCGCAGGCCGACGTGGCCGTCGTAATGAACAGCGGGACGCAGGCGGCCAAGGAAGCCGGCAATATGGTCGATCTCGACTCGAACCCGACCAAGCTCATCGAGATCGTCGAGATCGGGAAGCAGCTCCTGATGACGCGCGGCGCACTGACCACCTTTTCGATCGCCAACGACGTCGCCAAGTATTTCGCGATCATCCCGGCAGCCTTCGCGAGCACGTATCCCGTCCTCGACGCCCTGAACGTGATGCACCTCGCAACGCCAAACAGCGCGATCCTGGCGGCGGTGATCTTCAACGCCCTGATCATTCCGGCGCTGATCCCGCTCGCATTGAAGGGCGTGAAGTATCGTCCCGTCGGCGCCGGCCGCGTCCTGCGCCGTAACATGCTGATCTACGGTGTGGGCGGCATCCTCCTGCCGTTTGCCGGCATCAAGCTGATCGACATGTTCCTTGCCGCGGCGCATCTCGCCTGAACGGAGAACATCGATGTTCGCATTCTCGGAAATCCTGCCGGCCGTGCGGATGCTCGTCGTGCTGACTGTGCTGACTGGCGTCGCTTATCCGCTCGCGATCACCGGCATCGCACAGCTCACCTTCCCTAGTGCTGCGAACGGCAGCCTGATCGTCAGCAACGGCAAGGCGGTCGGCTCGGAGCTGATCGGCCAGCCATTCGACGATCCGAAGTACTTCTGGAGCCGGCCGTCGGCAACCTCGCCGCAGCCGTACAACGGCGCTTCCTCCGGCGCCTCGAACCAGGGTGCACGCAATCCTGCTCTCGCCGACGCCGTGAAGGATCGGATCAAGGCGCTGCGTGACGCGGATCCAGACAACAACGCGCCGGTGCCGATCGACCTTGTCACCGCCTCGGGCAGCGGGCTGGATCCACACATCAGTGTTGCAGCGGCGGACTATCAGGTGGCGCGCGTCGCCAAAGCACGCGGCCTGCTGCGAGAGAAAGTGCTTGCGCTCGTGGCTGGGCACACCGAGGGGAGGACGTTTGGTGTGCTCGGCGAGCCGCGCGTGAACGTAGTCGAGCTCAACCTTGCCCTCGACGCTGCGCGCTGACGGCGGGAGCCCGGGCCGCACGGTACACTAGGCGCCGTTGCCACCCTGACGGCGCGCGATGGAAGGCGAACGTCCCGACCCAGACCGGTTGCTTGCTGATGTGAAGGCGGCGGCCGCGCGTGCACAGCGAGGGCGGCTGAAGATCTTCTTCGGCGCCTCGGCGGGCGTAGGCAAGACGTTCGCGATGCTTGCGGCCGCGCAGGCGCTGCGCCGCGCCGGCACCGACCTGGTGGTGGGCCTTCTCGAGACCCACGGCCGCGCCGAGACGGCGGCTATGCTCGAGGGCCTGGAGCAGCTTCCGCCACTGATGCTCGAGGTCCAGGGCGCGGCGGTCAAGGAGTTCGATCTCGATGCGGCGCTCAAGCGCCGGCCGACGCTCCTTCTCGTCGATGAGCTCGCGCACACGAACGCGCCGGGTGCGCGTCATCCCAAGCGCTGGCAGGATGTCGACGAGCTGCTCGGCGCCGGCATCAGCGTCTACACGACGCTCAACGTCCAGCACATCGAGAGCCTCAACGACGTCGTGGGGCAGATCACCGGCGTCCGCGTCAGCGAAACGCTTCCCGACACCTTCTTTGCGACCGCCGACGAGGTCGAGCTGATCGATCTTTCGGCCGACGAGCTGCTCAAGCGCCTCAAGGAAGGCAAGGTCTACATTCCCCAGCAGATCGAACGCGCGCTCGACAACTTCTTCAAGAAGGGCAACCTCATCGCGCTGCGCGAGCTGGCGCTGCGGCAAACCGCTGACCGGGTCGATGCGCAGATGCGTGAATACCGCGATGAGAAAGCGATCGCCCCGGTCTGGCCCGCTGGCGAGCGCATCGTCGTCGCCCTAGGGCCCGATCGACGCGGAGAGCAGCTCGTGCGCGCCGCGAAGCGCATCGCCGATGCGGTCGATGCCGAGTGGCACGCCGTTTACGTCGAAACGCCCGCACTGCTGCGCCTGCCGCAGGCGGAACGAAATCGGATCCTCGGCTACCTGCGACTCGCCGAGCAGCTGGGCGGTAAGACCTCGGTGCTCACTGGCGCGCGCGCCGCCGACGAGTTGCTGAACTTCGCTCGCGAGAATAACGCGACACGGCTCATTCTGGGCAAGCCGACGCGTCGCGGCTGGCGCCGCTGGATCTTCGGTTCGCTGGTCGACGCCGTGACCGAGCGCCTGCGCGGCATCGATCTTCTGTTGCTCGGCGAGCCGGAGACGGTCTCCGCGGGCGCCGCCTTTGCCGACCAGCTCGCCCGGACCAAGTCGTATCTCGGCATCGACGAGAGCAAGGCCGCATCGCGCAAGGTGCGCTGGCACGGCTATGCGGCGGCGGTCGCGATCTGCGCGGCGGCAACCGGGTTGTCCTGGCTCCTTCTCGGACGCCTGGAAGCGACCAACCTCGTGATGGTCTACCTCGTCGGTGTACTCGTGACGGCCTATCGTTTCGGGCGCGGGCCGGCGGTCGTCGCGTCGATCATCTCGGTCGGGCTGTTCGATTTTCTCTTCGTTCCTCCCTTCTACAGCTTCGCGGTCTCCGACACGCAGTATCTGCTGACATTCGCGGTCATGCTGGGCGTGGGGCTGGTGATCAGCAGTCTCACCGCGAGCATCCGGCTGCAGGCACGGGTCGCGCAGCACCGGCAGGGGCGCGCCGAGGCGCTCTACACGATGACGCGCGAGCTCTCGCGTGTCGGAACTCAAGACGATGTATTTGCACTCGCCGTGCAGCATGTCTCGCGGGTATTCGAGGCGCAAGCGGTCGTGCTGGTTCCAGACGCCGCCGGAACGATCCGGTACCCAGAGGCGCCCGGGATCTATGGGTCGCTGCATGGAGCGGATCTGGGCATCGCGCGTTGGGTCTATGCCAACCGTGTGGCTGCTGGGCTGGGAACCCATACGCTTGCAGGCGCCGAGGCGATCTACGTGCCGCTCGCGGCTGCGCACAAGCTGGTCGGCGTGCTGGCGGTGCTTCCCTCGCGCAAGGAGCGCCTGCTCATTCCCGAGCAGAGGCACCTGCTCGACACCTTCGCAGCGCAGATCGCAGCCGCGCTCGAGCGCGTGCAGCTTGCCTCCGACGCCGCAAAGCTCGCGCGTCAGGCAGAGACGGAGGCGCTGCGCAACTCACTCCTCAATGCGATCTCCCACGACCTGCGCACGCCGCTGGCTGTGCTGGTCGGCGCCTCCTCGAGTCTCGTCGAGGATGCCGAGCGTCTGTCGCCTGCCGCGCGGCACGAGCTCGCGCAGACTATCCACGAAGAGTCCGCGCGGATGACCACCCTGGTGACGAATCTGCTGGACATGGCGCGGCTCGAATCCGGGGCGATCGAGCTCACCCGCGAATGGACACCGCTCGAGGAGATCGTGGGCAGTGCGCTCGGTAGATTACGCGACGCGCTCGCCGGACGCGCAGTGAACGTGTCGCTGCCGCCGCACCTGCCGCTATTGCGCGTGGACGCGGTGCTGATCGAGCAGCTGCTGGTCAACCTGCTCGAGAATGCGCTCAAGTACACGCCGGCCGGTACGCCGATCGACATCTCGGCGCGGCCGGTGCCCGGGCACGTCGTCGTGGAGGTTGCCGACCGCGGGCCGGGGATCCCGAAAGGGGAGGAGGACCGGCTGTTCGACAAGTTCTATCGGCTGCAGCGCGAGGCGGCGCAGAGCGGCTTCGGACTGGGTCTCGCGCTCAGCCGAGCGATTGTCGCGGCACACGGCGGGAGCATCACCGCGGCGAACCGCGAGGGCGGCGGCGCCGTGTTCCGCTTCGAGCTGCCGGCCGGCGAGCCACCCACGGTCGAGGCCGAGCCGGATGCAGCGCCCGCGCGCGCCGTTCCCGCTGCCGCACCGACGCGACCGTGAACGCTACGGTTCCCACGCTGGTCGTCATCGAGGACGATCCGCAGATCCGTCGCTTCCTGCGCAGCGGCCTCTCGGCGCAACCGATGCGCATCTTCGAGGCCGAAAGCGGCGCGCAGGGTCTCGTCGAGGCGGCGACGCGCAAGCCTGACCTGGTCATCCTCGATCTCGGTCTCCCGGACGTCGACGGCGTGGACGTCGTGGCGCGGCTTCGCGAGTGGTATACCGGGCCGATCGTCATCTTGTCGGCGCGCAGCGCCGAGCAGGAGAAGATCAAGGCGCTCGACGCGGGTGCCGACGACTACCTCACGAAGCCCTTCGGGATCGGCGAGCTCCTGGCGCGCATCCGCGCGGCGCTGCGGCGTGCCGCCCAGCCTACGGGCGGAGATGGCGCCAGCACGTTCGAGTTCGGTGACGTGCGGGTCGATCTCGCTGCGCGGCGCGTGGTTCGCGGGGGACAGGAGGTTCACCTGACGCCGAACGAATATCGCCTGCTAACGGTCCTCGTGCGTCACGCAGGCAAAGTATGCACGCACCGGCTGTTGCTCGCCGAGGTGTGGGGTCCTTCGCACGTCGAGCACGCGCACTATCTGCGTATCTACATGGCGCAGCTGCGGCACAAGCTCGAAGCGGATCCCACCAATCCCCGCTTTCTGCGCACCGAGCTCGGCGTCGGCTATCGTCTTCTCGCCGAGTAGGCGACGGCCCGCGTCTAGCAGTCGACCACGTTGACCGCCAGGCCCCCGAGCGAGGTCTCCTTGTACTTCGCCATCATGTCGCGGCCGGTGTCGTACATCGTCTTGATCACAGTGTCGAGCGCGACGCGATGCGTGCCGTCGCCGCGCAGGGCGAGCGACGCGGCGTTGATCGCCTTGACCGCCCCCATGGCATTTCGCTCGATGCAGGGAATCTGCACGAGGCCGGCGACGGGATCGCAGCTCATGCCGAGGTGGTGCTCGATGCCTATCTCCGCGGCATTCTCGATCTGCGCGTTGCTGCCGCCCAGCGCCGCGGCCAGACCCCCTGCCGCCATCGAGCAGGCAACACCCACTTCTCCCTGACAACCGACTTCCGCGCCGGAGAGCGAGGCGTTGCGCTTGCACAGGCCGCCGATCGCCGCGGCGGTGAGCAGCATCACGACCACGCCGTCGTCGTTGCTCTCGGGGTAGTACTCGCGGTAGTAGCGAATGACCGCCGGCATGATCCCGGCTGCACCGTTCGTTGGCGCGGTCACGACGCGCGATCCGACAGCATTCTCCTCGTTCACCGCGATGGCGTACACGCTGACCCAGTCGATTGCCTCGGTAGGGCTGCTCTGCTTGGCAGCCCGCCGCGCGAGCAGTGTGTCGCGCAGCCCCTTCGCGCGCCGGCGCACGTTGAGGCCGCCGGGGAGCACTCCATCGTGCGCCATTCCCCGCTCGATGCTGTCGTTCATCACCGACCACAGCCGCAGCAAACCACTGCGGACCTGATCCGGACTGCGCAACGCGTGCTCGTTCACGCGCATCATCTCGTGGATGCGCTTCTTCGCGGCCGTGCCCATCGCCAGGAGCTCTGCGGCACTCGAGAATGGGTAGGGGACGCGCGGCCCTTCGACAGGTTCGCCGAGGTGCTCCGCCTCGGTCTCGTCGACGACGAACCCGCCGCCGACGGAGAAGAACACCTTGCGTGCGAGCACCGTCGCGGTCGAGTCGTAAGCGGTGAATCGCATGCCGTTGCTGTGAAAGGCGAGCGCCTTGTCGATGCGGAAGCGCAGGTGCGCCTGTTCCGTGAAGGGAATCGGGTGCCGACCGTCGAGGAGCAGCACGTTCTGCGTGAGGATGCGTCGGACCTTGGGCTCGACCTCGTCGGGTTCGATCAGATCGGGCGCGTCTCCGGACAAGCCGAGCAGGATGGCTCGGTCGGTGCCGTGGCCGCGCCCGGTCAGTGCCAGCGAGCCGTAGAGGTCGACGACCACCTGCGCCGTCTGCTCCAGCTTTCCTTCAGCGGCGAGATCGTGCGCGAAGCGCCGCGCCGCCCGCATCGGCCCTACGGTGTGCGAGCTCGATGGCCCGAGTCCGACCTTGAACAGATCAAAAGTGCTGACGAACATGCGCGGTGCTAGACTGAAGCGGCAATGATACTCCGGGAGTTTCGTTGAAGCGGGCGAGGGTGCACGCGGCTCGTGCGTTGTTGCTTACAGCGCTGGCGATGCTAATCCCGGCGAGAGCAGCGCCGCCTGCCGCTGACGCCGGGTGGCAGGCTTACAGGGGTGGCGACTATGCCGCGGCGCGCGCGATATACGAGCGGGGTGCTGCGGCTGGCGAGCGGCTGGCCGAATTCAACCTCGCAAGCATGCTCCTTCGGGGGGAGGGCGGCCCGCCCGACGTCGAGGCCGGCGTGCAGTGGCTGCGGCGAGCGGCCGACGCGGGGTTGCCGCAGGCGCAGTACAACCTGGGGCTGCTCTACGAGAGCGGTCTCGGCGTCTCGCGCTCGCTCACCTCCGCCACCGAGTGGTGGCAAAGGGCGGCCGAGCAGGGACACACCGAAGCGCAGGTTGAGCTCGCGACGCAGTACTTTCTCGGGCGCGGGGCGCCGAAGGACTGGAAGCTCGCCGCCAAGTGGTACGAGGCGGCGGCGCAGAATGGCCATGTCGGTGCCCAGTACATCATGGGCAGCTTCTACGAGCACGGCGATGGGGTCGCCAAGGACTTGCGCAAGGCGCTCACCTGGTACGTCGCCGCCGCGAAGCAGGGCGATGTAGGCGCGGCGGTGCAGGCGAAGGACGTCGCGCGCCGACTCGCGGAAGCGACCGCGCCCTAGGCTCTGCCGGCGCGCGGCACGAAGCGCAATCGCTCGGGATACGACAGCACCTCGGGGAGCTCGCCGCTCGCGAGGCGTGCCTGCTGCGCGCTCCACCACTCGGCATCGAGTAGCTGCGCGTGGTGCTCGAGAAACGCTTCGCGCACGGCCGGGTCGGTGAGGAGGAAGGTCCCGAACTCCTCCGGGAAAACGTCGGTGGGGCCCACCGGATACCAGACCTCGTCCGACATTTCGTCGTGGCCCGCGGGTGGCGGCGGGATGCGCCGGAAGCGGCAGCTTGTGACGTATTCGATCTCGTCGTAGTCGTAGAACACGACCCGCCCGAAGCGCGTGACGCCGAAGTTCTTGAACAGCAGGTCGCCAGCAAAGATGTTTACGGCGGCCATCTGCCTCAGCGCCTCGCCATAGTCGCGGATGGTTCGCGCGCGCTGCTCCGCGCTTGCCGTCTCGAGGAAAAGGTTGAGCGGTGTCATGCGCCGCTCGATGTACACGTGCTTGATGAGAATCATCTCGCCGTCCTCCTCAATCGCCGTCGGTGCGACCGCCTTCAGCTCGGCGATCAGCTCGGGAGCGCAGCGCGCGCGCGGGATGGCGACGTCGGAGTATTCGAGCGTATCCGCCATGCGCCCGACCCGATCGTGGTGCTTGACCAGGAAGTATTTCTCCTTGACCTTTTCCGGCGTGGTCTCCTTCGAAGGTGCGATTCGGTCGCGAATCACCTTGAAGACGTACGGGTACGAAGGCAGCGTGAACACGCTCATAACCAGGCCCTTGATGCCGGGCGCCAGGACGAAATCGTCCGTCGAGTGCTTGAGATGGTGGAGGAAATCGCGGAAGAAGAGCGTCTTGCCCTGTTTCTGCAGGCCGACCATGGTGTAGAGCTCGGCCTCGGTGCGCACCTGCACGATCTCGCGCAGAAACGTGACGTAGGCAGAAGGCACGTCCATGTCGACCAAGAAGTAGGCGCGGTTGGCCGAAAAGACGAGGGCTATCTGCTCCGGCTCGAAGAGCAGCGCGTCCACGTAGAGCCGGCCCTCGCGGTCATGCTTGATCGGCACCACGAACGGATAGGCGTGGAAGCCATTGATTACCCGCCCGACGATGTACGCGGTCCGGTTCCGGAAGAAGAGCGAGGAGAGCACCTGCAGCTGGTGATTCGCCTCCAGCACGAAGGGCCGCGGGAAGCGCGCACGGAACGCCGCCAGGATGTTCCTCAGATCGCGCCGGAAGTCGGCGAAACGGCGCTCGAGGCGAAAATCGAGGATCACGTCGATCAGCGCCTGGCGAAGGCCATCCTGTCGCGGATAGTAGGACCGGTACGATGGCGGGTCGGCGTCGATGTGATCCGTCGACACGGCTGGGCGCACGAACAGGCAGCGGTTGTGGAAATACGTCCGGTGCAGGATCTTGCACGACACCGAGTTGAAGAATGTTTCGGCGCATTCCGGCTGTTTGTGGTCGATCAGCAGCCCGATGTAGTGCCGCTTGACGGCTTCCCAGCGCGCTTCGTCGATGCGCGCGCAGCCGAATTCGCGCTCGAGCCGCGCGACCGTCTCGAGCACCCGGCGGTCGTAGAAATCGATGCGATCCTGCGAGGTGTGCGCAATGGCGAGCCAGTTGCCATTCTCGAAATGCCGCTTGGCGGCGCGCGCGCAGTCGCGGAATAGCGCGTAGTGCCGCTCGAAGCCGTCCAGCGCGGCGCGTGCGATGGCCTCGGGCTCGGCCGGAGAGGCCAGCTCGAGCGGACGCGGCCGGGGTGCGGGTTGAGGCAAGGGCGACATGGGCGATCGCGCAGCGGGCCAGGGTGTCCAGTTTACAAGACGCTCCCGAGGATTGTGCGGCCGAAGATGACGTTGGCATCGCAGGGGCGTACAGTGAGCGCGTCATGACCCGCGCCCTCGCCCCCCGGCCTCTTCAAAACTGCGCCTTGAGCGGTCTCTGGGCGGCGCTTGCGCTCTGCTCGATCGCGCCGTCGGCGGCCGCCGACATCTACAAGTGCATAGATCGGGCGGGCAACATCACCTACCAGAACGAGAAATGCCCGACCGGTGGCAAGGCGGAACGCGTAGACATCTTCGACAACAGCTGGACCGCTGATCGCGCCGAGAAAGAGGCGCAGTGGCAGCGCAACGCCTCGGAGCGGCGCGTGGTGGCCGGGATGCCTGCGAGCTGGGTGCGTGAAGGCTTCGGCGACCCGGCCGAGATCAAGGACACCACGACTGGAGGCGCGACCGAACAGTGGACCTACAACCTGCCTGATCGCAGTATGCAGATCGGTATGCTCCGCGACCGCGTGCTTTGGTTCCGGGAAACGCCGGTTGTGGCCCCTGCGGCCCGCTCCTCGCCGCTTCCGGCCGTCACACCGGCGATGCCTGCTGCGACGCCGTCCGTGGCCGCGGCGCCGAATTCGCTACCTCCCACGGGCGCGAAGGCGGAAGCGCCACGACCCGTCGATCTCCTGCGAGCGCCTGAAGCGCTTAGTCCGTCCAGTTCCACGCGGCCGCCTGAGACTCCGCCGCCGACCGACGCCGTGCGACCCGCGGACACGCGAGCCGCGGAGGCACCGCGTCTCGCTGCGGCTCCCCAGAAGGGGGCTCGCGGTCGCGCCTGCGAGGAAGTGCTGGCGGAGCTCGGCAAGCCGGATCGCCAGCGCGAGATTGCGGGCAGCGAAGGGGGCGCACCCATGATCGAGTACGTGTTCGAACCCGGTGGGAGCGCTGACCCGGCGCGCACGCGCGTGCTGTGCGCCAACGGAAAGGTAGAAGGCATCGACCGCAGCATGGCGCGCTAGCCGTCGGCCGCAGCCGCGACTCGCCACGCGCGATCCCCGCTAAAGCGGGGCCCCTCCCTGCGGGCTCGCGCGGCGGCCTCCTTGGATCGTTTCGTGAGACGAACTCTCGCACGTCGGCCGCAGCCGCGACTCGCCACGCGCGATCCCCGCTAAAGCGGGGCCCCTCGCTGCGGGCTCGCGCGGCGGCCTCCTTGGATCGTTTCGTGAGACGAACTCTCGCACGTCGGCCGCAGCCGCGACTC